>NZ_JBAZUD010000074.1:0-25420 GCF_041661565.1 Mesorhizobium sp.
TCTCACCGGCACCAAGAAGGGCTGCGATCGCGGCCAGTGCGGCGCCTGCACGGTGCTGGTCGACGGCAGGCGCGTCAATTCCTGCCTGGCGCTGGCGGTCAGCCATGACGGCGCCGAAATCCTGACCATCGAAGGCGTCGCCCGTGGCGGAGAGCTGCATCCGGTGCAGGCCGCCTTCATCGCCCATGACGGCTTCCAGTGCGGCTTCTGCACGCCCGGCCAGATCATGAGCACGCTCGGCCTCATCGCCGAAGGACAGGCCGGCGACGATCCCGAACGCATCCGCGAGGGGTTGAGCGGCAATCTGTGCCGCTGCGCGGGCTATGGCGGCATCGTCGAAGCCGTGCTGGAAGCCCAGGAAAACATGGCCAAGACCGACCGGAGGACCGCGGCATGAGGGATTTCGATTACATCAGGCCAACCACCATCCCCGACGCCATCGCGGCGGCGGCCGAGCCGGGTTCGGCCTATCTCGCCGGCGGCACCAATCTGCTCGACCTGATGAAGGGCGGCGTCACCAGCCCGGAGCGGATCGTCGACATATCCCGGCTGCCGGAACTCAGCCGTATCGAAGCGCTGGACGATGGCGGCCTGCGCATCGGCGCGCTGGTGCGCAATGCCGATCTCGCCCATGACGCGGCCTTCGCCAAGGCCTATCCGGCGGTGGCGGAAGCGCTGCTGTCGGGCGCTTCGGCGCAGCTTCGCAATGCCGCCACGGTTGGCGGCAACCTGCTGCAGCGCACCCGCTGCAGTTATTTCTACGACACCGCCAGCGCCTGCAACCGGCGCGAACCCGGTTCCGGCTGCGCGGCGCTTGGCGGCGAGAACCGCCTGCACGCCGTGCTGGGCTGGAGCGACGCCTGCATCGCCACCCATCCGTCCGACTTCTGCGTGCCGCTGGTCGCACTCGACGCCGTGGTCGAGATCGAGGGCAAGGAGGGCCGGCGCCACGTGACGCTGGAGGAATTCCACCGGCTTCCCGGCGACACGCCACAGCGTGAGAACGCGCTGGAGCCCGGCGACCTGATCGTCGCCGTGCGCCTGCCGGCCGAAGCCGCCTCCTTCGCCGCCAACGCCCGTTACCTGAAAGTGCGCGAACGCACCTCCTATGCCTTCGCCGTGGTTTCGGCGGCCGCCGCCCTTGTCGTGGAAGGCGGCAAGATCCGCGCCGCCAGGCTGGCGCTGGGCGGCCTCGCAGCCAAGCCGTGGCGGGCGCGTACGGCCGAGGCCGAGCTGCTGGGCGCCGACGCCGACGAGGCGACCTTCGTTCGCGCGGCGCAGGCCGCCCTGGCCGACGCCAGCCCCTCCGGCGACAATGCGTTCAAGATCGAGCTTGCCCGCCGCATCGTGGTCAGGGCGCTGAAATCGGCCCTGGCTGGAACACCCGCTCTGATGCCTGCTTTGCCTGCCTCCCCGTTCTCGAACATTCCTGGAGCGCGCCATGACGCTTGAACTCAGCCTGAACCAGCAGCCCGCCCACACCAGGCAGGGCTCCAGCATCGGCCAGCCGCTGACCCGCCGCGACGGATTTCTGAAGGTCACCGGCGGAGCGGTCTATGCCGCCGACAACCATCCCGAAGGGATGCTCTACGCGGTGCTCGCCGTCTCCAGCATCGCACGCGGACGAGTCCTGTCGCTCGATATCGAGGCGGCCAGGGCGCACCCGGGCGTGGTCGAAGTGATGACGCCGCAGAACCGGCCGGCGCTGGCCATCGATCCGGATGCCAAGGACAACCCTTTCATGTTCCGGCTCGACCTGTTGCAGAATGACGGCGTCCGCTACCCCAACCAGACCATCGCCGTGGTCATCGCCGAGACACTGGAGGCGGCGACCGAGGGGGCCGCCCTGCTGTCGCCGCGCTATGAAGAACTGCCGGCGCGCGTCGGCCTCGACGACGCCGAAAGCTTCGTGCCGCGCGGTGTCGGCGTCGGCAATCCGCCGGTTCAGCACAAGGGCGATGTCGAGGCTGGCCTGAAATCGGCGGCGACGCGGATCAAGGCGACCTACGAGACGCCGGCCCAATACCACAACGCCATGGAGCCGCACGCGATCGTCGCCGCCTGGGATGGCGACAAACTGTCGATCGACACGCCGAGCCAGGGCCTCGCGATGGCGCAGGGTCGCATTGCCGGCCTGTTCGGCATCGCGCCGCAAGACATCCACATCCGCAGCCCGTTTCTCGGCGGCGGCTTCGGCTCCAAGGGCATGATCTCGGGCCCCCAGGTGCTTGGCATACTGGCGGCGCGGCTCGTCGGTCGCCCTGTGAAGCTGGTGCTGCAGCGCGAGCAGATGTACGGACCGGTCGGCCACCGCGCGCCGACGCGCCAGACGCTGCGCATGGGCATGGATGGCCAGGGCCGGCTGACGGCGATCGACCATCACGCCAGGACGACGTCGAGCACGTTCGACGATTTCTTCGAGCCGGCGGCGGATGCCTCGCACACGCTCTATGCCAGCCCGGCCATCGCCACCTCGCACGATGCCGTGCGGCTGGACACCGGCACCCCGCTGTTCATGCGGGCCCCCGGCGAGGCCACCGGCTCGATCGCGCTGGAAAGCGCCATCGACGAGGCGGCCCATGCCTGCGGCATGGATCCGCTGGAATTCCGGCTGCGGAACTATGCCGAGGTCGAGCCGATGACCGGCAAGCCGTTCTCCTCCAAGGCGCTGCGCGAATGCTACGAACAGGCGGCGGCGGCGTTCGGCTGGGCGAGCCGTCCGCTTCAGCCGCGGCTGATGCGCGACGCCGACGGTTTCCTCACCGGATGGGGCATGGGCACGGCGACGTTCCCCGCCTTGATGTTCCAGGCGGAAGCCCGCGCCGTGCTGAAAAGCGACGGCAGCGGACTGATGGAAACCGGGGCGCAGGACATGGGCCAGGGCGCCTGGACCGCCTTTGCCCAGATCGCCGCCGACGGGCTGGGGCTGGACATAGACCGGCTCGAGTTCAGGGCCGGCAGTTCCGACCTGCCCAATGCGGGCATTGCCGGCGGCTCCGGCCATACGGCGACCGCCGGCATGGCGATCCACAATGCCGGTGCGGCCGTGATCGCGAAACTCGCCGATCTCGCCACCGCCGACGAGGCCTCGCCCCTGTTCGGCGCCGGCAATGAAGGCGTGCTGGCGCGCGGCGGGCGGCTGTTGCGCCGCGACGATGAAAGCCGCGGCGAGACCTACGCCGATATCCTCACGCGCGCCGGTCTCACGGAGATCGAAGGCAGCGGCAAGGCCGCCTCGGACCCGGCATCGCTGGAAGCCTATGCCATGCACGCCCATGGCGCCGTCTTCGCCGAGGTGAAGGTCGACCCGGATCTCGGGCAGGTCCGCGTCACCCGGCTGGTCGGCGCCTTCGCTGCCGGGCGGGTCATCAACCCCAGGCTGGTGCGCAGCCAGTATTATGGCGGCATGATCTGGGGCGTCTCCTTCGCGCTGCACGAGGAAGCGATCATCGACCGGCGCTCGGGCCGGATCCAGAATGCCAACCTCGCCGAATACCACGTCCCGGTGAATGCCGACGTGCCGTCGGTCGAGGCGATCCTGGTCCACGAGGACGACCCCCACGTCAACGCGCTCGGCATCAAGGGCGTTGGCGAGATCGGTGTCACCGGCACGGCCGGCGCTGTCGCCAACGCGGTCTGGCACGCGACCGGCGTGCGGCCGCGCCGCTTTCCGATCCGGATCGAGGACCTGCTCACCGAATAGGTCCGCATCAAGCAGGGGGCCGTTCGCCGGCTCCCCAGACGACATATGCCCGAAGCGATAGCACAGGGCGCGACAGGTCGAAGATGCGGCGAGTTCGCGGTGCTTTGCTTGTCCTGAAACCATCTCAAACGACTTCGCGTCAAGCAACTGGAGCCAGACGCCCATGACCAAGACAACAATCCCTGTTCATCTCGATATCAATGGCCATCGTCACGACCTGGCGCTCGAGCCGCGCGTCACGCTGCTCGACGCCCTGCGCGACCGCCTCGGCCTGACCGGCACCAAGAAGGGCTGCGACCACGGCCAGTGCGGCGCCTGCACCGTCCATGTCGACGGCGAGCGTGTGCTCGCATGCCTCACCCTCGCCGCCCAGGTCGAGGGCCGCGCCGTCACCACCATAGAGGGGCTCGCACGGGAGGGCGAAACGCATCCCGTGCAGGCTGCCTTCCTCGAGCACGACGCTTTCCAGTGCGGTTACTGCACGCCCGGCCAGATCATGTCGGCGGTGGCCTGCATCCGCGAGGGCCATGCCGGCTCGGATGACGAGATCCGCGAATACATGGCCGGTAATCTCTGCCGCTGCGGCGCCTACCCGCACATCGTCGCCGCCGTCCGCCAGGCAGCCCTGGAGGCCGCGTCATGAGGGATTTCTCCTACGTCCGCGCCGCCTCGATCGATGCCGCAAGGCAAGCCGCCGCCCTGCCCGGCGCCAAGTTGCTGGCCGGCGGCACCACGCTGATCGACCTCGCCAAATGCGGCGTCGCGCAACCCGATAGCCTGGTCGACATCACCCATCTCAAGGGGCTGGACCGGATCCAAGTCGACGAGCGCGGCGCCACCATCGGCGCGCTGGCCAGGATGGGCCATGTCGCCGATCATGCGGGCATCAAGAGCCAATTCCCCGCCGTCTCCGAAGCGCTGTGGCAGGCGGCTTCGGCGCAGATCCGCAACATGGCGACGATCGGCGGCAATCTGATGCAGCGCACGCGCTGCCCCTATTTCCGCGATCCCGCCAACTTCCCCGCCTGCAACAAGCGCGAGCCCGGCTCCGGCTGTTCGGCGATCGGCGGCGTCACAAGGGGGCATGCCGTGCTCGGCACCAGCGAAGCCTGCATCGCCATGTATCCCGGCGATCTCGCCGCCGCGCTCATCGCCTTCGACGCCATGATCCATCTCGGCGAGCGCCGGACCTCGGTGGATGAGTTTTTCCTGGCGCCCGGCGCCACCCCCGACAGGGAACACGCCATCGAACCGGGCGAGATGATCACCGCCATCGAGATCCCCTCATCCGCCGCCGCCCGCCGCTCGACCTACCTGAAGATCCGCGACCGGCAATCCTATGAATTCGCCGCCGCGAGCGCCGCCGTCGGCATCGAGTTCGAGGCCGACGGGCGCACCATCCGCGACCTGCGCGTGGCGCTCGGCGGCGTCGCCACCAGGCCATGGCGGGCACGGGCCGTGGAAGACGCCTTGAAAGGGAAGGTGCTGGAGCCGGAAGCCGTCCGCGCCGCCAGCCTGCTTGCCGTCGAAGGCGCCGTCGACCATGGCGCCAACCGCTACAAGATCGAACTGGCGCCGCGCGTCGTCGCCCGCGCCATCCTCAAGCTGGGAGAGACGCCATGACCGTTCACATCAAGAGCCATGGCGACGCGTCCGACGGGGTGCTCGCCGAAGCCGTCGGTGGCCGGCTGTCGCGCGTCGACGGCCCCGCCAAGATCACCGGCGCCGCGCGCTACGCCGTCGAGCAGCAGCTCGACGGGCTCGTCCATGCCGTGCTGGTCGACAGCACGATCGCCGCCGGCAAGGTGCGCGCGATCGACACCGCGCGGGCCGAGGCGGCCCCGGGCGTGCTCAAGGTCCTGACGCCCGACACCATCATCGGCCTGCGGACCGCCTCGGACTGGTTCGGCACGCCGCCGCCCGACAAGCCCTATTGCCCGCTGGCGCGCGACATCACCTTTTCCGGCCAGCATGTCGCGGCGGTGGTCGCCGAGACTTTCGAGCAGGCGGTCGCCGCCGCGGCCCTGGTCGAAGTCAGCTATGACGAGACGCCGGCCATCGTCGACCTCAGCGACGGCAAGGCCGGCGACGGCATGCCGGTCGACGCCATGACCAAGGAATGGGGCGACGCGCCGGCCGCCTTCGCCGCCGCGCCGGTGCGGATCTGCGCCGCCTACAACACGCCGCGCGAATACCAGGCGCCGATGGAGCCGCATGGCCTCATCGCGCGCTGGGAGGGCGACCGCCTGACGGTGTGGGAGCCGAGCCAGTGGCTGGACGGCATGGCCCGCACCTATGCCGAATGGTTTTCCGTGCCGTTCGAGAATGTCCGGCTGGTGTCGCCCTATATCGGCGGCGGTTTCGGCTCCAAGGCGCTGGCGCTGAGCCATGGCGCGGTGGCCGCCTATGCGGCCAGGATGCTCAGCCGGCCGGTCAAGCTGGTGCTGACCCGGCCGCAAACCTTCACCGGCTATGGCGGCCGCGCCGCGACGCGCCAGACGGTGACGATCGGCGCCGGCCTTGACGGCGTCATCCAGTCGATCGTCCATCGCGGCGTCAACGAGACCTCGATCGACGGCATGTGGGTCGAGCCGCTGGGCTCGGTCACCGCGATCATGTATGCGACGCAGAATTTCTCCTCCCGTCAGAATGTCGTGCGGGTCAATTCCGTCGTGCCGGGCGCCATGCGCGCGCCGGGCGAAAACCCCTCGGCCTTCGGCATCGAATGCGCCATCGACGAGCTCGCTTACGAGATCGGCATCGATCCGCTGGAGATCCGGCTGCGCAACTATGCCGAACAGGACCCGCACGCGAAAAAAGCCTGGTCGACCAGGCAGTTGCGCGAGGCGTTTGCCACGGGCGCCGAACGCTTCGGCTGGGCGAGGCGCACGCCCGAGCCACGCTCGATGCGCGACGGCAACCAGCTGATCGGCTGGGGCGTGGCCGCCGGCACCTACCCGGTGCGGCGCGCCCATGGCGAGGCGATCGTGCGCATCCTGGCCGACGGCTCGGTCGAGGTCGAAAGCTCCTCGATCGACATGGGCCAGGGCACCTACACCATCCTGGCGCAGACCGCCGCCGAAACGCTCGGCGTGCCGGCGGATACCGTGGTGGTGAAGCTGGGCGACTCCCGTTTCCCGCGCGCCGGCGTCACCGGTGGGTCGCGGCTGGCCGGCGTGATGACCGGCGCCGTCTACAAGGCGGCGACCTCGGCGCTCGATCAGCTGGTCGGGCTGGCGATCAGCGATCCGCGCTCGCCCTTTCATGCGCTGCAGGCCAACACGCTGGTGGTCGCCAATGGCCGCATCGCCTCGCCGCGTGGCGACGGCCCCGATGTCTCGATCGCCGAGCTGCTCTCCGGCATCGGGCTCGACCGCATCGAGGCGATCGGCGACACCATGCCCGCCAACGCAACCGCCGAGGACCGCTACAAGAATTACACCACCATTTCCATGGCGCTGCCGCACACCGAAGGCGATTATTCCCGCCACTCCTGGTGCGCGCATTTCATCGAGGTGCGCGTTGACGAGGATTTCGGCACGGTGCGCGTGTCGCGCGTCGTGTCGGCCCTGGATTCCGGCCGGCTCTACAATCCCAAGCTCGCCGAAAGCCAGTGGAAGGGCGGCATCATCATGGGCATCGGCCAGGCGCTGCTCGAGGAAGGCATCGTCGACCGCCGCCATGGCCGTATCGTCAACGACAATCTGGCCGACTATCTGGTGCCGACCAATGCCGACATACCCGACATCGAGGTGATCTCGGTCGGCATCCCCGACCTCCATTCCTCGGTGCTCGGCGGCAAGGGTGTCGGCGAACTGGCCATCGTCGGCGTGGCCCCGGCCATCGCCAATGCAGTGTTCCACGCCACCGGCAAGCGCATACGCGACCTGCCGATCACGCTGGAGAAGCTGATCTGAGAGACGCGACGAAGAGGCTGCTGATCTCCCCCGCAAGGGGGGAGATTGGCTACTCACGCTACTCCGGCGAAGGCACTGGCGGCCTCGATGTCAGCGCGGTGCCGGCGGCGGCGACAATCACGGCGGCAATGCCGGCCAACTGCGGCGCGGCCAGGCTCTCGTGCAGGAACAGGAATCCCATCAGCGCGCCGAGCGCCGGCTCCAGGCAGGTCAGCGTGCCATAGATGCGGGCCGGCATGCGGGTCAGGGCCACCATCTCCAGGAAGAACGGCAGCGCGCTGGAGAACAGGCCGACGAGCAGCGCGCTGACCAGGATCGAGGGCGTGAGCAGCACCGCCCCGGCCTGCGCGGCCCCGAAGGGCAGCACCAGCACGGCGGCGATCGCCATGCCGTAGGCGGCGGTGCGCGTGCCGAGCTCGGCTGCGGCCCTCGGCGCCAGTACGATATAGAGCGCCCAGCAGCCGCCCGCCGCCAGCGCCAGCATGACCCCGGTCGGGTCGAGCGGCACGGCCGAACGGATGAAGGGCGACAACAGCACGATGCCGGCCAGCGCCAGCACGATCCAGGCGAAATCCGTGGCGCGCCGCGAGGTCAGCGTCGCCACCAGCAGCGGCCCGGAGAACTCCAGCGCCACCGCAACGCCAAGCGGGATGGTGGCGAGCGCGGCATAGAACAGCAGGTTGAGCACGCACAGCGTCACCCCGTAGCCGATGAGCCATGGCCAGGTGGCGCGTGATGGCAGCTTCTGCCAAGGCCGCAGCACCGCGATCAGCATCAGCGCGCCGATGACCAGCCTGACCGCCGTCGTGCCCTGCGCGCCGATCAGCGGGAACAGGCCCTTGGCGAAGGTGGCGCCGATCTGGATCGACACCATGGCGCCCAGCAGCGCCGCCATGGGCAGGGGCGCCGCTTCGCGCCCGGCAACCGGCGTCGCTGTCACTTGATCTCCTCCCTGCCGTGTTCGTTCAGCCGCTTCGACCGGCGGCCTGGCCGGCAGCTGTGGGCTCCTCGAGCCGGCTTGTCGTGAGGCACGGCCGCACAGTCGGCTGGGGCAAGCCCGCCACCGCGAAGGGTTGTTGGACGCCTGCCCTGTTAGGCGGCCGCCGCCGAGCGCTTGAAGACGATGGTCACCCGCGTCCCCTCGCCGGCGCTGGAGTTCACGTCGAACTCCGCCTTGGCGTTCTCGGTCAGCGACCGGGCGATCAGCGCGCCGAGCTTGCCGGGCTTGGGCCAGGTCTGGCCCTCCGGCAGGCCGACGCCGTCGTCCGCAACGAGGATGCGGCAGCCATCGCCGTCGACGATGCTGTGCAGCGTGATGGTGCCGCCGTCGCGCCCCTGGAAAGCGTGCTTGAGCGCATTGGTCAAGAGCTCGTTGACCACCAGCCCGGTCGGCATGGCGACATTGATCGACACCGGATAGGTGTCGACCTTCATGTCGAGCCGGATGCCTTCGACGGCGTGCGACGTCATCACCGCCGACGCGATCTGGCTGAGATAGACGCCGAGATCGACCTCGTCCCGCTGATCGTCGCCCGACAGCGTCTGGTAGAGGATCGCCAGCGCGTCGACGCGGCCCGCCAGCCGCTCGAAGCTCTTGCGGTCCGGCTCGGCCGCGTTGCGGGTTTCCAGGCGGATCAGCGCGGTGATCATCTGCAGATTGTTCTTCACCCGGTGCTGCAATTCGCGCAGCAGCGTGTCTTTCTCGCGCACGCGTTCCTCGGTCGAGAGCGCCTCCTCGGCATCGCCATGGGCCGAGACGTCGACCAGCGCCACCAGGCGGAAGCAGACCTTGCCGTCGTCATCCTGGATGGCGTTGGAATAGACGTCGACAATGGCAGGCTTGTCTTCCGCCCGCTCCAGCCGGAACGTGCCGACGAAATCGGCAGCCTCGACCACCGCCTCCGACAGCGGCCGGTCCTTCTGCGCGTGCAGGCCGGTGCCGGAGAGGGCCGCCCAGTCCTTCTGCGCCAGCCTCGCCGCCTTCAGGCCCGACAGCTTCTCGAATTCCGGATTGGCATAGACGACGCGCTCCTGCGCGCTGAGGTCCGAGACCGCGATGGCGATCGGAACCTGGTCGAGGAACTTCTTGAACTGCTCGCTTTCCAGCGCGCTGGCCAGGTCGGGTGTGTCGAGCAGCTGCTCGACCGCTTCGGCCTTGTCTGGATCGGATGTCATATGCTGCGCCCGGGACTGTGCATGAACGGCATCAGTATCAGCGATGCGAGGCTCTCGCCATGGCCAAAGCGGCAGGCGACATTTTCACGCGCTGGACGCGGTGGAGGAGTTGCCGTCAGGAATAGGCCGGCACCAGCCTGGTGTCGCGCAACGGCAGCGCCATGTTGAAATGCAGGCCTTCGCGGTGGTAGTTGAGCGCGACCTTCGCGTCGCACTGCACGGTCACCACCTTCTCCAGCAATGTCGTGCCGAAGCCGCGCCGCTTCGGCGGCTCGACCACGGGTCCGTCGCGCTCACGCCAGTCGAGATTGACGATGCGCGCGTCGCCGGCGCTGCCCACCGACCAGCTGACCTCGAGCCGGCCCTTCGGGTGCGACAGCGAGCCGAACTTGGAGGAGTTGGACGCGAGTTCATGGAACGCCATGCCGACCGGGATCGCGAGGTCGGCGACCAGTGCCACATCGGGTCCCTCGAGCGCGATGCGCGGCTTGTCGCGCGTCTCGTAATGGCGAAGCTCGCCCGCCAGCAATTTCTTCAAAGAGGCGGTCTGCCAATAATCGTCGGTCAGCATGGAATGCGTATCGGCGAGCGAGACCAGCCGGGCCGAGAAATCGGTCATGAAATCCTCGATGGTCCCGCTCGACCTGGCGGTCGCCCCCATCATCGCGCGCACATTGGCCAGCGTGTTCTTGACGCGGTGATGCAGCTCGCGGATCAGGAGCTTCTGGCGGTCGGCGACCACCTGCTTCTGTTCGATATAGGATTTGACCTCCAGCTGCCGGGCGCGGGCGCGCAGCGCCGAACGCACCGAATTGGCCAGGCTCGACGCCAGGAAGGGCCGCTCCAGCACGATCAGGTAGCGATCCAGGAAGGCCAGCCGCCTGTCGAATTCGGTGCCGCGCATCACCAGCAGCACGATCGGAAAATCGGACCATGCCGGCTGGTTCTCGAGCCATGCCGCAAGGCCGCTTCGATCGGCGCTGGTCAGCGCCTCCTCGGCGACGACGAGGCACTGCGCCTGGTCAAGCAAGGGCAGCGTCTCCTCGAGCGAGGCACAGATGCGCGTTTCGATCTGGCTGTCGGCCAGGATCGACGCCGCGATCCTGGCGTCCCGCCCGACCGGGGTGAGCACGAGCACAGGGGGATTTGCGGGCATCTATGATCCCATGTCCCTGAGAAGATCGGATTCCTTGCCCTCGAAGGATGGCACGCCGGTGAGGATGCCGCGGAATTCCTCCAGCGGCTCGCCGACCGTGATGCCCGTGCCGCTGATCCGGAACTCGCGGATCGTATCCTCATGCGGGCCAACGCGTTTCTTGACCACCGAGATGGCGCGGCGCAGGCGGCCGCTGCTTTCGAAGAACCTGAGCAGCATCACGGAATCGCAGAGATAGGTCATGTCGATGGGTGTCGACATCCGGCCGATCAGGCCATGATTGGCCAAAAGCAGGATGGTGACGACGCCCTTCTGGTTGAGATAGGTCAGGATCTCGTGCATCTGCAGCACCAGGTGCTGCTCCTCGGACATGGCGTTGAGATAGCCGGTGAGGCTGTCGATGACGACGATGCGGACATCATTGTGTTCCACGCCCGACTGGACCCGCGTCGACAGTTCGCCGGGCGACAGTTCGGCCGGATCGATCTGCTCGAGCAGCAGGGAGCCGTCAGCGACATAGGCCTGGAAATCCATGCCGAGCCCCGCGGCGCGGGCGAGGAAGATGCGCTTGGTCTCGTCGAACAGCAGGATCTGCACGCGTTCGCCACGGGCCAGCGCCGCGTGGCAGTAGGTGCAGGCGACGGTCGACTTGCCGACCCCGGACGGACCCATAAGCAGCGTGCTGGTGCCCCGCGCGAGGCCGCCGCCAACCAGGGCGTCGACGGAGCTGTCGCTCGTGGCCGGGGCACCGTGCTCGCCCACCTCGTGCTCGCCGGCGACGAGCCGTGGAAACACCACGACGCCGCCCGGCCGGATGACGAAATCGTGGAAGCCGCCGCGGATCTGCACGCCGCGCATCTTGATGACCCGCAGCCGGCGCCGCTCGCCGCCATAGACCGGCGACAGCTGTTCCATGCGGATGACGCCATGGCTGATCGAATGCAGGTTGAGATCGTCATGCTCGGCGGTCAGGTCGTCGAGCAGCAGCACGGTGGCGTTGTTGAGCAGGAAGAAACTCTTCAGCGCCAGCACCTGCCGGCGGTAGCGCAACGACCCCTGCGACAGGAGCCGGATCTCCGACAGCGAGTCGAACACCACCCGGTCGGGCTTGATGCGTTCGATCTCGGCCAGCGCCGAATGCACCGTCTCGCCCAGCTCCAGATCGGAAGAATGCACCAATGTCTGCAGCTGCGACGGATCGAGGCTGAGCTCGGGCGGCACCAATTCCAGGATCTCGATGCCGTCAAGATCCCAGCCATGGCGGCCGGCCACGGACAGCAGTTCGCGGCGGCTCTCGGAGAGCGTGATATAGAGGCAGGTCTCGCCCTTGCGGGCGCCCTCGATCAGGAACTGCAGGCCGAGCGTGGTCTTGCCGGAGCCGGGCCTGCCCTCGACGAGATGAGAGCGGAACTTGGCGTAGCCGCCTCTGAGCACGTAGTCGAGGCCTTCGACGCCGGATGCCACTGGTGACGCATCGTCTCTGTCCACGGTGTCCCCTTCTTGCGCTGGTGAACACCCTAACGGCTGGAATTTTCAATGGTTCCAGCGGCAAGGCCGAGGACCGGACGGCGGATCGCGACGCGATTGCCGGGGGCGTTTCGGCGCCGGTCTGCGGTAGCGTGTGGTGGGGATTGGCGTGAGAAAGCCGCGGTCGGCGGGACAGCACCCCCCTCTGCCCTGCCGGGCATCTCCCCCGCAAGGGGGGAGATTGGATGTCGCCAGGCTTTCGCCAATTATCAACGAATAAAGAAAGAGTTGCGGCGCCCAAGCTGCCGATCTCCCCCCTCGTGGGGGTTGAGGAATGGTCCGTGAAGCGGACGGAAAGCCAATTGCTTGGCTTTCCAAATGACGAACGTCCGGCAGGACAGAGGGGGGCGCGAAGGATCGCGACCTTTCCCCCTACCCCGCCATCGCCAGCGGCATGGCGCTCTTGTTGGGGATCTGGATGTCGATTTCCAGCGTCGACATGGTCTCGCCGCGGTCCATCGAGACCTGCAGGTAGTCCTGGTCGATCTGCACATGCCTGGCGATGACGGCCATGATCTCCTCGCGCAGGATGGAGACGAGGTCGGGCTGGCCACGGTTGCGGCGCTCATAGGCGAGCAGCACCTGCAGCCTTTCGCGCGCCACCGGCGCGCTGGAGCGCCGCTTGAAGATGTCGAGCAGGCTCATGCCGCCCTCCTTCCCAGAAGCCGGTCGAGGAAGCCCTTGCGCTCGAAGGGCACGACGACGGGCAATTGCTCGCCCTCGAGCCGCCTTGCGGCGTCGATATACGCCTTGGCGGCGGCATTGAGCGGCTCCGACAGCGTCACCGGCGCGCCGAGGTTCGAGGCCCTGAGCACATCCTGGCTCTCGGGGATGATGCCCAGCAGCGGCACCGACAGGATCTCCAGCACGTCGTCGATCGACAGCATCTCGCCGCGCGAGGCGCGCGCCGCGTCGTAGCGCGTCACCAGCACATGCTTGGCGATCTGCTCGCCCTGTTCGGCGCGCATGGTGCGGGCGTCGAGCAGGCCGATGATGCGGTCGGAATCGCGCACCGAGCTGACCTCAGGATTGGTGACGATGACCGCCTCGTCGGCGAAGCGCATGGCAAGCTGCGCGCCGCGCTCGATGCCGGCCGGGCTGTCGCAGAACACATAGTCGAACACCGAGCGCAGCTTGTCGATGACTTCGCCGACGCCCTCTTCCGTCAGCGCGTCCTTGTCGCGCGTCTGCGAGGCCGGCAGCAGGAACAGCGTGTCGACCCGCTTGTCGCGGATCAGCGCCTGCGACAGCTTGGCCTGGCCCTGGATGACGTTGACGAGGTCGAACACGACGCGCCGCTCGGCGCCCATGATCAGGTCGAGATTCCTGAGGCCGACGTCGAAATCGACCAGCGCCACCCGCTTGCCGGTCTTGGCCACGGCCGCGCCGAGTGCGGCCGTCGAGGTGGTCTTGCCGACGCCCCCCTTGCCCGAGGTGACCACCACTACCTTGCCCATTGAAAAGCCTCCATTGTTGTTGCCTTGTCTTTTTGCCGGGCGGCTTGCTGCCTGCTCCCGGTGTCGGTCGGATTGACTGTCAGCTCAGCGGCGCGACGCGCAGCCCCTCGCCCTCGAGGAAGGCTTGCACCGGCTTGCCGCGCGAAACGCCTTCCATCTCCTCTGCGGTGACGTACCAGCCGTCGATCGCCAGCAGCTCGGCCTCGTTGCGGCGGCAGAAGATCCGCGCGTCCTTGTCGCCCAGCGCGCCGGCCGAAGCGCGCCCGCGCAGCGTGCCGTAGACATGGATGGAGCCGGCCGCGATGATCTCAGACCCGGACGCGACCGAGCCCAGCACGATGACATCGCCATGCGGATGCACGATCGCCTGGCCGGAGCGGATCGGCGCCTTGATCATCAGCGTGCCGGCAGCTTCAGGCTGCACGGCGCGGGCCTCGCCCTTGCCCATCTTGCCGGCGTCGACTTTGGCCGTCTCGGCCTTGGCCTCGCCCGTCTTGGCCTCGGTCGCCCTGCCCTTGCCGTCGCGGCCAGCACTGCCTTCAGGCGCCTTGCCCTCGGCCTCGGCGCTCGCCTTGCGGCCCGGCAGCAGCCCATCGGTCGTCGCCTCCTTGGCGCCAACCAGGACCGGCGGCAAATCGGGGCCGAGCGAAGCGCCTTCGAGCTCGATGGCATAGATGCGGATGCCGCGCGTGAGAAGCTCCGTCACCAGCGCCGCGATCTCGCCGGGCGACGGCTTCAGCGCGTTGAGATCGAGCAGCACCGGCCGCCCGGAAAAATAGCCCGGCGAGTTGCCGATCCAGTGATCGAGCCCCTCCAGCCAGGCAGCCAAAGGCGCCTCCGGCGTCAGCGTGAAAGCGACGAAAGAGCGGGCGCGAAAGCGAATGGATTTGGCCTCGAGGGGAGCGGCAAAAGTCACGGCTGGCGAATCCTTACTGAGAGGTAAACGCTAGCGGCGAGATGGTTAACGAATGGTTAATGGGGGGGGGGTGAGGCGCACTTACTTCGCGTCGAGATTTGGCATAAGCGTAGGCTCACCCGCTCGACGTATCTATCGTTGAACGAAAAAAGAAAGAACCAACATTGGATCCAACCGAAGCAAGATTCCACGCAACACACTCAGCTGCACGCTTGTTTAGAGCTTACGAGCGGCATTGCCTGGATCCGGATTTGGACACGCTTTTTGCAACGCTTAACGCCCTTCATAGCCTCAACGATCGCCTGAAAAATGCCATCGATGACGATCTCCACAAGTTCAGGGAGTTTGTCGCTCTCAAAGCGCTTCGTAATCTGACGCACCATTCAGAAGAGGTGCATTCAAACGTGCGCGTCGTTCCGGCACCCGGACTTAGTGATCTAATGTTCCTCTGCATTGTGAGGCGAGACCAAGTGGAGCATGCAATTGCGAACACCGGAGAAAGATGGCGAGATGTCACACAGCTCGCTTGCGAAACGGTCTTTCATTGGTACGGGCAGGCAGTCAATATTAACCCGTGCATCTTCAACGTCATGGTGCACGTCTATGAAATGTTGGAGAACGTCGAACTAATGTCGGACGATGAGGCGTCTGACGTGTTCAGACAGATTTACTTGTCTGAAACTGAGGACGGCCGCTCCCATTTTGTCGATGGGAAAGTTTCGGGACGAGCGGGAGACATCGATCGGGTTCTCTCCGCCATGGTGGAAAATCTACCGAAGCCTTAGCGCCCAGCCACGATCCTGCAAGTAAGTGACGAAGCAGCGGATGGGCTTGGTCCCATCACGCATGACTGTGCATAGCTTGCTAATCCTTGTAGCGTTCGCGCCGCGGCATGATAGTCCTGAGGCGGGCGCCGAACACGGCGATAGAGGGCATCATGGGCGGAGAAGTTGCCAACAAGGCCGAACAGCGACTTGTGACCTCGTTCGGGCCAGCGACATCGTGCGCCAACCCGAGCACGTTGAAATTGATTCAACCTGTCGCGGCTTCAATAGCCGGCTTTCCGTCAACCCGCTACTATGGCAGCAAACGAAAGCTCCTCCCTTGGATATACTCTCATTTGGGGCCGATCCGCTTTGAAAGCGTGCTGGATGCATTTGGCGGCACTGCCTCAGTGTCGTTAATGTTTAAGGCGATGCGCAAAAGTGTCACCTACCATGATGGTCTACGCTTCAATGAGGACGTTGGCCGGGCCGTTCTTCGCGACAAACCTGTTCTGAGTCGTGACGCCGTAGAAAATTTGTTGGGTAAAGTCGAACCCCGGCATGGGACAATCGCAGAACAGTTTTCAAATGTATTCTTTAAGGACGACGAGAATGCGTGGCTCGATGGTTTTTTCAGCATATTTGAAAGAGATTTTCTCTCTGCCGAGGATCGCTCTCTACTACGATACATAATCTACCAGGCTTGCTTGAAAAAACGTCCCTTTAATTTATTCCATCGCGCCAACATACATTTGCGCAACAACACGCAGGTTAGCCGGAGTTTCGGAAATGCCTCTACCTGGGAGCGGAGCTTCAGCCACCATGCAATGCAAGCCTACGACGAACTTGCTAAATTTTGTTCACCTTGGAGCAGTTCGTGCTCCATACTCCCTTCTGGAAACGCAGAAGACATAGCTCCCGGCTATGACTTGGTCTATATCGATCCTCCTTATATAAGTAAAGAAGAACGAAAAAATCGAGATGACTATTGGCGGCGGTATCATTTTTTGGAAGGTCTCGCTCGATACAGCGAGTGGGAAGACTTGATAGACCGGAAATCCGACATTCGCCTGTTCCCCCCACCTTCTTGGCTCACCGACTGGAGCAGGGCAAGATCCTTTAAGGAAAGACTTTTTTCACTAATTGATACGCATCGTAATTCCATAGTAGTTTTGTCATATGTTTCGGACGCACTGCCCTCTGAAACCGAAATTAAGGCCCATTTCGAGGATCGCTTTTCGCAGTTTTCTATCCATTCTTGTGAGTACAGTAGTGCACTGAGTAAAATGAGGAAGCGCGAATTACTTTTTATTGGACATCCGCGGACATGAATTTCGAAACAGGTAGAGTCGGCGTGCCCCTCTGGGTCATACTCTCGGGAGCAATAACTCTTATTGCGGCCCTGTTTGGCTATTGGTATTACACGTTGGACGAAAACGACGTCAAACTCGTTGGATTTGTTGGAGGAATTGTCACAGGATTAATAGTCTACCTTGCGACCTTCCTGACGTTGATACGACCCATCCAGGAATTGGACAAGTTTCGAAGTATGGGGGTCAAAGCGTTGCTCGCCAATAGACACAACCAAACCTACTATAGAGATCTTGTCGCGTATAGTACCAGGCGGGTTGATGTGATGGGCGCCTCATGCAGCCGCTTTGTCCAAGATTTTCTGGACATCGAGAGCGAGGACAAGGTGTTGGTCGACGCACTTAATAGATACAGCCAGCTCAAGGTGCGACTGCTGATACCGGACGACAAACACATGGGCGAGGATGCAGGAACGCGTGCTCGTAGCATGCTGCCCAAGATCGCCGCTCTGCGACAACAGTTTGGAGATCGGGTCGAACTCCGGCGTTTCAAAAACACGGCACATCACAGTTTCGTACTAGCTGATAACAACCTAGTGGCCGGACCCATCTTCGAGGGCGACAAAAGCCGGTATGCTCCGGCCGTCCACGTGGCCGCAGATACGCCATTCGGCCGGAAATATGACGATCATTTCGACACGATATGGGATTCCTCCAACGCGCATGCGTGAAATACGAGTTGATGCCCACCCACGCATTCATCTAGGTTTGCTGTCCCTGCACGAGCAAGCGCCGCGCAAGAATGGGGGAATTGGTTTCGCCCTCAAGGGCCCCGTTGTAGAAGTGACGCTACGCGAGGGTTCAAACCTCACAATCGATGACGCCCGCCGAACGCCAATGACGTCAGGTGAACTGCTTTCTTTGATGGAAGTTCTTGAACACTTTATGTGTGCACATGGACTGTCAAGATGCGGGTTGATCAGAATTGGTGGTGGGATGCGGACTCATGTCGGCATGGGGTCAGCCACAGCTATTAGACTGGCCGCAACCGAGGCCCTCGCGTTGCTCAACGAGAGGACGCTCTCTGCTGCCGATCTAGTTAACGCATCGGGACGCGGCGGAACGTCCGGTATCGGCATCAATGCCTACTTCAAGGGTGGACTCGTGTGCGACCTCGGGCGGCCAAATGATGGTACGCCACATATGCCTTCATCTCTGAAGGCACCGGTTCGCGCGCCCTTAGCGCTTCCAATTGTTTCGATGCCATCCTGGCCAATGCTGCTGTGCCTGCCGCGCCTAATTAAGGCCAAAACACAACAGGAAGAGGTTGAGTTCTTTCAACGCACCACTCCACTTCCAGCAGCAGCAAGCTACGAGGCTTCCTATATTGCCTTATTCGACATTTATGCGGCTGTGAGCGAATGCGATTACCACAACTTTTGTCAGGGAATTGCAAAGATTCAGAAGACCGCCTGGAAGCAAGCCGAGTGGGCAGAGTATGGGGAGCCCCTTCGTTTTCTTGCCAAAGCATTATTGGATGCAGGTGCGGACTGTGTAGGAATGTCAAGTCTAGGGCCAATGTTGTTCTGTTTCGCTGATACCCAACATCTGGACGCGATTGCCGCTTGTGCAGATGCGATGGACTGCGACGTGCATTTCACGTCGCCCGTGAACGCTGGCCGTCACGTCAGCCATGCGTGAATTGACATTCTTCACGACCAACTCGACTAAGCTCGCTCATGCGAGATACTTAGCCGAAGGTCATCACATCAGGATTCAAGGATTCAGACAAAGGACTTACCACGCAGATTACGTCGAGCCTCGCTTGGCGACACGCGAGGCTATCCTAGAAGCCAGTTACAGAAGCGCTAAGGCGCAGATACTAAAGGCAGGCTTTTCGGAGGCGACCCATCCATTCATTCTAGAGGACACTTCTGTTCGTATTGACGCTCTTAGCAGGGAAGGCGTCGAAGTCCCCGGGGTCGACATTAAGTATTGGATGGAAGATCGTTCATTCGAAGATTTAGATAGAACCCTTGTTGCAACCGGCGGAGCCCGCTCTGCTAGTGTGCGCTCAGACATATTGTTGTACGTCCCGACCAATTTCAGAAAGAGTTGGGGAGTTGACGCGGAGTACATAATTTTCACGGGAGTACAGCATGGCCATATTGTTCAACATGAACATTCCTATAGAACAAATCTAGTTTATCCTTGGCTCGACAATAAGTCATTTAACAAGTGGTTCCAGCCAGATGGGTGTGACGCTCCGCTTGGAGCTTTACCAATAGGGGTCGCCGACACTGTCGATTTTCGTCGAAAGTCTTTTAACTCGCTTTTTTCGTTTTTGGAACAACGAAACTACATGACTAGATACAGTTCACAGATGGAACTGTCTTTGGACAAAAAGCCCAATATAATCCTCTCCGGGTACACGTGCTCGGGTAAAACCACTGCAAGTCAATATCTTTCCAGATCGTTCGGCTACCTTCACGTCGAAGCAAGTGATTTCATGCATCTCAGTTATTATTATCGCCACGGCTATCGAGGTCCTCTGTCGATTGGCGACTTTGCAGAGAATGCGTTGGCGCAGAAGCCGACGATAGCTGCTGAAAAGGTAGTGGAGTATATCTTGGACAACCTTCCATATCCCGTTGTGATTTCGGGATTTCGAGCTCAGCCTGAGGTCGTTTTTTTGGAACAGGAAATGGCATCACGTGGCAAGCATTTCTTAAAGCTGTTCGTTGATGCAGATGAGCAGGTCCGATTTGAACGCCTCCGCGCCCGTGCTCGTCCGGGGGACAATCTTTCAATTGACGAATTTCGGGCACGAGATGCCCAGCAGTTGCGAATGGGCTTGGAGAATATTAGGCAGTCTGCCGAGGTACTTTCAATCGATAACAACGCTAGTTTGCGTTCTTATTTTGATCGCATCAATTTGCTCGTCGGCGGGGAAAACGAGGACAAGATTGACATCGATTCCAGCCTAACCGCAGTTTCGAAAATCAGTGAAGTGGGCTTGGCAGACGCCATTTTGGTCGCGCTTTTGAGCGTATGGAAAGATGACGAGTCCCGGCGCTTTTATACAACTACAGAGATGGCAAAATTGCTCCTATTAACGTTTCCTAGCATTAGCCCAAAGCATAAGGATAACATAAGTAGATATTTCAACCAGGACTACTATGCTTACTACGAGATATCTACAGATAGCGGGAGGCGCACCAAGAAGTACCGCCTCTCGAACACCGGGTACGGCCTAGCTATCCGTACGCTTAGATCGATGCTCAGACGTAAGAACAATAGTTGATTGAATAAGATTGCATCGAGTCAAAGCACTCGAACATGCAAACCACCTCACCTATCCCCACCCTCCTCAATCCGTGCCTTTTAGCCCCTTCGCCGCCTCGCCAGACCGCGCTTCCAGCTCCGGCGCCCCACGGCAGACATCCACCACGCGGTGCGACCATTTCAGGTAGCGCGCCGGGCTCTTTGCCCGGAACCGCTCGTCGGGTCGTTCAGAACCTCCTCGACATTCGGGGTTTGGTCCGCGAGCTTGAGCCTCTTGGTGCGGATGCTGGCCTTGGCGGTGTGGTCGACCTGGCGCTGGAGGCGCGGTTGCGGGCGGATCGCTGACATCGGTGACGAGCGCCGCCACCGCCTCGCCGAACTGCTCGCGCAGCGCGCTCGGAGCGGTTTGGGTTTTTGGACGAGAACGGCGGCAGGATCCTGAGCGTGAACGGCGGCGCGCGCTCAAAAGGCCTCTACACCTCCGCCAAACCCCGGCCGAGGGGGCCGCACGATGCCACGTCGCCCGCGTTTTCGCCCCGCAGGTGTGTCCTTAAGTCGCAAACGATCGCCCTCCGAAACCGCGCGCCGCCCTTCATAACCGGCCCGACAATCCCCATATGCTCATCCAAAGCCCTCAAAACGAGAGAAGCTCGCCCGACGTCGCACCGCGGCCGTCAGCCGGCGGTGGCTATGAACGAAAGGATGCTGGAACCATCATGCCTGCGAATATCAAACCAATTTCGAGAGACGTCCCCCTCATTCAGCTCGGCGTCTATCAGTGCCGCTTCCCCGTGAGCGAAGACCGGTCAGTCCCTGGCGGCTACCGTTTTTGCGCCGGGCCGACGTCGGCCGATCGCGTCTACTGCGATCATCACCACAGCATCGTGACCGCGGTCGACCCTCGTCGAGCCCGCCCGGCCCGCCCGGGTCTCCATCTGCCCCAACGGCGCGCCGCTTAGGCTGCGTCTTGTTGGGCTGAGGCCTCCGCGCCCTGGCAGCCGGCGTCACCTCGTTGGCTATCATGTTGTCCTGAAATCTCTTTTGCAATTCGGCAACCCCGTTTCAGTCGACGAAGCGCGTCCTGTCGGACTTGAGGACGGCGCTGGCGAATTCGGGCATTTCCAGACCTTGGCGCACCTTGGTTTCAAGCTCCTGCTCGGCCGCCTTGATGGCGTCGAGCCGCGCCAGCACTGCCCTCGCCTCCAGGCGGGGCACCACGGCGACGCCATCGCGGTCGCCGACCAGTATGTCTCCCGGCGAGATGGTCACGCCTCCCAGCACCACCTGGAATCCGACCGTGCCTGGACCATTGCGCGCCGGCGAGTTCGCGATCACCCCGGCACAGTAGACCGGCAAGCCGACCGCCTCGATCCCGATGACATCGCGCACGAGGCCGTCGGTGACGAAGCCGGCGACCCCCTTGTTGCGCGCCATGCCAAGCACGAGATCCCCGGTGACCGCCGCCCCGGCAAAGCTGTCGGTGGCCGCAACGATGACATCGCCACGTGCCGCGACTTCCAGCGCCCCGAACAGCGCGAGATTGTCGGAAGGGCCGCACTGGCAGGTCACGGCGACGCCGACCAGCGTGGCAGCAGCCGGCGAGAGCGGCTTGATCGCATGGTGCAAGGCTCCCCGCCCGCCCATGGCGTCGACGACCTGGCTGACCGGCACGCCGGCAAAGGCACTGACAATGTCTGCCGCGGGCCGTTCGAAACGGCGCTTGATGGTGAGCAGCGGCGGGTCTTCAATCATGTGGCAGCCTCGTAGCTTGAAGGAAGGAAAGACAGTCCGGACCGAGGTCGGCAAGGCTGCGCGCCCCCATCAGGCCCATCACCCGGTCGATCTCCTTGCGGTAGAGGTCCAGCACGTGCCGCACCCCATCTTCGCCGGCGACCGCGAGCCCCCATAGCTGTGGCCGGCCGATCAGGCAGCAGGACGCTCCGAGCGCCAGCGCCTTGACGACGTCGGAGCCCCGCCTGATGCCGCCGTCGATCAGCACCGGAATGCGGCCGGCGATGGCCGCGACGACAGCCGGCAGCGCGTCCAGCGTCGCGGCGGCGCCGTCGAGCTGGCGTCCCCCGTGGTTGGACACGATGATGCCGTCGATCCCGCGCGCCACCGCCTCGGCGGCCTCGCCGGGATGCAGGATACCCTTGAGCAGCAACGGTCCGGACCAGACGCTGCGCAGCCAGTCGACGTCCGCCCAGGACAGCCCGGGGTCGAGCAGAGCGGCCATGCGGCCCGCCAGCGCGCCAACCGTCGCCGTCTCGCCGGGACGCAGATAGTTGCCGAAGGTCAGTTTCGGAAGCCGGGTGCGCATGCGCAGCAGCCACGCCGCCTTGGTGGCGGCCGCCAGCGTTCCTGCCACGCCGAAGCGCGGCGGGATGGAAAACCCGTTGCGGATGTCGCGTTCCCGGTTGCCGAGCAGCTGGTTGTCGACGGTGAGCACCAGCGCGCCGTATCCTGCGGCACGCGCCCGATCCACCATGTCCTGGGTGAAGCCGCGATCGGTATAGACGAACACCTGCATCCACCGCGGGCTCGCCCCGGTGGCTGCTATGTCCTCCAGCGTGCACACCGAGCCGTGGCTCGCGCAATAGAAGGTGCCGGCAGCTGCCGCGGCTCGTGCCGCCGCGCGCTCGCCGTCGGGCCAGAATAGCCCGGCCAGTCCTGTCGGCGCGATGCTGAGCGGAATGGCAAGCTTCGCGCCGAAGAGGTCGAGGGAGAGATCCCGTGTCGCCGCACCGTTGAGGGGTCGCGGCAGGATGGCAACCTCGTTGAAGGCCTCCTCGTTGCGGCGCAGCGTTCGCTCATCCTCGGCGCCGCCATCGGCGAAGTCGAACACCGGACGGGGCAAGGTTCGCCGCGCTGCGTCGCGGACCGCGGCCACGCTGTACAGGCGCTTCAGCGCGGCCGGGGCGGTCGAGGAGTTGCTCACGATTTCCTACCGCCGATGCGACCGTGGTGCGTCGGTCCTCCGCCGCCGGGAACACGCACACGGCAGAGCGTGCCCTCGAAGGAGGGGTCGCTGCCGGTCGCCAGCACGCCGGCACTCGACACCCAGAGCATCTCGCCTGAGAAAACGCAGTTGGTCGTTGCCTTGCCGCAGATGAAGAAACCTTCCGCCGTGCCGTCGGGCTTCAGCACATGAATGCCGTTGGCGGCAATATCCGTGACATAGAGGCGGCCATCGGCTCCGACCTTCAGCCCGTCCGGGATCGGATTGGCCCCAGGCAGGCGGCCAAGGTCTTCGACGTAGCCATCCGGCCGCTGCCGCTTGACGCGGCCTGTATAGGACTCGCCCCAGACGATCGAGCCGTCGGCCTCGATCGCCACGCCGTTCGGGAAGGTCGGCTCATCGAAGCCGACAGCAACAGACGCACTGCCATCGGGGTTCACGGCAAAGATGTAGCTGGGGTCCGGATTGCCGGGGTTGTATGTGCCGGGATCGCTGAAGATAAGCCGGCCATCGGCGGCAAAGACGAGATCGTTTGGACCATTGAGCCGAATGCCCGCAATCTCGGTCAGCAGGATCTCCGGCTTGCCGCCTTCGGCAACGCGCTGGATCGATGGCGTTGTCATCTCCGCGGCCCGCCAGGGTCCGGTCGTGCCGCCGTTCTGGCAGACATAGAGCAGGCCGTCGGAACCCAGAACGCACGCATTCGGCGCTCCCGCGACATAGGCGAACTGCCGGGCGGTTCCTTCACGATCGATGGCGGTCAGCTGGCTGCGATAGCTTTCGACGATGACAACGCGCCCATCCGGGAGCATCGTCGGCCCCTCGGGCCAGCCGAGGCCGGTCGCGACAATCTCGACCGCCAGCTTTTCAACCTCGTTCATGGCGCCCCTCAGACTGGCAGCCTAGCAAGATTTGTCAGACATAATCCAGCCGTCTACGCGTTCGTTGAAGACACGCCGTTCCCCGGTCTCTCGTTCTTCTTGCGCGGACAGCGCCGTTGTTTGCCGCCCTTGAGTTTGCGGATCATCTCGCTCCCCCTCGGACCAATCAGGATCCGCGTCTGTTCTTGAGGGCGGCGCTGGCCAAATCGGGATAGTGTTAGACCGACAGAGCGAACATCACCCACCGGTCAGCCCTATCCACCTCCAGCCTCCTCCAGCCGCGCCTGCAGCCCCTTCGCCGCCCTGTCAAACCGCGCTTCCAGCGCCGGCGCCGCACCACGGCAGACTTCCACCACGCGGCGCGACCATTTCAGGTATCGGGCCGCGCTCTTCGCCCTGAATCGCTCGTCGGGTCCGTTCAGCACCTCCTCGACATTCGAGGTCCGGTCCGCCAGCTTGAGCCGCTTGGTGCGGATGCCGGCCTTGGCGGTGTGGTCGACCTGTCGCTGGCGTCGCGCTTTGCCCTTGAGCCCGGGCGGGTCGCTGACATCGGCGACGAGCGCCGCCACCGCCTCGCCGAACTGCTCGCGCAGCGCGCCCTCGTCGGTATCGGTGTATTCGAGCGTATCGTGCAGCCAGGCGGCCGCCACCAGCACCGGATCCAGCGGCCTGATGCCGGCGCACATCGCGGCCACCTCCGAAAGATGGACGAGATAGGGATCGCCCATGTCCTCGCGCATCTGGTCCTTGTGGGCATGCGCGGCAAACAGCGCCGCTTGCGAGATCCGCCTGATGTCGCGCGGCGTGACCTTACGCGCGCTCATGCGGCACCGGATCGGCTGACGGCTGGGTGTGGATCATGGCGGCCATGTCCTCCATCGGGTTGGACCAGGCTTTCCATATATCGCCCGGCTTCGATCCTGACAGGGTGGCGCGGTCGGGACTTTGCAGCCGTGTTCCGGCCGGTGCCTCCAGCCGGTCAGCCTATCTGACGAGCCCCTCACCCGCGCGCGCCGACACCCTCATCCTCCTGCTCCTCGCGCTCCGCCCTCCCCGCCTCGTGCTCGTCGGGGTCGCGGCCCTGGCTGCGGTCGAGGCGGCGCATGATCGGAGTGACGGTGAGGCCGTGCATCAGGATCGACAGCAGGATCGTCAGGCCGACCACCGCCCACAGCCGGTCGGCGCCGGGATCGGCCTTCATATGGTTCAGCCCGTAGGCGAGATAGTAGATCGAGCCGACGCCGCGTATGCCGAAGAAGGCCAGGATCAGGCGCTCGCGCAGATTGGTGCGGTGGCCGATCAGCCCGATCAGGCCGGACACCGGCCGGATCACCAGCAGGATGGCCGCCACGGCGGCGACGTCGGTCCAG
>NZ_JBAZUD010000075.1:0-25348 GCF_041661565.1 Mesorhizobium sp.
CCTGGCCGACCCGGAGGCCCTGTCGAGGACGCTGAGCTTGCTGGCCATGCACAAGAGGCTGACATGCGAAGGCGTCATGGCCTATGAGGCGCACGCGCCCCACATCCCCGGCGTGTTCGGCGGGCCTGAAAAAGCGCTGGCAAAGGCATCGGCGCTGGCCGCTGCTTTCGTCGCCCGTCTTGGGGCGGATCAGCGTCGCATCCTGAACATCGGCGGCAGCAAGACCGCGCTGCTCCATCATGGCGGGGTGGCAAATGAAGTGTCGATGGGCTCGGCCTTCGTGCTGCCGGGCGATTTCGACACGCCCGGCCTCGAAGGCTTCCAGCCGGCCGCCTTCATCGCGACGCCGATCCTGAAGGTGGTCGAGCCAATGCTGCCCGGCCCGCGGGCGGTCTCCCGGCTGCTGAGCGCGCTCGGCAGGTTTCCGCGCAAGGGCTGCTATCTCTATGGCGGCAAGTGGATGGCTGAGCCGGTCTTTCCCGAAGGCATGAAGACCAACGGCCTTCTCGGCCTGTCCTCGAACCAGCAATTCATGAGCCTGCCGGCCGACGCGACCGTGAGACCCGGCGACTACGCCTTCCTGCGACCGACGCAGAGCGAGGCCGTGCTGCAGCAGTTCGGTTCGATCGCCGTGTTTTCCGGCGGCAGGATCGTCGAGCGTTGGCCTGTATTACCGATGGCTTGACCAGCGCGCTGGCCGAGGCCGGCACCCTAAGCCGCATGTCCCTGCGCGCTGCGACAATTTTCCCGCAACAGCCATCGAAGCGATTGCGCAAACGTTTCGATGGCACTAAGCTCCTGCGAAATCCGCCAAAACAAAGAGAGCGGACCGGAAACGCATCATCAGGGAGGAGCGCTTTGCCAGCACTCCGTTCGAGCCGCCATGCCGACAATGGCTGAGGTCGCGCGCCGCGCCGGCGTGTCGGTTTCGACCGTCTCGCATGTCATCAACCGCACACGCTTCGTCTCGCCAGAGAAGGCGCGGCTGATCAACGACGCGATCGCCACGATGGGCTATCAGACCAACGAGCTGGCGCGGTCGCTGAAAGTGGCTTCCACCAACAGCGTCGGCCTGGCGATCTCGGCGATTTCCAATCCCTATTTCACCGACATCATCTGCGCGGTGGAGGCCGAGTGCGCGCGCCTCGGCCTGATGGTGTTTCTCTCCGACACCCAGGAAGATCCCGACCGCGAACTGTCGGTCGTGCGGGCCTTCCAGCAGCGGCGGGTGGACGGCGTCATCCTGGCGCCTTCGGGCGCGCCGCAGCGGGCCATCGACTACCTTGCCGAAAAGAAGCTGCCCTGCGTGCTGATCGACCGCTTCGCCGACGCGCGCTTCGACCAGATCGGCGTCGAGAACCAGTCGTCGATGCGGGCGCTCATCGATCACGTCGCCTCCTTCGGACACAAGCGCATCGGCTACGTCGCCGGTCAGCCGGGCCTGGCGACCACCCGCGAACGCATCGAGGCATTCCAGGCCTCGCTCGCGGCCAATGGCCTGGCCCTGCTGCCGCAGCATCTGTCGCCCGAGAACATCGACACGGCGAGCGCGACGGCGGCGACCCATGCCATTCTGTCCCAGCCGTCGCCGCCCACCGCCCTTGTCACCGGCAACAACATGACGACGATCGGAGCGGTGCGGGCGATCCGCGAAAGGGGATTGTCGATACCTGGCGATATTTCGCTCGCCGGCTTCGACGACTTCGAATGGGCCGATTGCTTCGAACCGCGGCTGACCCTCGTCGCGCAGCCCTGCACCGAGATCGGCCGGCAGGCCGCGGCATTGCTGTGCGCCCGCATCGCCTCCACCGGCATCGAGCCGCAGGCCGTGCGGCTGCAAGCCTCGCTTCGGGTGCGGGGGTCCTGCGCGAAGCCGGCCCAAATGAGGCCAGCCCCGATGAGGCCAGCCCCAATGAAGTCAGCATGAGCGCGCCGCTGCTTGTCGTCACCGGTGCCGTCAAGCGCTTCGGCGGCGTCCAGGCGCTGCGCGGCGTCGACTTCGACCTCAAGCCGGGCGAGATCCACGCGCTGCTCGGCGAGAACGGCGCCGGCAAGTCGACATTGATGAACCTGTTGTCGGGCGTCTACACGCCGGACGAGGGCACCATCCAGATCGACGGCAAGCCGGTGCACTTCAGCAACCCGCGCGAAGCGCAGGCGGCCGGCATCGCAACCATCTTCCAGGAACTCGACCTGGTGCCGACCCTCGATGTCGCGGCCAACCTTTTCCTAGGCCGCGAACTGATGCGGCCGGGCGGCTTCCTGGATGTGCCGGCGATGCGCGACGAGGCAAGGAAGCGGCTCGAGGCGATTGAGCTTGCCATCGATCCGGCAAGCATGGTGGCGAACCTGTCGATCGGCCAGCGCCAGGTGGTGGCGATCGTCAAGGCACTGTCCTACGCCTCGCGCGTGCTGATCATGGACGAGCCGACGGCGGCCCTCACGGTGGGCGAGGTGGACCGGCTGTTCGACATCATGCGCAAGCTCGCCGCAAGCGGGGTTGGCATCGTCTATATCTCGCATCGGCTGGAGGAGGTGCCCCAGATCGCGGACCGGGTGACGGTGATGCGCGACGGCCGTGTCGCGGGCGTCACCGAGCCGCACGCGCCGCAGGCCGAACTGGTCCGGCTGCTGGTCGGACGGCCGCTGGACGAGCTTTATCCCGAACGCGCCAGGACCCTCGGCAAGACCCTGCTTAGCCTGCGCGATGCGCGTTTCAGGCTTGCCCATGAAAGCGCTGGATGGCAGCCACCGGCCGGCATCTCCCTCGACGTCAAGGCTGGCGAGATCGTCGGGCTGGCCGGCATCATGGGAGCAGGGCGCACCGAGCTCTTGAGCGCGCTCTATGGCACCGGCCTGTCCGGACGCTGGGAGGGCGAGGTGGCCATCGACGGTCGCCCGGTGAAACTGGACTCGATCAGCGCGGCCCGCGCGGCCGGCATCGCCTTCGTCACCGACGACCGGCGCGGCAGCGGCCTGATGCTCAGGATGGCGGTTGGGCTGAATTTGGTGATGTCGGTGATCCGCCGCATATCGCCCTTCGGGCTGATGTCGTCGCGCCGGCAGGCCGACGCGGTCAAGCAGTCCTTCGGGCAGTTCGACATCCGGCCGAAGAACCCGGACATCGCCGTCGGCGCGCTTTCGGGCGGGAACCAGCAGAAGGTGGTTCTGGCCAAGGAAATACTCGGCAATCCCCGGCTGCTGCTGCTCGACGAGCCGACGCGCGGCGTCGATGTCGGCGCCAAGGGCGAAATCTACGCGCGGCTGCGGCAACTGGCGGCGCAGGGGCTCGGCATCCTGGTCGCTTCCAGCGAAATGCCCGAGCTGATCGGCCTCTGCGACCGGATCGTGGTGCTGCGCCAGGGGCGCAATGTGGCGGAATTCATCGGCGGCGTCGACGAGCACACGGTGCTGGCCGCGGCAAATGGCAGGGAGGCCTGATGTCTGGAGAGAAGGTTTCGGAGGCAGGCGGCCCGGTGGCCACGGCGCCCGTGCATCGCGATCCGCTGGCCCTGGTGGTACGCTTCCAGAGCCTGATCGGCCTGGTCGTGGTAGCGATCGGCGGCATCATCTTCTCGCCGCGCCGGCATGGCCAGATCCTGTTCCTGGATCCCGACAACATCGCCAACATCGTGCGCGCCGTGTCGGAAACCGGCATCATCGCGATCGGCATGACCTTCGTCATCATTACCGCCGGCATCGATCTTTCGGTGGGCGCGGTGCTGGGCCTGTCCAGCGTCGTTACCGCTTCGATGATGATCTCAGGCGGCTTCGGCTTGATCCCGACCATCCTTGCCGTGCTGGCGATGGGCATCGTCTTCGGCGCCATCCAGGGCACCATCTCCACCCGTTTCCGGCTCGAGCCGTTCATTGTCACGCTCGCCGGCCTGCAGGCGGCGCGCGGCCTGGCGCTGGTCGTGTCCGGCAATCAGTACATCAACATTTCCTACGGTGACGGGCCGGGCCTGGCGCCGCCGGTGTTCGCGGTGCTGGGCGAGCGCCTGTTCAACAACACCGTGCCGGTGGCGACCATCGTCTTCATCGCCTTCGCCGCTATCGCCACCATCGTGCTCAACACCACGCGCTTCGGCCGCTATGTCTTCGCTGTCGGCGGCAACGAACGCGCGGCGCGCATTTCAGGCGTGCCGGTGTCGATGGTCAAGATTTCGGTCTACGCCATCACCGGCTTCGCCGCCGCCCTTGCCGGCGTCGTGCATGCCGGCCAGTTCAATTTCGGCAGCGCCAATGACGGCATGGGCTACGAGCTGACGGCGATCGCCGCCGTGGTCATCGGCGGCACCAGCCTGTTCGGCGGCGCCGGCTCGATGGTCGGCACGGTTGCCGGCACCATCATGCTGGGCGCGCTCGCCAACATCCTGCAGCTCAACAACATCACGCCCGCCATGCAGCTGCTCGCGACAGCCGCGATCATCGTGCTGGCGGCGGTGCTTCAATCCCTCGTTCGTCGCCGCGAGGGTTTGGGTCGTTAGGAGGAAGGCGGCAAACGCAAGACTGAAACCAAGGTCAGGCCCCCCGGCCCGACGAGGAGGAGAGTAAGCATGACAACCATGAGACAAGGAACGAGGCGAGCGCTTCAGGCCGCGCTTCTGGCAGGCGCTGGCCTGTGCATTGCGGGAGCCGCCCAGGCAGCCGACCCGATGGTCAAGGCCTGCGCCAAGGACGGCCAGTTCATTATCGGCTTTTCGCAGGCGAACAATGCCGAACCCTACCGCCAGCACGTCAATGACGAGCTGGAGGCCGCCGTCAAGGAAGTGCCCGGCTTCACGCTGCAGATCGCCGACGGCGCCGGCAACGTCAACACGCAGACTTCGCAGGTCGACAACTTCATCACGCAGAAGGTCGATCTCCTGCTTATCTCGCCCTTCGAGGCCGCACCGCTGACGCCGGCGGTGAAGCGCGCCATGGATGCGGGCATCCCGGTCATCGAACTGGACCGCAAGACGGTCGGCGATCCCGGCAAGGACTATACGGCCTTCATCGGCGGCGACAATTACAAGATCGCGCTCGAGGCCGGCAAATACACCGCCAAGACCCTGCTGCCGGATGGCGGCGAGGCCGCGGTGCTGGAAGGCCTGCCGAGCTCCACGCCGGCCGTCGAGCGGCTGAACGGCTTCAAGGACGGCGTCAAGGAGAACGCCAAGATCCAGGTCGTCGCCGAGCGGCCGCCGACTGGGTCCCGGACAAAGCCCAGACCGCGTTCTCGGCGATGCTGCAGGCACACCCCGACATCAAGGTGCTTTACGCCTCCAACGACATGATGGCGGCCGGCGCGCTGCTCGCCGCCAAGGGCGCGGGCAAGGACGTCAAGATCATCGGCACCGACGGCCTGCCGGGTCCGGCCGGCGGCATCGAGGCGGTTGCCAAGGGCGACTGGGCCGCGACCTTCACCTACCCAACGGGTGCGAAGGAAGCCATCGAGATGTCCAAGAAGATCCTGCTCGACTGCGCGACGTCCGTGGATACGACGGTGACGGTGGATACGACGGCGATCACGCCGGAGAACGCGAAGCAAATGATGGGGAAGTGAGCGGCGAACACAGCCCACCACCCAGGTTTATACCGCAAGGCCCCGCGAGGGGCCTTGTTCGGTTTCGGAGGGAAGATCCTGGGCAAACTTTAAAAGATGCCAGGCAGTGGCGCTGCAGGACTGACAAGCCCTGCCTCGCGCAGCTCCTTCCAGAAGGCGGGAGATATGGTCTCGGTCAGCGCGGCGCGATCTTCCGCAATGCGGCTGGGTTGACTGGCTCCAGGTATGACAGCGGCAACAGCCGGGTTGGCCAAAGAAAACTGCAGCCCCGCTGCTTTCATGGAGACCGCGTGCCGGTCGGCGATAGATTTGATCCGTGAGACCTTGTCGCGGACATCAGGCGTCATCGGCGCGTATTCGAAATTCGGGCCGCCGACCAGCGCGCCAGAGCTGTACGGACCGCCAACGACGATACCAAGACCGCGCTCGGCAACCTTGGGCATGACCCGCTGCAGCGCACGCTCGTGGTCCAGCAGCGTATAGCGCCCGGCAAGCAGGAAAACGTCCGGGCGAGGTTCGTCCAGGTCCAGAAGCAGTTCGATAGGCTCGACCCGATTCACACCGAGGCCCCATGCCTTGATGACGCCTTCGTCGCGCAAGCGGTCCAATGCCTTGAAGGCGCCTGTCCGCGCTTCCTCGAATTGTCCCAGCCACTGGTCGCCCCAGAAGTCTTGCGCGAGGTCATGAACGAAAGCGATCTCGATGTGATCGGTTCTCAGGCGCTTGAGGCTGTCCTCGATGGAACGCAGGGTCGCGTCGGATGAATAGTCATTCACCACTTTGTTGGGGCGGCCGTGCTTGAAGACTTCGCCCTTCTCGCTGGGCGAAATGTCTTCTACCTCGTCGAGAATGACCCGCCCGACTTTCGTGCTGATGACGTACTCGCCGCGCGGTTTTCCGGCGAGCGCCTCACCCATCCGAAGCTCCGCAAGACCCGCGCCATAGAATGGCGCGTTATCGAAATATCGAATGCCGTCTGCCCAGGCGGCTTCAACGGTCGCAAGCGCTTCCTGTTGCGGAATGTCGCGAAACATATTTCCCAGCGGGGCCGCGCCGAAGCCGAGTTTGCTCGGCAGTATATCCTTGATGCTCATCACACTATCTTTGTCTCGAACGACACGGTTGCACGTCCGACGCTGTCAGGATTGGGGCTTTCCGTCCAGACCCTGCGGATGATTAAGCGACGGACGCTTGTCAGCAATCGGGTACCTACTTCAAAAACGCGGTGACGGCCTTCACGGTCGCCTCGGGATTCTCCTCCATGATCCAATGTCCGGAATGCGGGATCACGCCCTCCGTCACATTGTCGGCCGCAAAGCGCATCACTGCCGCCATCTGGAGTCCGAACGATTTCTCGCCCCCCAAGGCCAGGACAGGCATCTTCAGCTTTCCCGAAGCCTCAAGAAACGCCTTGTTGTCGAGGGCGTCCTGGTCGAAGGCTGCAAACTGCGCAAAGCCTGAATGCATCCCACCTGGCAACGCATAGAGAGCCGCGTAGTGTTCCCTCGACGCTTCGTCGAACCGTGCCGGATCGGCTGAAAACTCGTTCCAGAAGCGATCGAGATATATCCGTTCCCGGCCGGCAACCAACCGCTCCATATCCGGTCCGCCGAACCTGAAATGCCAGAGCAGGGGGTTCTTCAGGATTTCCTCCCAGGGGCCGACACCTGGCACCGGGGCGTCTATTATGACAAATCTGGACACCTGGTCGGGATGTTGAGCCGCAAACGCGAAACCCACCATGTTGCCGATGTCGTGGGTGACAAGGTCCACACTTCCGACGTTCAGGCTTCGCAGAACCGTTTCGATGTCGCCGGCCTGCGTTTTCTTGTCGTAACCCCCCTCAGGGTGAGACGACAAACCCATGCCCCGAAGATCCGGCACGATGACCGTGTGATTCTTCACCATTTCAACTGCGAGCGGTTCCCACATGTCGCCGGTCTCGCCGTAGCCATGAAGCATGAGAACGGCGGGGCCTGTGCCTGCGACACGGACGTGGATCGTCGCGTCACTGGTCTGCACTTTTCGTATCTCGAAGGAGGGTGGAAATGACTTCACCTCGGCGCGCGCCGATTGAGCCGCGATCAAAACTGCCGCACAGGCGACTATCCGCATCAACATCGATTTAGGCTCCCCATTGTGTACCAATAGGTATATAAAACTACAGGCCAGAGAGAGCGTCAAGATATAATATACCGACCGGTACGTTATGGAGAGAAGAATGACATTGGGCAGACCTCGGGAGTTCGATACGGAAGCAGCCCTGACCAAGGCGATGCGGCTGTTCTGGCGCAAAGGCTATGAGGGCACGTCGCTATCCGACCTGACGACTGAAATGAACATAACCCGCCCCAGCCTCTATGCTGCGTTTGGGAACAAGCAGGAGTTGTTTCTCAAAGTGTTGGACAGGTACGATCGTGAGACCGCCGCGTTCATCCAGGCCGCCCTGGATGCACCCAATGCGCGCGCGGTGGCCGAGGGACTGATCTTCGGAGCGTGCGCCTTCCATTCCGACAAACACAACCCGGCAGGTTGCTTGATGGTCCATGGCGCGTTGGTGGGTAGCGACGAAAGCTTAGCAATGCGAACGGAGACCAGTCTCCGACGCAGTGGACTGAAGGACCGAATAACCCAGCGCCTAAAGCAGGCGAAGGTTCAAGGCGACTTGCCGCAGAGTGCGGACCCTGCCGCCCTTGCGGGGTACCTGGTTGCAATCTTGCGCGGGATGGCGGTCGAGGCCGCCAGCGGGGCGAGGCCGGTCGACCTCAAACGCATCGCCGCCGTGGCGATGGCGGCCTGGCCGGAATAAGGGACAGTCTGCCTTGCGCCTCGATCATTCGTATCGTCGGTCCGAGGCGCTCGGAATTAAGTCACGATCTCGATCCAATCACTGCCCGAAAAGGTCAGGCCGGGCCAGGCTGAGACGCTGTACGGTGCGCAACACTTCGCGTAGATGCGCCGTCATGCGGGCGCCGGCCTGCTTCACCTCGCCGGTCTCCACCGCCTCGAAGATCGCCACATGCTGGGCCAGCAGAGTCTCGAGATGGCCGGGCTCCGGCAGGCTGAGATAGCGCACGCGGTCCATCTGCAGCTTGACCACCTGGATGACCCGCCAACTCTTCGGCAGGCCGGCCTCCTCGCACAGGCTGCGATGGAAGGCCTCGTCGAGTTCAAGGAACAGCTCGCGGTCGCCTTCTGCCACAGCTTTCGCCTGCATGGCGAGGTTGGCTCTGACTGTGGCGACGAACCCCTCCGAGCCATGTCCGGCGAGCTTTTGCACGACTGACACTTCGAGCGCCTCGCGGATGAACTGCGCTTCCTCGACGTCGCTCAGCCGGATAGGAGAAACGAAGCTGCCGCGCTGCGGCAGGATGTCGATCAGGCCCTCATCGGCGAGCCGGATCAGCGCTTCGCGTACCGGCGTGCGGCTGACACCGAGTTGATGGGCCAGATCCTGTTCGCTCAGGGCTTCGGAAGGCAGCATCACCAAGGTTGTAATGGCACGGCGCAGGCGCTCGTAGATCTGCGGTGAGATCGGCATGCGGTTGTTGACCGGTTCCAGCGCCCGCGACGGCCCGCGCTGACCTTCAACCCTTACCCTGGAGGCATTGGTTGGAAACCTGGTCTCTCCTGGAAGCTTGGTCGCCATGACGATTCCGCTGGTGTGATGTCACTGCACGGTTCCGGTCATGACACCGCGCAGGCCGCAACTCAAGCGCCAACCGACAATCGGCCGTTGACATACTACCATGGTAGTGTGTAGAAACCCACTAGGCTAGGGGAGAGGAGCCGGCATGAAGATCACGGACATCAAGGCCACAACCGTCACCGTCCCGCTGGAAGCTGCATTGCGGCACAGCAACGGCACGCATTGGGGGCGCTTTGTCCGCACCGTGATCGAGGTCGAGACCGACGAAGGCATTGTCGGCCTCGGCGAAATGGGTGGCGGCGGCGCCGGCGCCGAGCTGGCCTTCGCCGGCTTGAAGCCCTACCTCGTCGGGCACGATCCCTTTGATCTCAACCGGATGCGCTACGCCATTTGCAATCCGACGGCGTCGCTCTACAACAACCGCACGCAGTTGCACGCAGCGCTCGAATTCGCCTGCCTCGACATCATCGGCAAGAAGCTCGGCGTGCCGGTCTACCAGCTGCTCGGCGGGCGCGTGCGCGACAGGATCGGCTTCGCCTCCTATCTGTTCTTCCGTTATGCCGACCGTCGCAGCGGGAAGGGCGAGGTCCGCACCATCGAGCAGTTGCTCGACCATGCCCGTGCGCTCAAGGCCGAGCACGGCTTTTCAGCCCATAAGCTCAAGGCCGGCGTTTTTCATCCCGACTATGAGCTGGAGTGCTTCAGGGCGCTCGCCGCGGAGTTCCCTGCAGACACGCTGCGCTATGATCCGAACGCGGCGCTTTCAGTCGAAGAGGCGCTGCGCTTCGGCCAGGCCATCTCCGACCTCAGGAACGATTATTTCGAGGACCCGACCTGGGGCCTGGCCGGCATGCGCCGGCTGCGCGAAAAGCTGTCGATCCCGCTGGCCACCAACACCATCGTCATCGATTTCGAACAGCTCGCCACCAATGTGCGCGATCCTGCCGTCGATGTGATCCTGCTCGACACGACTTTCTGGGGAGGCATCCGCGCCTGCGTGCGGGCCGCGCAGATCTGCGACACATTCGGCCTCGGTATCGCGGTGCATTCATCGGGCGAGCTCGGCATCCAACTCGCCACCATGCTGCATCTTGGCGCCGTCCTGCCCAATCTCGTCTTCACGGCCGACGCGCACTACCACCACCTCGCCGACGACATAATCGTCGGCGGCAAGATGCGCTACGAGAACGGTGCCATCGCAGTGCCGGAGGCGCCCGGCCTCGGCGTCGAACTCGATCGCGACAAGCTGCGGCAATATGCCGAGCTCTACCGCTCGCTGGGCGGCTATCCCTATGACCGCGATCCCGGCCGTCCAGGCTGGTATCCGCTCTTGCCCAACACCAATTTCGCCGACCATCGAGACGCCGCCGTGCCCGATCTCGGGCTGGGGTGATCTTCTCATTCGAATGGTCGTCGGGAGGACGCTATGATTTTCAACAGGAGGAGAACGACATGAGCAGAACCAGAACAACTGGCAGAGCCTGGCTTATCGCGGCGCTGCTTTCTTGCACGGCCCTTGCCACGACAGGCGCGCAGGCCGACGACGGCGTCGCCAAGGGAGATACCTCGGCCAAGAAGATCGCCTTCAGCAATTCCTACGCCGGTAATTCCTTCCGGCAGGTGATGATCAAGAGTTTCGAGGAGATGGGCGCCAAGGCCGTGGCCGACAAGAAGGTGGCCGCCACCGCCGTTGTCAGCTCCAACAATTCGGTGACTGAACAGGCGACGCAGATCGAGAACCTGATCCTGCAAGGTTATGACGCCATCATCGTGCTTGCCGGCTCCGACACCGCGCTCAACGGCGCCATCAAGGATGCCTGCAATGCCGGCATCACCGTCGTGGCCTTCGCCAGCGGCGTCACCGAGCCCTGCGCCTATGTCGTCGACTACAATCTCGATTCCTACGCCAAGGCCGAGCTCGATTTCATCTCGGGCAAGCTCGGAGACAAGCCGGCCAATGTCCTCGAAATCCGTGGCATGGCAGGCGACGGCTTCGACAAACGCCTGCATGAGGGCTTCGCCAAGGCGATGAAAGACCACCCGAGCTACAAGGCTGTTGGTGAGGTCTATGGCCAGTGGACGGCGACAGTGGCGCAGAAGGAAGTGTCGGGCATCCTGCCGTCGCTGCCGCAAGTCGATGCGGTGCTGACGCAGGGCGGCGACGGCTACGGCGCGGCGCAGGCATTCAAGGCGGCCAACAGGCCCCTTCCGATCATCATCATGGGCAATCGCCAGGATGAGCTGGCGCTATGGAAGCAGGAGCACGACGCAAGCGGTTACCAGACCTTCTCGCTCGGCGCGACGCCAAGCGTCTCGCAGGTCGCATTCTGGGTGGCGCAGCAGATCCTGGCCGGCAAGCAGGTGCCGAAATTCGTCGAGGTGCCGCTGCTTCAGATCAACCAGCCCGATCTCGATGCATGGCTGAAGACCGTTCCCGAGGGCGGCGTGGTCAATGCCGAATATCCGCAGGAACTGGTGGCCAAGATCATCGACGCCAACGTAAAGAAGGAACCTCTGCCGGGCGTTCCCGCGCCGAAATGAGCAGCATGGCTGAATGATGAACGATCCCACGCCGCCCAGCAGAGAAGCAGCAACGAGAAGCGATCGCGACATCCCCTTCATCGAGGTGTGCGATGTTCGCAAGAGCTATGATGCCGTACATGCCTTGGGCGGCGTGGATTTTCAGCTGAAACCCGGCGAGGTCGTTGGCCTGGTAGGCCACAATGGCGCAGGCAAGTCGACGCTGATGAACGTGCTTGCCGGGACGGTCGAGCGCAGCAGCGGCGACTTCCACCTCGGCGGGGATCGGATTGGTTCCTGGAGTGCCGCCTCCGCACAGCAGGCCGGGCTGCGCTGCATTTTCCAGGAGCTGTCGCTCTGCACCAACCTGACCTCAGCCGAAAACACCCGCATCGTGCACAGGCCTCTGCGTGGGATTGGGTGGCGGCGTCGCGCGCGCCAAGTGATCGGCCCGGTGCTGAACGAGATCTTCCCGGGCAACGGCATCGATCTCGACAGGAAGGTCGCCGACCTGCCGATCGGCGAACGACAGATGGTCGAAATCGCCCGCGCCTTCACACAAACCGATATCGCGCTGCGCTGCGTCATTCTCGACGAGCCGACGTCGGCACTTGGCCATGAGGCGACGGAACAGTTGCTCGCCCATATCCGCCGCGCGGCAGGGCGCGGCATCGCCTGCATCCTGATCACCCATCGGCTGAACGAGATCCTCGCCGTCTGCGACCGCACCGTGGTCATGGTCGACGGCAAGGTCGTGGCCCAGCAGCCGACCGCCGGCCTGTCGCGCTCGGCGCTGGTCGAGTTGATGGGCAGCATCGAACGGCCGCGCGAGCGGACGGCCGGTAAAGTGGCATCGGTGGCAGCTCCGGTAATCCGGCATGCCGGCCGCGATGCCGCCGATCTGGCCATCGAAGTCGGCAAGGGCGAGATCATCGGATTCGCCGGGCTCGACGGCCACGGCCAGCGAGAGCGGCTGCGCGCCATGTTCCAAGCCGTGCGCGGCCAGCGCCAAGCCTTGCCGGGCGCCTATGTCGCCGGCGATCGCGGCTCGGAGGGCGTGTTCTCGCTGTGGTCGATCGCCGACAATTTGACTATCCGCAGCCTCAATGCGCTGACCCGCGGCGGCCTGATCTCGGGCACCGCCTCCCGCAAGCTTGCCGGCAGCTGGTCGGACCGGCTCAAGGTCAAGGCGCCTTCGATCGACACGCCGATCCTGTCGCTGTCCGGCGGCAACCAGCAGAAGGTGCTGTTCGCCCGCGCACTGGCCTCCGACGCGCAAGTGATCTTCCTCGATGACCCGATGCGCGGCGTCGATGTCGGCACCAAGCAGGAAGTCTACCGGCTGATCCGTTCAGAGGCAGAGAGGGGACGTTCCTTCGTGTGGTACAGCACCGAACTCGAAGAACTGACCAATTGCGAGCGCATCTATGTCTTCCGCGAGGGCCGCGCCGCGACGAGTCTGGTAGGCGACGCCATCGAGACCGGCCGCATCCTGCAGGCATCGTTCGGAGGCGAGAATGTCTGACGCGGCTGCCCGTGTTCCCGCCCGCTTCTCCCCCCAGGGGCGCCCTGCCTTGCTCAATGCCCTGCAGGTGGGCCTGCCGGCGATCGCGCTGCTGGTCATGCTCGCCATCATCTTCAGCATTCGCCCGGCTGCGATGAGCTATTTTGGCGTCCACCTGTTGTTCAAGCTCTCGGTGCCGTTGGTCTTCGCCGCGCTGGCGCAGATGATGGTGATCATGCTGGGCGACATCGACCTGTCGAACGGCGCCTTCGTCGGGCTGATCACCTGCGTCACCGCGCTCTATCTCAGCGATGCGCCGGCGTTCGCCATGCTGTGCTATATGGTCCTCATCGCGGCCTATGCCGGCTTCGGCCTGCTCATCCATTCGCGGCAACTGCCGTCGATCATCGTAACGCTGGGCATGTCCTTCATCTGGCTCGGCATCGCCGTCATCCTGCTGCCGGCGCCGGGTGGATCGGCACCGGCCTGGCTTGCCGCCTTCATGAGTTGGCAGCCGCCCCTGATGCCGCTCTCGATCTGGCTGGCCGTGCTGGCGGCGTTCGCTGGCCATCTTGTCATCTCGCGCTCTTCCTACGGTGCCGTGCTGCGCGGCGCAGGTGGCAATCCGCGCGCCGTCGAGCGCGCCGGCTGGTCTGTCATCGGCATCCGCGTCGCGGTTTATGCCGCCGCCGGCCTGCTCGCCTGTCTGGCCGGGCTGACGCTGACCGGCCTCACCACGTCGGGCGACGCCAATGTCGCGCCGGCCTATACGCTGCTTGGCGTGGGTGCGGTCATCCTTGGTGGCGGCGCGTTCACCGGCGGCGTCGTCTCGCCAGTCGGCACGGTCATCGGTGCGCTGACGCTGTCGCTTGCCGGCTCGCTCCTGTCGTTCCTGCAGGTGCCGCCGACATGGCAGATCGGCGCCCAGGGCGTGATCCTGTTTCTTGTGCTGGCCGGGCGCGTGCTTTTGTCGGAGCGGACGCGATGACCGGAAGACTGAGCCTTGCACCATGGACCTACGGCTTCATCGTGGCGCTCGCCATGTGGGTGGCGACGACCGCCTATTCGGGCATCGGCAGCGCCGGCGCCACATTGTCTGGAGCACTGGCCTTCGGCGCCTTCAGCGTACTGGTCGGAACCGGGCAGATGTTCGTCGTCGCATCCGGTCCAGGCAATATCGATCTGTCCGTGCCATCGGTGCTGACACTGGCCGCCTATATGTCGATGACGGTCATGCAAGGATCCGACGGCATGCTGCTGCCCGGCCTCGCTACCACGCTGGCGGTTGGAGCTGTTGCCGGCGCCGCGAACTTCCTGGCAATCGTCGCATTGCGGTTGCCCCCGATCATCGCCACGCTTGCCTGGAGCTTCGTCTTCCAGTCGCTTGCGTACAATCTCGGCGGCCAGGCGACACTCAAGCCGCCGGCAGGCCTTTCCCGCTTCACCGCGATGAGCCTTGGCGGCGTACAGTTGATGCCGGTCGCTGTGATGGTGCTGACGCTGGTCGCCATGGTCGCACTCAAACGCACGGTGTGGGGCCGGCAATTGCTGGCCACCGGCCAGAGCGAGCCTGCGGCACGACTTGCCGGCATCGGCGTCGGCCGGGTACGGCTGGCGGCCTATATGCTGTGCGGTATGACGGCTGCGCTCGCCGGCTTCCTGCTTGCCGGCTTCAGCGGCGGTGCTGCACTCAACATGGGCGATGCCTACCTGATGGAATCGATCGCCGTCGTTGTGCTTGGCGGTACAAGCGTCGCCGGTGGACAGGCCAACGCGATCGGCATATGGGGAGCTGCATTGTTCTTCAATCTGATGTCCACCATGCTCAACACTTTTGGCATACAGGCTGGCGTGCGCTTCCTTCTGACCGGCGCGCTGATCATCCTGATCGTGGCTCTCGTGCCGAGGCCGCGCGTCAGATGAAATCCGCCACCGACAAACTCGCCGACCTGTTCGAAACAAGGGCGGTTTCCTTCGTCGACCTCACCCATCCGATGAAGCAAGGCATGCCGGTGTGGCCGACGCATCCGCATTACTGCCAGGAGATGGTGGAATCCTACGACCGCGGCGACGTGGCCTGCAACCATGCGCTTGCCATGAGCGAACACACCGGCACGCATTTCGACGCGCCGGTCCATTTCATCCGCGGCGGCGCCGCCATCTCCGACATTCCGGTCGAACGCTTCTTCGGCCGCATGGTGACGATCGATGCGCGAGCCTGTCAGCCCCGGCAAGCGGTCGAGCCGGAGCATGTTTTCGCTTTCGAGAAGCAGCATGGCCGAATACGGCAGGGCGATGCCGTATTCTTCCATTTCGGCTGGGACCGGTTCTGGGACGATCCGGCGCAACACGCCGCGTTCCTGGCTGACTGGCCCGGCCTGTCCCGGCAGACCTGCGAATTGCTGGTCGAGCGCGGCGCGCGCATCGCGGGTTCGGACTGCCTGTCGATCGATTGTTTCGGCGCAGAGGATTTCCCAGCGCACAATACGCTGCTTTCGGCCAACATCCTGATCGGCGAGAATTTTGCGCGGCTCGGCGACCTGCCGCCGCTGTGCTTCCTGATCACGCTGCCGCTGCCGATCGAGGGCGGCACCGGATCGCCACTGCGCGCCGTCGCGGTGATCTAGAGAGCAATTCCAGGAAAAGTGTGAAACGGTTTTCCCGGAAAAGCGCACTGCGCTTTCCCTGGGAATTGCGTCAAAACAGGGAGATAGAGCAATTCGCCGTTTCCGTTAAACGGTGCATAGCTCTAGGAAAAGTCCAGCTGAACCTTGAGCGTGCGATGCGGTTCCTGCTCGATCAGGTCGAAAGCGGCGCGCGCCTCCGACGCGGCGAAGACCTGCGTGATCATGCCTTGCGGGTCGAGCCGCTTGTCGGCCAGCCATTCGACGACGCGCGGCAACAACCGGCGGTTCAGCCGGGAGCCGACGATGGTCAGTTCCTTGCGCACGACTTCCTGCTGGCTGAGATTGGATGGGGCATCCGAAAAGCCGAGCAGGCCGATGCGGCCAGCCGGACTTGCCAGGCGGCAAGCCTCGTCCAGAAGGGCGGGAATGCCGGCGCCGTCGATGACCAGCGTCGGGCCAAGACCGTCATTTTCCGTGCGCACCGCGGCCGGCACCGGATCGCGTACGGAGTGGATCACCCTGTCAGCCCCGAAGCGAAGCGCGCGCTCGAGGCGGGCTTCGTCGATATCGGCCACGATGCAGCGGGCACCCTTGAGCTTGGCGACCTGCAGCACGGTGACGCCCACCGTGCCGGCGCCGTAGATCAGCACCGTGTCTTCTGGTCCGCAGCCAGTGCGGTCAAGCACATTGGCGGCGATGGAAAACGGCTCGGCCAGCGCCGCAAGTTCAAACGGCATGGTCGTGGGCAGCTGTATCGCGTTTACCGCGGGCACCGCCACGAAGGCGCGAAAACCACCGTCGCGGTGAACGCCCATCACTTCGAGGTTGGCGCATACATTAGAGCGCCCGATCCGGCAGGGATAGCAGTGGCCGCACGACACCACGGGGTCGACCACCACGCGGTCTCCCACCGCTAGGCCGGTCGCGCCGCGTCCGAGTGCGGTTACGGTGCCCGCGAATTCATGGCCGATGACGCGCGGATAGACGGCGAATGGATTGGAGCCATGCAGGATGTGAATGTCGGAGCCACAGATGCCGGCACGGCTGACGTGGACGACCACTTCGCCGGCGCCGGGCTCTGGCATGGCGATTGGCCGGATTTGCAGCGACCGCGGCGCGCTGACAAGAACCTCAAACATGAAATGCTCCAACTAGTATACTAGTCGACAATTGCCTATGGCTGACCAATCGTCAAGTTGGCGCGCAACTGCTGCCTGCTGATGAGGCGATCGAGGGGAACGGGCTTGGGGGTAATTAGACAGGCGGTCCGGCACGGGAACCTCCGTGCAGGTCCGCGATCCGTCGAACGGAAGCGTAAGACGTCGGTAATCGCCGGAACACAAGTCGAACAGCCGAAAAAAGACCAGAGCCTGTTCAACGTAGACGGCGGTGGCAGCAGGCTTTGCGTTGTTGATCGGTGGAGGATCGAACCAGGCATCGTATCTCCGGGATCCGGGTGCACTCGTTTTGAAATATAGATTCTGGTATGATCACATCGAGAACAATCCCGGGACGCGAGGATCCCGATGGTACAAACAGGATCATGCTTCACGTACTACGAAAGGGGAAGATCATGTTCAAAATGCCGCTTTCCACACTAGCAGCCTGCTTCTCAATGATCTCTTGCATCGCAATGGCTCAAGACATCTCCAGCGAAGAGAAAATCACTGACGGGGATATCGCCAAGGAAGGAATCACCAAGGAAAGACTGGCCCAGGACAACAAACTATTCATCACCCTCGCGACGAAGTTTTTGCACTGGGAAGAACCGCAGGAGCCCTTTCACATTGCCGGACCACTTTATTTTGTCGGCACGCGCGGCCTGAGTTCGTTCCTCTTCGTGACGTCTCAGGGAGATATTTTGCTCAACACCGGCGATCCGAAATCGGGCCCGATGATCGAGGCGTCCATCAAGAAGCTTGGCTTCAAGCCCGAAGACATCAAGATCATGATAAATGGTCACGGCCATTCGGACCACGCGGGCGGATTCGCCTACCTGAAGAAATTGTCCAGTGCACAACTCGCGATCATGGAGCCAGACGTGGCAATGCTCGAGGATGGCGGCAAGAGCGATTTTCACTACGGCAAGGACTGGGAAGTGATGGGACAGGACCCGGTCCAGGTCGATCGCGTGTTACGTGACGGCGATCGGGTCAGCCTCGGCGACGTCACTTTGACCGGCTACAACACACCCGGACATACCCGGGGGTCGACGACTTGGATCACGCACGTCACAGAAGCAGGAAAGACTTATGAGGTTGTCTTTCCCGACGGCGATGGCTTCAACCCCGGCTATCGTCTCGCCGGCCCTAAGGCCGATTATCCGGGAATTGCCGATGACTACCGCCGCACGCATCATTTTCACGAGATGCTGAAGCCAGATATCTGGTTTGGCTACCATACCGAGTATTTCAACATGCAAGGCAAGCTCAAGCGCGCCGCCGCCGAAGGCGTGAATGCCTGGGTCGATCCCGAGGGTTATCGCGAGTTCATCGCCGGCAAGAAGCGGGCATTTGAAGATGAGATGGATTCGGAACTGGGAGTGGCGGTCAGCAAGAAATAGGATTCAAACCGAGGTCAGCTGATCATTCTCTTCAGCTGCAAGTCGGGTCCACCGACCGCCGGGAACAGAATGCGTCGACCGACGGAGCATCGCAGAGGCCGAGCCTAGTCCTGTTCAAATCAATTGCAGGTATCCGCGGCCTTGAGCGCTTCGGCACGGGCAGCTCCGTGCAGATCCGCGATCCGTCGAACGGAAGCGTAAAACCTTGGATAGTCGTCGGAGCACAAGTTGAACAGGCGAACAAAGGCCGGAACCTGTTCGCCGTAGACGGCGGTCGCGGCAAGCTTTGCGTTGTTGATCGGGGCATCGAACCAGGCATCATATCCCCGGTATCCGGCCCAGCGCCTGTCGCGAAGTTTCCGGTAGCGCACCCGCAGCTTGTCGATCGCCGCTGCCTTGGCGGCAGCCATCTGCTGTGGGGCACGGGGACTTCCATAGATCTGACGCAACTCGTCGCGGGTTGTCGCTATCAGGCCGAGAAAGTCTGCCTTGCGCCGGCGATCGATCTCGTAACTGCGCAGTCCGGCGCGATTGCCCGTGGCGCGCAGCCACTTCCTCACGCCGGTGGTTTCGACGGCCACCGCGAAAGCCTCGTTGAACGCGGAGTCGCCATCGACATAGAGGCGCTGATGCGCCAGTTCATGGAAGACAAGGCTTGCGAGATAGGTATCGTCCTGACGCAGCATGGTGCTGAGCAGCGGGTCACTGGACCAGCCCAGCGTGGAATAGGCGGTAATGCCCGTGACGTAGACGTCCAGCCCCTGCCTGTGAAGCTCGACAGCGTTGTCGGTCGCGGACTTCCGGGCGAAATAGCCTCGATATGGAACACAGCCAAAAACCGGAAAGCACCATGTCCGTGGTGCGAGCGAAAATTGCGGCGCGGCAAACACGGCCCAGGTAACGGCGTCCCGGCCGATGTCGACATAGCTGCGGTAGCTGCTGTTGTCAGGCAGGGCCAGTTGGTCCGAGGCGAAGCGACGTATCCTGTCTGCCGACGTCAACCTGGCGCGCAATGGCTCGGGCGTCGAAAGGTCACGAATGAGTTTGCCGACGCTTATGCGCGCGGCCATGATCCGTGCGTGCCCCTCCAGCGATTGCGCATAGTAGGAAACGCTCGTGCAGCCGGCCACAGCGGCCGCCATGATCATCGCGGCAAGCATCCGAAAAACACGCTTCACTGTTTGCCCACCGCTAGCGTCCCCATGCGGCAAATGTCTCGATCACCCGTTCTCAAACCGCCACTGAGCGCTTCATGCGTTCCTTCCACTCAGCCGCTCCAGCGCATCGACGATCAAATCGCAGAATTTTTGATGGTCGAGCTTCATCGCCACCTTATGCCGGAAGGCGACCTGTTCGCTCGCCGTGCCGCCGAAATGATGCATGCCGCCCATCTTCTCGAAATTGCAGACCGTCATGCCCTTGCTCCAGCGGCCGGCAAGCTCGACGCGGATGTCGGCCTTCTCCGTCGTGAAGACGCTTCCGTCGATCAGCGCCGCGACGCAGCATGCGTCATGGATGGCGGGATACTCGATCTGCAGCAGGCCGCCATGCGTGGTCGCTATGAACGCCCAGATGTCGAGCATGAACTTGGCCATCGGGCCGCCGACCGCGCGCACCCGGTCCTGGAGCTCCCTGGTGGCGAGCGCCTGGTGGGTCAGGTCGAGACCCACCATGGTGACGTCCCAGTTGGATCGGAACACCACGTCGGCTGCTTCCGGATCGCCATAGACATTGAACTCGGCTGCTGGCGTGATGTTGCCCCTGGTATAGCTGCCGCCCATCGCGACCACCCGTTTTACCCTCTCGACGATGCGGGGGTCCTTGCGCACGGCAAGCGCGATGTTGGTGTAGGGACCGACCGGCACCAGCGTGACCGTCTTCGGCTCGTGCGCCATCACCGTGTCGATGATGAAGTCGACCGCATGCCGCTTGTCGAGCTCGAACGACGCCGGCGGCAGCTCGGGGCCGTCGAGGCCGGTTTCGCCGTGAATTTCGATGGCAAGCACCTGGTCGATGAGGAGCGGGCCGGGAGATCCCTTCGCCACGGGCACCTGGATGCCATACGCGGTGCAGACGGAAAGCGCATTGCGCGTGGTGTTCTCGACATTGTGGTTGCCCGAAACGGTGGTGATCCCCAGGAGATCGATGTTCGGATTGCCGGCAGCCAGCAGGATCGCAATGGCGTCATCATGCCCGGGGTCGCAGTCCAGGATGATCTTTTCCATGATGGCATTTCCTCTGTCGGCCGGGTTGGCGGCACAAGAGACTGGCGTGCCCGCGCCGTCAAGGTTCCGGAGTCTGGGCTTGGCTGTCGCGCCAGCCGGCCTGCCTCCTTGGCTGGCCCGGTCTCGCCGGGCCTGCCGTTCAGCGCTTGGCATTCAGCCATCGCTAACCATGATGCGCTCCGCACGGCTGCCATGCACATTTGCCGCCTTCTGGCTCAAAGAGGCATCTTGAATAGTAAGCACGCTTATTATATATGCCGCTTATGGTTTCCGACGGCATAGAGAGATTGGGCTTCCTTATCCACGACGTGCAGCGCCTCATGCGCAAGCGCTTCGAGGCGAGAGCCAGTGGGCTTGGGCTTTCTTCAGCGCAATGGCGGCTTCTGGTCCGCGTCGCCAAGGAAGATGGTGTCGCGCAGGCGCGGCTGGCCGAACTTCTCGAAATCGAGCCGATCAGCGTTTCGCGCCTGGTCGACCGTATGGAGGAGGGCGGCTGGATCGAGCGCCGTCCCGACGCGGCCGATCGCCGGGTCCGCATGATCTTCCTGACGCCCAAGGCAAGCGAGGCCTACGCCGTGATCAAGAGCATAGCGGGCGAGGTCTATGAGGAATCGCTTGTGGGCGTGAAGCCGGAAGACCGGCGCGTCCTCATTGAAGGCCTTGAGGCCATGGTCCGGAACCTGAATGACGACGAGACGTCATCCCTTGACAAATTGAAGAGCACGGAAGGGGCAGCGGCATGAACGCGGCAGCCAAGATAGACGAAAAGGTCACCAAGGTGGACATGGAAGCGCCGGCGCAGCCCGCTGTCGCCCCGGCGCAACCTGCTGTCGCCCCGGCGCAGCCGGCTGTCGCGCCGGCGCAGCCGGCTGTCGCGCCGGCGCAGCCGGCTGTCGCGCCGGTGGCGGTTGCTCCTCCGGTGCAGCCGATCCAGGCGCCTCCCAGGAAGAAGCGCCGGCTGGGTCGCCTGTTGCTCATGGTCGCGCTGCCGGCTGCTCTCGTTGTCGGCGGCGGCTATGTCTGGGTCACCGGCGGCCGCTACCAGGAGACGGAAAACGCCAATCTGCAGCAGGCCAAGGTGTCGATCGCCTCGGATACGGCGGGCCGCATCGTTAAGGTCGACATTGCCGACAACCAGTCGGTCAAGCAGGGCGACGTGCTGTTTGCCATCGACCCCGAGCCCTACCGGATCGCATTGGCCCAGGCCGACGCCGCGGTAGCGGTGGCCCGGGTCGGCATCGAACAGTTGCGCGCCGCCTACGGCCAGGCGATGGCGCAGGAAAAGTCCGACGCCAGCGAAGTCGCCTACGCGCAGTCGCAGTTCGACCGCGCCGCCGACCTCGCCCAGAAGGGCATCAATGCAAAGTCGTCGCTGGACCAGGCCAAGAACGATCTCGACAAGGCCAAGCAGCAATTGGCCGTCGCCGAGCAAGGCATCGTCAGCGCCAGGGCGGCGCTCGCCGGCAACCCTGATATCGACACCGACAAGCATCCGACCGTGATGGCCGCGCTCGCCGCGCGCGACAAGGCGGCTTACGATCTGGCGCGGACAACGGTCAAGGCGCCGGCCGACGGTGTCATAAGCCAGGCCTCGTCCTTCAAGGTCGGCCAGTATGTCGGATCCGGCACGCCGCTCTTTTCGCTGGTCGAGACGGGCGACACCTGGATCGAAGCCAACTTCAAGGAAACCCAGCTGACCCACATGAAGTCCGGCCAGAAGGCCGAAATCGTGGTCGATACCTATCCGGGGCGCACTTTCGAAGCCAACGTCAAGGCGATCGGCGCCGGCACCGGAGCCGAGTTTTCCTTGCTGCCGGCGCAAAACGCTACCGGCAACTGGGTCAAGGTCACGCAGCGCATTCCTGTGCGCCTCGAACTGACTGATAACGACGCAAAAATGGCTTTGCGCACCGGAATGAGTGCGGCCGTTACGGTCGACACCGGGGTTGCCCGCGGGTTTCCCGCCATATTCGGACACGCCAATGCGGACGAGGCCAGATAGGCGCTCGTCGCCCAGGTGACACAAATGACAGGATTGGTCCGAGGGGAGGTTGCGAAGGGACAAGGGCAGGATGACCGCGCCGCATCGACGATGCGGTTCGATCGAGCCCTGAACCATTCGATGCCGGACCCCTTGGTCCTACGGTTTCCGGGCGGCAGGCGTCCGTCATGTCGAGACGCTCGGTCGATGTAACCCCCACATCGATACTCGCGTCCCACCGCGATGAGGGTCTCTCCTTACGGAAGGCCCTGCCGCCCGGAAACCCAGCGTACACGGTTTCGTTACCGGTTGGAAGTTTTGCATCATGAGCACCCCAGAACCCTTTCGCGAAGTGCCGCATCGCGGCCTGATCACCGTGGCGCTCATGCTGGCGACGATCATGCAGGCGCTCGACACGACGATCGCCAACGTCGCGCTGCCGACGATGACCGGCGATCTCGGCGCTTCTCCCGACAACATCAACTGGGTGCTGACCTCCTACATCGTCGCCGCCGCCATCATGACGCCGGTGACCGGCTGGCTGGCCGACCGATTCGGCCGCAAGGAACTGTTCCTCACCGCCGTGGTCGGCTTCACCGTGTTCTCCATGCTGTGCGGGATCGCCTGGAGCCTGGAGAGCATCGTCTTCTTCCGGCTGATGCAAGGCGTTTTCGGCGCGGCGATCGTGCCTCTGTCGCAGACCTTCCTGCTCGACATCAACCCGAAGGAGCGTCACGGCCAGGCGATGGCCATCTGGGGCGCCGGCATCATGCTGGGACCGATCCTGGGCCCGACGCTGGGCGGCTGGCTGACCGAGAATTTCAATTGGCGCTGGGTGTTCTTTATCAACCTGCCGGTAGGCATCGTCGCCTTCCTCGGCATGGTAGCCTATCTGCCGGCCGTCGCCCGGCGGGTGCGCAGCTTCGATTTCTTCGGCTTCGCCATGATATCGCTTGGCGTCGGCGCGCTGCAGCTGATGCTCGACCGCGGCGGCGAGGTCGACTGGTTTTCTTCGGTCGAGATCTGGATCGAACTGGCTCTTTCCTTGACCGGCTTCTGGCTGTTCATCATTCACACGGTGACGGCCGAACATCCCTTCATCGACCCCAAGATATTCCTCGACCGCAATTTCGTGACCGGCCTGGCGTTCATCTTTGTCATGGGCGTGCTCATCCTGGCCTCGATGTCGCTGTTGCCGCCAATGCTGTCGACCATTTTCGGCTATCCGACCATCACCATCGGCATCGTCATAGGCCCACGCGGTATCGGCACGATGGTTTCGATGCTCGTCGTCGGGCGCCTGATGAGCATTGTCGACGCGAGGGTTCTCGTCGTCATCGGCTTCCTCCTGACCGCGCAGTCACTCTATACGATGGCCGGCTTCACGCCCCAGATGGACAATTGGCTGATTCTGAGCTCCGGCGTCATCCAGGGTCTTGGCATGGGAATGGTGTTCGTGCCCTTGTCGACCGTGGCCTTCGCCACGCTCGACGTGCGCTTCCGCACCGACGCGACGGCCTTGTTCAGCCTGGTGCGCAATCTCGGCTCCTCAATCGGTGTCTCCGTGGTGACGGTGCTGATGGTGCGCAACACGCAGGTTAATCACGCCGAGCTGTCGGCCTTCATCAACCCGTTCAACCCCAATCTTTGGGCGGTTTCGCCGGCCGCGGCGGGCGGCGATCCCACGGCGCTTTCGCAGATGGACCGCCTGGTCAACCTGCAGGCGATGATGATCTCTTACGTCAATGACTTCAAATTGCTGATGGTGATGACGCTGCTCGCCATCCCCTTTGTCTTCCTTCTCCGCAAGCCCGCGCAAGCGCCGGCCGGTGGCGCGCCGGCCGCCCATATGGACTAGATGATGCCGCCTCTGTGTCCGGCTACTTGCCCAGCACAAGGCTCCAGTAGCGGATGGCGCTGTCGCGGCCGTCGCGTACATAGGCGAGGCCAAAGCGGCTGAAACGCGGGTCGAGCATGTTGCGGCGGTGGCGGGGAGAATGCACCCAGATGTCGAACAGTTTCTGCTGGTCGAAGCGCCCCTCGGCGATGTTCTCGGCGGCCGCCCCCGAGATGCCGTTGTCCTTGACGCGTGAAGCAAAATCCTTGCCCCAGCCCGTGGTGTGGCTCATCCGCTCGCGTTGCGCCATGTAGCCAGCCTGCTGCAGGGCAGCCTGTTCGAGTTGCGCATCGGGAACAAGCGGCCCGAGCCCAGCCGAGGCGCGGATGGTGGCCAGCATGCCGGTGGCGGACGAGGAAACGCCGGCGCCGTCGCCGGTCGGCCGCGTAACGGTCGTGCAGGCCGCGAGCCCCACCAGAACAGCGAGGCCGGCCGCCTTGAGCCATTTGCGCCGGTTCGGGCCTGCTTGACGGGGTTCGATGTTTTCAGCGGTCATGCCTGCCTGACATAGTCGCGATCATGGCTTTTGCCGGGCAAGCCGCGAAATTTTGGCGCGGGAAGCCGGCTGTGCTGGTCTTTGTCGACCCGCCATCCGCGATCAACACTCGTGCAACGGCGCGCCAAGAAGGAACAGCGGCGCGACAGGATTATCAAAATCGGCTATAAGGCATTCTTGCAGTGGCACCTACGGGCGGCCATCCAGGCGTTGACCGCCCCGACACACGGGAGGATGGTTATGGCCGGCTTTCATGTCATGGCGGACGCACGCGGAATGCATGTCCGGCCAACCGTCCGCCACATCACTACGGCTGATCTTTGGGAGGCGCTGCGGCT
>NZ_JBAZUD010000076.1:0-25171 GCF_041661565.1 Mesorhizobium sp.
GGCGCAACGCCGTGGAAATCGGCATTCACCATTGTCTGGAACAGGAGGAGAGGCACCGCCACCGACACCGCGAAATCGGATATCCCCTCGCCGCTCGCCGGCTTCAGGTAGCCGGTCAACCCGGCGAGATAGCCGAGCGCGACAACGCTGAAAACGAACAGGACAGTTTCGGTAAGCGGCGACATCTTTCAGGGATAGGCGAGCCGTGCGCGCGGCGCAATCGCGCCCCAATTCGATCATGCCCGAATTCGATCATGCCTGAATTTGATCATCGTCGGCTGGCAGGGTTATAGAGGGTTTGGGTTCATCGGGCGGGACACGACCGGCAAATGGCATTTGTCGAAATCTCGAAACGCGGCTTTTTCCGGCACGCAGGGCTGGCGGCCTTTGCCGCCATTCTGCTTTGCCTTGCGGCGACGGCGCTCGGGGGCGCCGAAACGAAAAGCCTGAAGGGCGTGGCGCTCATCATCGGCCAGTCTCGATATGAGCACATCGCCGCCCTGCCCAATCCGGCAAATGACGCCCGCGACATGGCCAAGATGCTGACTGACCTCGGCTTCGATGCCCGCAACGTCACCGACCGCGACGCCACGAAGCTAAAGCGTGACCTCGAACGGTTCGCCGAGGATGCCGAAGGCGCCGATGTCGCCTTCCTCTACTATTCCGGTCACGGCATCGAGGCCGGCGGCGAGAATTACCTCGTCCCGGTCGATGCCGACATATCGTCGCTGAAGGACGCCGACGCAGCCCTGGTGCCGATCTCCGCCGTCATGGACGAGTTGAAGAAGACCGTGCCGGTGACCATCGTGTTGCTCGATGCCTGCCGCACCAATCCGTTTCCGCTTGACGCCGTGGTGCGGCGCGCGCCAACCGCATCCGCCTCGCCCATAGGCGCGGGAGGGCTGGAATCGGTGCGCGGCGCCAAGGCTCTCGGCAATGCCCCGGCGACCGACGACAGCCTCGGCACGGTAATCGGTTTCGCCGCCGAACCGGGCCGCCCGGCGCTGGACGGTGCCGCCGGCGAGAACAGCCCCTATGCGGCCGCGCTGCTGCGCCATCTCGCGGCGATGAAAGGCACGGAATTCGGTTCGGTCATGCGCATGGTAACCGAAGAGGTCTATCTCGATACCAAGGCCAGGCAACGTCCTTGGGTCAATGAAAGCCTGCGCCGTCTGCTCTATTTCGGCGTGGCGCCGCCGGAGCCAACCGGGGATGACGGGCTGATCACCGGCGAAAGGCGGCAGCTGCTGTTGACCATTTCCGACCTGCCGGACGCCAAGCGGGCACAGGTGGAGCTGGCCTCCCTGCAGGAGAGCGTGCCGCTGGACACGCTCTATGGCGTGCTGAGGGCGCTCGGAACCGAAAACATCCCGGAAGATCCGACAGACCTGCAGAAGGTGCTCAACGCCCAGGCCGAGCGCTTGAAGAAAATGGTGGCGGAACGCAATGCGCTGAGTACCAACGATCCGGAGATCACCCGTCTCGTCGCCTCGGCCGACAAGGCCATCAGCCAAGGGGCCATGGTGACGGCGCGCAAATTCCTCGACGACGCGGTCGGCAGGGTGGAGCGCAACAGCGATGCGGTCGACCAGGCCGAGGAACTGGTCAAGCAGAAGCGCATTGCCGACGCCGCCATCTATGCCAAACGCGGTGACGCCTCGGCATTGATCTTCGACTACAAATCCGCCGCCAACGACTACGCCAAGGCGTTCTCGCTGGTCGAGAAATGGGACGAGAAGCTGCGCTGGAACTACAAGAACCAGGAAGCCGAGGCGCTCAACGCTTATGGCTACGCCAGCGGCGATCTCGGTGCATTGCAGCAAGCGATCGAAGCCTACGGCGTCATCTTGAACTTCATCCCCAACGGTGAACAGAACCGCGACTGGGCGATCACCCGCAACAACATGGCGGTGGTGCTGCAAACCATTGGCGAGCGCGAGACCGAAACCGCGCATCTCGAAGAGGCGGGACAGATCTTTCGCGATTCGCTTGTCGTCTTCGAGCGCGAGAAAGACGATCGCAACTGGGCCGCAGCGCAGAACAACCTCGGCAATGTCTTGTTGAAGATCGGTCAGCGCGAGAGCGACCCCAGGCACCTGAATGAGGCGGTGGCGGCGATGCGCGCCACGCTCGACAAGCGTCCGCGCGACAAGGTGCCGCTGGACTGGGCGTCTTCGCAGAACAATCTCGGCCTTGCGCTCTATGCGCTCGGCGAGCGCGACCCCGCCGGAGAGCACCTGAAGCAGGCCGAAGCCGCTTACCGGCTGGCGCTCGAAGAATACACGCGCGCCAAAACTCCGGTGGAATGGGCGATGGTCGAGAACAATCTCGGCAACACGCTGGTGACACTTGGCATCCAGCTCAACGACAAGGCCAGGATCGACGAGGCCGCCGACGCGTTCCGCGCTGCGCTGGAGGTGCGAACCCGCGACACCTTTCCGGTGTCCTGGGCGACCAGCCGCCTCAACCTCGGCAACGCGCTGAGCGGCGGCGCCCGCTTCGATATGGGCACGAGCGCCCTCGACGAGGCCGCCGTGGCCTATGATGATGCGCTGACGGTGTTTACCCGGCAGCGCTTCCCCTTGGATTGGGCCTCGGCGCAGAACAATCTCGGCTCGATCTACCAGACGCTTGGCCAGCGCACCCGTGACGGGGCCAAGCTCGAGCAGTCGGCAGCTGCCTTCCAGGCAGCCCGGCAGGTCTATGTCAGGCGGAAATTCCCGCAGGATTGGGCCATGAGCTACTACAATCTCGGCAACACACTGCAATTGCTGGGCGGCGTTGCGGGCAAGCCCGAGCACTACAGCGAGGCCGAAGACGCCTACCGCAATGCGCTGCGCGAATACAAGCGCGAGACAAATCCGCGGCAATGGGCGCTGACCCAGGCTGGCCTGGGCTCGACGTTGCACTGGCTGAGCATGAGCAATGGCGATCTCAGCGCCTTGCAGGATTCGATCGCCGCACGCAGGGCGGCACTCGAAGTGCTGACAATGGAAGCGGCCCCCGTCGACTGGGCCAATGCACAGAACGGCATCGGGATGAGCCTGCTCAATCTCGGCACCATGGAACGGACCGACAAATATCTTGGCGAAGCCGAGGCGGCTTTCACGGCGACGCTGAAGGTCTTCACGCGCGCAAGCCAACCCTTGCAGTGGGCGTTCGAACAGAACAATCTGGGCGACATCCACTGGAACCGCGCCAGCTATGGCGGCGGCAAGCCGGAATATCTCAAGGCCATCGAGTTCTTCGAGAACGCCAAGCAGGGCTTTACCGAAGCCGGCTACACCATTCCCATCCCGCTTACCGACCAGAAAATCGATCTCGTGAGGCAGCAACTGGCGAAGAAGTGAGGCGCCAGCCGGCGGCGCCTTGTCTTTCGGCTGGCTTTGCCATCCCCTATATGTCCTGTCACCGGATCCCATTGCCGGGACCCGAATAAGGATAGCCGATGATTCGATTTGTGCTGGCGCTGCTTCTGCTCGCCATCCCCGCCGCCGCCCAGGCGACGGATGCCGGCTGGGCTCTGCTGCGTGACGGCGGCCATGTCGTGCTGCTTCGCCATGCCATGGTCACCGGCACCACCGACCCGGCCAATTTCAACATCGACAGCTGTCCCACCCAGGTCAACCTGTCGGCGCGCGGCAAGCAGCAGGCCAGCAAGATCGGCGCTTTGTTCGCGGCTCGCGCCGCTCCCATCGAGCGCTTGCTGTCCAGCCGCTATTGCCGCTGTCTTGAGACCGCGCGCATCGCCTTCGAGACCGAGCCTGAGCCCTTTGCACCGCTCGACCTCCTGAAGGGCGATGACACCCAGAAGGCGGAACAAATCGCCGCGATCATGAAGGAGATCCGCGATTATTCGGGCTCCGACAACCTGGTCATGGTCACCCATCTTGAGAACATCGTGGCGCTGACCGGCATTTCGCCGCGCGAAGGCGAGGCCGTGGTCGTCGAACCGCAAGGCGACACCCTGCGCGTGCTCGGTCGCGTCACATTTTGAGGAGCGATCGGATGCCATGGGCGGCGGCCGACTCGAAGTCACGGGCGGAACTCGCCGGCCGACCCCTCATCCATTCTTGTGTTTCAGAAGGTGTCTCCCCATCCGCATGCGGCGCGACAGGCCTTTTCCTGTCGGGAAAAACCGATTAGACAGCGCCCAGCACATGCGGACAGATTCCACCCGCAACCGAAGGAAAAGCCCTTGTCCACCACGTTCGACAAAGTCGCCAAGATCATTGCCGATACCAGCGAGATCGATATCGACACCATCACCCCCGAGAGCCACACGATCGACGATCTCGGCATCGACAGCCTCGATTTCCTCGACATCGTGTTCGCCATCGACAAGGAATTCGGCATCAAGGTGCCGCTGGAAAAGTGGACCCAGGAAGTCAATGACGGCAAGGCTTCGACCGACGACTATTTCGTCATGAAGAACCTGTGCGCCAAGATCGACGCGCTGGTGGCCGCCAAGAACGCCTGAGGCCAGTTAAGCGCGCGGCCTTGACGCGCTCTGCCGCCTGACCCACAAAGCCGCCCATGAGCAGCCCTCGCGACGTCGTCATTACAGGTATCGGCCTTGTCTCCTCACTGGGAGAAGGCCCCGACGCCCATTGGCAAAAGCTTATCCAGCCGGGCGCGACGCCTGTGCTGGAAACAGCGCGGTTCGCCCCCTACACCGTCCATCCGCTGCCCGAGATCGACTGGAACCTGCAGATCCCCAAGCGCGGCGACCAGCGCCAGATGGAAACATGGCAGAGGCTCGGCACCTATGCGGCCGGCTTGGCCCTGGACGACGCCGGCATCAAGGGCAATGACCAGCTCTGCGCGAGCATGGACATGGTTGTCGCCGCCGGCGGAGGCGAGCGCGACGAGGCGGTCGATGCCGCCATCCTGGCTGCTTCGGAAAACCGCAACGACCGCGACGTGCTGCTCAACGAGAAGCTGACCACCGAATTGCGGCCAACGCTGTTCCTGGCCCAGCTTTCCAATCTGCTCGCCGGCAACATCTCCATCGTCCACAAGGTCACGGGCTCGTCCAGGACATTCATGGGCGAGGAAGGCGCGGGCGTCGCGGCCGTCGAGACGGCCGCCGCGCGCATCCGCTCCGGCCAATCGACGCACATATTGGTCGGCGGCGCGTTCCAGACCGAACATTCCGACATGCTGCTTGGCTATGAATTGGCCGGCTACCTGCATCGCGGCCCGTGGAAACCCGTCTGGCAAAGACAGGGTGCCGAGGGCGGCGGCGTTGTGACAGGCTCCGGCGGCGCCTTTCTCGTGCTCGAGCAACGTGAACAGGCGATGAGCCGGGGCCGCAAGATCTACGCCGAGCTTGGGCCAATCGTTTCCGGCCGCGCCAGGCGCCAGCGGGGCGAACTCGATGCCGGCATCGCCGCCCTGCTCAAGCAGGCCGCCTTGCCGGACGGCAGGCTGCTTGCCCTGTCGGGTGCATCGGGCGCCCATGCGGCGACCACGGCCGAGAAGACGGCGCTCGACGCCAACCCGTTGATAGCCGTGCGCGGCTTCTCGACGCTGACCGGCCATTTGAAGGAAGCACAGTTTCCGTTTGCCGTGGCGCTCGCGGCTCTCGCCGTCGAACGCAAGGCCGCATACCCTGTTTTTGATGCCGGAGCCGAGAAGCCTTTCGAAGGCATTCCGGAAACCGTCCTTGCAACGGCCATCGGCTATCACCAATTCGAGGGCATGGCGCTGGTCAACGCCGCTTAGGGCGACCAGTCTTGATGCCGCAACGATAAACGGTCGAGGGCTCCTTAATGGCCAATCTGAACGATCACATGGGAAGGCCCGTCGTCGCTGTCACCGGCATCGGTGTCGTGACATCACTTGGCGTCGGCAAGACCGACAATTGGGCGGCCTTGACCTCCGGCAAGTCAGGCATCCACCCGATCACACGCTTTCCGATCGATCAGCTGAACACCCGCATCTCCGGCATGGTCGATTTCCTGCCGTCGAGTTCCAGAGGCGCCAGCGCCCTCACCTACGAGCTGGCCGAGCTTGCCGGTCTCGAAGCAGTCGCCGAAGCCGGCCTTGATTCCAGCGATTTCGGCGGACCGCTCTTCCTCGCCTCGCCGCCGGTCGAGCTCGACTGGAGCGAGCGCTTCTCGCTCTACAATTCAGACAAGGACGGGGATGACAGTGCGGCCGAGCGAATGCTCCGGGTCGCCCGCGGCTTGAAAGAGCTTGACATGTTCGAGACCACCCAATTCGGGGCGATCGCCGACAGGCTTGCCGATCGCCTTGGCACACGCGGCCTGCCGATCACACTGTCGACGGCTTGCGCCTCGGGCGCCACCGCGATCCAGCTCGGCGTCGAGGCGATCCGGCGCGGCGAATGCGACCGCGCACTGTCGATCGGCGCCGACGGCTCGGCGACGGCCGAGGCCCTGATCCGGTTCTCGTTGCTGTCAGCGCTTTCCACCCACAACGACATTCCCGAAAAGGCATCGAAGCCTTTCTCCAAGGATCGCGACGGCTTTGTGCTCGCCGAAGGATCAGGGGCGCTGGTGCTGGAATCGCTTGAAGCGGCATTGGCTCGCGGCGCGACGATCCTCGGCATCCTGGGCGGTTGCGGCGAAAAGGCCGACGACTTCCACCGAACCCGCTCGAAGCCGGACGCTTCGCCGGCCATTGCCGCCGTCCGCGCCGCCCTCGCCGACGCCGGGCTGGGTGAAGACGAGATCGATTATGTCAACGCTCATGGCACGTCGACACCGGAGAACGACAAGATGGAGCATCTGGCGCTGTCGACCGTGTTCGGCGATCGTATCGGCTCGATGCCGGTATCCTCGAACAAGTCGATGATCGGCCACACGCTGTCGGCGGCCGGCGCGGTCGAGGCGGCGTTTTCGCTGATGACCATGCGCGAAAGCGTCATTCCCCCGACCATCAACTACGACAATCCGGATCCGGCCATCGTGCTCGACGTGGTGCCGAACAAGAAGCGCAACGCCGAGGTTCGCAGCGTTCTGTCGAACTCGTTCGGCTTTGGCGGCCAGAACACTTGCCTTGTCATGGCGCGGGAACCGGTCTAAGCGAGCGCTTTCCGCTCAACAGAACCGACAGGCTCCATGCGCGCACTGCAACTCATCGAGGATCGCCGCCTTGAAACGGTGGACCTGCCGCCGCCGCCGCCGCCCGCACTCTGCGAGGTCACGCTGCGCATAAAGGCGGTGGCCCTGAACCACATCGACGTCTGGGGCTGGCGCGGCATGGCTTTCGCCAAGCGCAAGCTGCCGCTGGTCGTCGGCGCGGAAGCCTCCGGCGAAGTCGAGGCGGTCGGACCAGGGGTCTCGGGCCTCCTGCCCGGGCAGTTGGTGTCGATCTATGGCGCACGCACCTGTGGCCTTTGCCGCGCATGCCGCGAAGGCCGCGACAATCTGTGCGAACATGTTTCCGGTGTCCACGGCTTCCACCTCGACGGCTTCGCGCAGGAGAAGATCAACCTGCCGGCACGCCTGCTGGTCCCCGCGCCGCCCGGCGTGACCGACATCGGCGCGGCAGTAGCGCCCGTCACCTTCGGCACGGTCGAGCACATGCTGTTCGATAATGCCAAGCTGCAGCCCGGCGAGACCATCCTTGTCCATGCGGGCGGATCGGGCATTGGCTCGGCTGCCATCCAGCTGGCGAAGCGGATGGGCTGCACGATCATCACCACGGTCGGCTCCAACGACAAGATCGACAAGGCCAAGGCGCTCGGTGCCGACCATGTCATCAACTATCGCGACGACCGCTTCGAGGGCGTCGTGCGCAAGCTGACCAGGAAGAAGGGCGTCGATGTCGTGTTCGAACATGTCGGCGCCGACACGTTTCCCGGGTCGATGCTGTGCCTGAAACGCGGCGGCCGCCTGGTGACCTGCGGTTCGACCTCGGGCGTGTCGACGCAGATCAACCTGATGCAGCTCTTCCAGCAGCAATTGAAGCTGCTCGGCTCCTTCGGCTGCCGCATGGAGAACATGGCCAACGCCATGCAGAAAATGGCTGCGGGACAGGTCGCGCCTGTCATCGACACCGAAGTCGGCTTCGACGATATCGATGCCGCGCTGAAGCGCATGGAAGGCCGCGACGTCTTCGGCAAGATCATCCTCCGGGTCGGCTAGAGCTTGACCTCGGTGTCGAAGAAATTCCGCCGGGATCTCCGGTTTCGCTATGGCAGACATCTGCGCCACCTGAACTACTGGCTGGTGGCGCGCGTGGCAATGCTGATCATTTCACTGTTGCGCCTGTTGCCGGCCGACAGCGCCCTCAATTTCGCCGACCGCGTCGCGCGCCGTGTTGGCCCCTGGGTGGGCCGCCATCAGGTCGCCGTGGACAATCTGCGCAAGGCCTATCCGGAAAAGAGCGAAAGCGAGATCCAGGCCATCGCCTCTGACATGTGGGGCAACATGGCCCGCCTCGCCGCCGAATACGTCTTTCTCGACGCCCTGTTCGACTATGACCCCGCGGCCATCAAGCCCGGCCGGGTCGAGGTCAAGGGGGAAGAGCACTTCTTCGAGATCGCCAGCGAACAAAGGCCGCATATCGTCTTCACAGGCCATCTCGGCAATTTCGAGCTGTTGCCGGTGGCGGCGGCGACCTTCGGCATGAACATCACGGCCCTGTTTCGTCCGCCGAACAACCCCTACCTTGCCGACTACATTCTTTCGACGCGCCGCTCGACCATGGGATCATTGCTGCCATCGATGGCCGGCGCCTCATTCGCCTTGGCTGGCGTGCTGGAGAATGGCGGCAACATCGGCATCCTCGTCGACCAGAAATTCACCAACGGACTGGACACGACATTCTTCGGCCGTCCCTGCCAGAGCAACCGCGTGCTGGGAACCCTTGCCCGTCACTACGAGTGCGATGTCTACCCGGCGCGCTGCATCAGGCTGCCGGGCAACCGTTTCCGCCTGGAGATCGAGGACAAGCTGACCCTGCCGCGCACCGCCAACGGCAGTGTCGACGTTCCAGCCACCACGCAGCTTCTCAACGACGTGGTTGAGCGCTGGGTGCGCGAAGACCCCGGCCAATGGATGTGGTTCCACAAGAGATGGGAGATCAGCCGCTGGCGGCCGAATAACCGTCGACAGGCAAAAGCGCCAGTAGCTGTCGACTGAGTGGCGGCCTGGTGGGTCAGCCTGCCAGCCTGAAATCCATCAGCGTGGTAATGCAGACATTCGTAGCGTTACCGGTCAGGAAATCTTAAAGGCCCTCGGTGCATATCCGGACGGTGATCGTGGCTGGATGGGGGCCTGTTGCATGACAGATATCGAGATGCCGCGCCCGGAAAGAATTGGCCTCGAGGATCGATCGTCTGGCCGTCTCGGCCGGGCCTTGTCGCATATTCGTCAGCGGGGTTTGCTGGAGCCGGTCAGGCTCGTCCGCCGGCACGGACTGGGCGCGAGCCTCGGCTTCGTCCGTCGCAACGTCCGTCATATCCTCGCCGACCATCTGGCTCGCAAATGGGACCGCCGGTACGGCGTCGATACGGCCGGATCGATCCAGCTCGACGCCCTCGATGTCGTCGGCCCGCATCGCGGCAAGGGCAACGAAGCCGTCTGCACGTCGCCGAGGACCTTCGACTTCATCATGCGGTCGCTGCCCCGGGATCTCCGGGACTATGCATTCATCGACATCGGTTCCGGCAAATCGCGAACCCTGCTATTGGCATCGCTCTATCCGTTTTCGACCATCATTGGCGTGGAGTTCGCAAGAGAGCTCGTGGAAATCGCCAGAGACAACATAAGGCACTTCTCCGACCCCTCGCAAAAATGCCGGTCACTCAGCGTCGTCGAGGGGGATGCGGCGGCTTATGAGTTTCCCGAAGCGCCCCTGGTGGTCTATTTCTACAATCCCTTTTCAAAGGACGTTTTCGACATCGTGCTCAAGAACCTTGTCTCGTCGCTTGAACAGCAGCCACGCGACTGCTTCGTCATCTATGGCAGCTCAAGCCACCGGGCCATCGATTGGGCAAGGCCGGCGATCCGCTCGACCGGCATGTTCACCGAATTGCCGGTGCCGCCCATGCCTCGCTTCCTGGATGCGGTTCGAACCATCGACTACGCGGTCTTTCGGATTCAGGCCGCTTCGCGGCGCTGACCCGCTTCCTGTCGCACGAAACGCGCGACGGTTCGCGCGGCAAATGGCGTGCCGGCGGTGAAGCGCATGAGGGGGCCGAAACTGCCTACCGCGCTCGCGCCGACGAAATGCAGGCCCGGAACGCTGGATTCGAGCCCTGCAGACAGGATCGGCAAACCCTCCCGGCGGCCAATCGCGGCAAGCATATCGCGCCCGAACAGCCCGAGCCTCTCGATATCGATCTTGTAGCCGGTCCCCAGCAGGACGTGATCGTAGGTTGCGACACCCTTTTCGAACCGCAACTCGATGCCGTCGTCCTTGGCCGACGCACCGGTGATCGTGCGGCCGGCATTGACCTTTATTCCCTCGAAACCAGGCCTCAGCCAGCCTGTGGCGCCCGCGCCAAGGCTTCGCCTATTGAGCCCGGCCCTCGCCGCCTCCGGAAAATGGTGCACGAAGCCTGGAACCTCGCAGAGCCAGGACAGCGGGAACGGCCCGACCCGAGACGGGGACGCAAGACGCTCCGATGCGAAGTCGCGCAAACTCCAGCCCTGCTTTCCTGACAGGGCCCGATGGCCAAGCCAATGGATGTCGCCACGGCAGACAAGTTCGACCTCCGCCCCGCAGCGATTGAGAAAAACGGCGGATTCGCAGGCGCTCTGCCCTCGCCCTATGACCGCGACGCGCTTGCCGCGAAACGCCTCGAAGCCCGAGTGCTCGCTGGCATGGCTGACCAGTGCGCCGGGCAATCCCTTGAAGACTTCGGGGATCATTTGCTGGTTCATCAGGCCGGTGGCGACGACCACCCGCCGCGCATGGACGCTGTCGCCGTCGGCCAGCGCGAGACGAAACCCGCCATTCGCCTTTTCGACGCTGCGTACCGCGCGGGTATCCAGATCGGGAACCGTACGCGCCTGGATCCATAGTCCGTAGTCGACGAAATTCTCCAGCAGCAACGGTTGGCGCGGCGAGATCCCAAGGCCTTCCGCATAGGCATCGAGCGAAAGCGGACCTTCCGTCTGGCCGATATAGGTGGCATGCCAGGGCGAGCGCAGCCTCATGCCTCTCGGCATGTGGTCGCGCCAAAACGACATCGCGCCGCCGAAGGTGAGGGTTTCGATCCCCGATGCCTTGAGGGCGGCCGCGACTGCCAGCCCGAACGGGCCGGCACCGATCACAGCCACCTCGGAACCGTTTCTGTGCATGGAAGCGCTCATGTCATTGATCTCGCGGGTAAAACCTCTGGACGATGTCTCGACCTAAAACGTCCCCGGGTTAAGAATGCGGAAAAGATCCTCGTCGTTCTGTCGCGACCGAAGGATCAACCGCCGCTGTCGGTTAATTATCCTTCACCGGATACGAAGGATCCGCCTCGTCAACACCCTCCATGCGGTCAACGGCATGTCGATCAAACCTGGAAGCGGGTCGCTGGCCGAGAATGTCGCCCATGCCCGCACCGAGGCGAACGAGCTGAGATAGGCACGCTTGGCCAGCCGTCCACGCGTGATCAAGGTGCCGGCCGCCACCATGTCGCGAACCAAATACATCCAGGATGTGTCAGGGCGCGCCGAAACCGTCTGGACCGTGCGGCCGGACTTGATCGCCCAAAGCATGGCGCCGAGATCGACGCCGGCGGCCGCGGCAAGCCCGAACCAGCTCCAGGGCCGTGGGTTGACGTCGAGTATCTTCATCGATCCGTCGCGCGGATCGCGCTTGAATTCGATCTCCACCAGACCGTGATGCGCGATCGAACCAAGCAGCCGGCGCGCGATGTCGATCAATCGCGGTTCATCGACGACCTCGACGAACGTGCTGGTGTAGCCGAAGTCGACCGGATATTGCCGGGTGCGGCGGGCGGTGAATTCCGCTACCGGCGCCCCCCGGTTCCAGAGCGCAGCGTAGGAGAACTGGCTTTCCCCGCCACCCGGTATCATTTCCTGGACGACGACATTCTCGACGCCGATTTCGTCCGCCGCCGATCGGTAGGCCGCCAGGAACGAAGCCCGGTCGTTGGCCAGAATGGCTTTTTCCCGCGCCAGGCGGCTGCCGCCGCCCATATTCGGCTTGAGGACGACGGGAAAGCGGATCTCGGCCGCCACTGCCTGGTCGAGCGACGCGAATTCGTAGGTCAGCGGAAACGCGACCTCCAGTTCGCGAGCGCGGCGATAGAGAAGCGGTTTCTCACAAACCCATTTCAGTTGTTCCCAGGGCAGCGACAGCACGTCGAACACTGCCGACAATTGATCGATGGATTGCGACACCAGCTTGACTTCGGGGTCGCCGCCAGGGATCAGCAGGAACCCTCCCAGACCCTCGGTCGCGGCCAGCTTGAGCAGGAACGCGACAGCGCCGCCGTGCTCGGGCCCGGACCACGTCACCGTTTTGTGCGCATAACGCGAGAACCGGGGCAAGGGCGTATCGGCGCTCACCAGCCAGACAGGCACCTTCTGGCGGCCAAGGCTCCTCGCCAGCGCCAGCGTCCCGTGCGCCCCGCCAAGGATCACCACTCCGGGTGGCCGGCCGGAAAGGCGATCGTTTGTCTTGAGCTGGGAAGGCATCTTTCAATTCCGGCAATCGATGCGCGGCGGCGAGGCTGCAGGTGTGCCGGATCGACTGGCCCGCAAAGCGCAAGAAGGCATCCAGTGTGACAAAGCTCGCCAGCCGCGGCCGCTACCGGCCGAAAGTCTCACACCAATGCTTTCAACATGGTAATGAAAGTCGGCATCCCCCACAGAATGCCGTCGGTCGGCCCGATTGCAAAAAACCAACAGCGGCTCTGTCGGGCGTCGTGAAGACGCAGAGATCGTTCACCCCATCGACACAGGACCGCGACGAAGCGATAGCCGCTAGTTCGTCACGGTGATCCGCGTGTTGCCGAAGCCCACTTCACGCACCATGGCATAGAAGGCCGCGGCATTGGCGGTGTGCAGCCGCACGCAGCCATGCGAGGCCGGCCTGCCGAGTTGCCTGACCGCGCCGGTGCCATGGATGGCGTAGCCGCCATGGAAGAACACGGAATAGGGCATCGGCGACATGTGGTATTTGCGCGAATACCACATACGGGCCGTGCGCTGCGGCCGATAGGTGCCGCGCGGCGTGAAATAGCCAGGACGCGCAGTGGACACACTCCAGCGGTAGACGGAGAAGCCATATCTGACTGTCATCGTCTGCGACGACACGTCTATATTTGCAACGAGGCTGGCTGCCCAACCCTGCCCCGAAGTACCGAACAGCATCGTGACAAACACGATGGCCATGAGAATTGTCTTCTTCATGCGATCAAACCCCTTTGATTGCCCTTGCCTGCCCTCATGCTGTTTTTCATTTTTTTGCCGGCAAGAAAACCGGGTAGCACACAGTCCTTGACCAATTCGCCAATCCAAAGCAGCAAATTTGAACGATTTCGCGCCATAGTTGCCGCAACGACACGTCGTATCGCCAGGTCCGATCGCTCTTGCAAAACGATGCCGATCGCTGCTCAACTCTCCCGTATGAATGAACGCCTCCTTAAAGCCATCGATCTCAGGCGCGACGAGGTCGTCGAGCTGACGGCCGACCTGATCCGCTTTCCGACCATCAATCCGCCCGGAGACGCCTACCGGCCATGCGCGGAATATATCGGCGCGCGGCTAAGGAAGCGCGGCTTCGAAACCGAGTTCATCCGCGCCGAAGGCACGCCTGGCGACACCGACCGCTACCCGCGTGTTAATGTCGTTGCCCGTTTCGATGGCCGGTCGCCCGGTGCCTGCGTCCACTTCAATTCGCATATCGACGTCGTCGAAGCCGGCGAAGGATGGAGCGTCGATCCCTTTGCCGGCATTGTGAAGGACGGCAAGGTGCATGGGCGCGGCGCCTGCGACATGAAGGGCGGACTGGCCGCCTCGATCATCGCAGCCGAGGCCTTCATGGAAGTCTTTCCGGACTTTCCCGGCGCCATCGAAATATCAGGCACGGTCGATGAGGAATCCGGAGGCTTCGGCGGCGTCGCCCACCTTGCCCGTCTCGGCTATTTCTCCAAGCCCCGGGTCGACCACGTCATCATCCCCGAACCGCTGAACAAGGACCGCATCTGCCTTGGACATCGCGGCGTCTGGTGGGCGGAGATCGAGACCAAGGGCGAGATCGCACACGGCTCGATGCCCTTTCTCGGCGACAATGCGGTGCGCCATATGGGTGCGGTGCTGCAGGCCTTCGAGGCAGAGCTGTTCCCGGCGCTCGACCGCAAGATGACCCGCATGCCGGTCGTGCCCGAAGGGGCAAGACGCTCGACCATGAACATCAACTCGATCCATGGTGGCCAGACCGAGGATTTCCGGCCCGGCCTGCCCTCGCCCAACGTCCCCGATTCATGCCGGCTGACCATCGACCGCCGCTTCCTGCTCGAGGAGGATCTCGACACGGTGAAGAGCGAGGTGACCGCAATCCTCGACCGGCTGAAACGCGAGCGCAAGAAGTTCGACTACGAGATCCGCGACATCATGGAAGTGCTGCCGCTGATGACCGAGCGCGACGCGCCGGTTGTGAAGGCGGTGGCGCAAGGCATCATGGCAATATTCGATCGTGAGCCGGAATACGTCATTTCGCCCGGCACCTACGACCAGAAGCATATTGCCCGCATCGGCCACCTCTATGACTGCATCGCCTATGGCCCGGGCATTCTCGACCTCGCCCACCGGCCGGACGAATGGGTCGGGATCTCGGATATGATCGAATCGGCCAAGGTGATGGCGATCGGATTGAACGTGTTGCTGCGGGGCACTGCCACCGGTTGATCCCAAGGGCGGCCGATCACTCGTTCGGCCGATGCGGAAAAACATTTCCCCCATGGTCGTCGCGGAGCACGAAACGTAATTTACTCCTCGGCGAAATAACGCTTCTATCCGAACGCCTCAAGCCTATGGGAGTTGCGCGATGAGAGTGTGGAAAACCATCCTGGCCGCCGCGGTGTTGTCGCTTGCCACAGGTGCGGCGGCGTTCGCCGCGCGCACCGACCTCGTCATAGGAATTCCGCTCGAACCGCCGCACCTCGATCCGACCGCCGGCGCGGCCGCAGCCATCGATGAGGTTCTTTACGCCAATGTGTTCGAGGGCCTGACCCGCATCGGCCCGAACGGTGAGGTGCTGCCGGACCTGGCCGAAAGCTGGACCATCTCCGATGACGGCAAAGCCTATACTTTCAGGCTGCACAAGGGTGTGAAGTTCCACGACGGAACCGATTTCGACGCCAGTGACGTGAAATTCTCGCTGGACCGCGCCCGCGCCGACAATTCGGTCAATGCGCAAAAAGGCCTGTTCGCGGCCATTGACAAGGTCGATGTGGTCGATCCCGCGACCGTGAAGGTCACGCTCCGGAATGCGCAGGGCTCCTTCCTGTACAACATGGCATGGGGCGACGCGGTGATGGTGGCGCCCGAGACAGCCGACACCAACAAGGAAAAGCCGATCGGCACCGGTCCCTTCAAGTTCCAGGCCTGGGCCAAGGGGTCGTCGATCACGCTGGTGAAATCCGATGATTACTGGGGCACTCCGGCCTTTCTCGACAAGGCCGAGTTTCGCATCGTGCCCGATGCCGCCGCCGCCGTGCCGGCGCTGCTGTCGGGCGACATCCAGGCCTTCCCTTTCTTCGACCCCGACAGTGTCGCTCAGGTCAAGGACGATCCGCGCTTCAAGGTGGTGATCGGCTCGACCGAAGGTGAAACCATCCTGTCGATCAACAACAAGAAGCCGCCTTTCGACAAGCTGCAGGTGAGGCAGGCGATCTCCTACGCGCTTGACCGCAAGGCGATCATCGATGGCGCCTCGGCCGGCCTCGGCCTGCCGATCGGCTCGCACATGTCGCCGGCCAGCAAGGACTATGTCGACCTGACCGGCCGCTACCCGCATGACGTGGCCAAGGCCAGGCAGCTTCTGAAGGAGGCGGGCCTGGCAAACGGCTTCAAGGCGACGCTGAAACTGCCCCCGCCATCCTATGCGAGGCTCGGCGGTGAGATCATCGCCTCGCAACTGCGCGACGTCGGCATCGCTCTGGAAATCATCCCGGTCGAATGGGCGCAATGGCTGGACCAGGTGTTCACCAAGAAGGATTACGACCTGACCATCGTTTCGCACACCGAGCCCAACGACATCGATATCTATTCGCGCAAGGATTATTACTTCAACTACGACAATCCGGCCTTCGACAAGGTCATCGCTGACCTGAACCTCACCTCCGACGAAGCCAAGCGCAAGGAATTGCTGGGACAAGCGCAAAAAATCCTCGCCGACGACGCCGTGGTCGGCTTCCTCTACGAACTGCCCAAGGTCGGCGTCTGGGACGCCAAACTGCAAGGCCTGTGGGAAAACGCGCCGATCCAGGCCAATGATTTGACCAAGGTGAAGTGGAGCGAGTGAGGGTGTTGGCCAATAGGCGGCGTTTGCGCTCTGTCGCGCCCCTTGAGGGGGAGATGTCGGGCAGGACAGAGGGGGGCACCGTAAAACGATATCGTCACCTGTTGTCTGCCTCGGGCAGCACATCGTCCCCTAACCTCCCATGACCGCCTACCTCCTCAAGCGCCTGGCCACCGCCATCGCCACGCTGGTCCTCGCCTCGATGGTGGTGTTCGCGGTGCTCGAGGTCCTCCCCGGTGATCCGGCGCGGCTGATGCTGGGCATGAACGCCGGCGCCGACCAGGTGGAGCTCTTGCGCGACCAGATGGGCCTGAACGCGCCGCTGCCCTGGCGCTACCTGCACTGGGCCGGCGGGCTGCTCAGCCTCGATTTCGGCCGCTCCTACACCTATTCGGTGCCGGTCCTCGATCTGGTGCGCGAGCGGCTTGCCGTATCGCTGCCCTTGGCGCTGATCGCCCTTGCGCTCTCCACCATCATCGCCATTCCCGTCGGCCTGTTTTCCGCCGGCCGGCGCGGACAGGCCGGCGACACGCTGGCGATGGGCGTCGCCCAGCTTGGCGTCGCCATTCCCAATTTCTGGTTCGCGCTGATGCTGATCTATGTGTTCGCGGTCTGGCTACGGCTCGTCCCGGCAGGCGGCTTCCCGGGCTGGAGCGCCGGCGTCTGGCCGGCGCTGAAATCACTGCTGCTGCCGGCGGTGGCGCTCGCCTTGCCGCAGGCGGCGATCCTGGCGCGTGTCACCCGCTCGGCGCTGGTCGAAGTGCTGAACGAGGATTATATCCGCACGGCCCGCGCAAAGGGCCTGCCCTACCGCGCCGTTTTGTGGCGGCACGCATTGCGCAACGCCATGATCCCGGTCCTGACCATCCTTGGCCTGCAATTCGCCTTCCTGCTTGCCGGCACGATCATCATCGAGAATGTCTTCTACCTGCCCGGCCTCGGCAGGCTGGTGTTTCAGGCCATCACCCAGCGCGACCTGATCGTCGTCGAAAGCGTTGTCATGCTACTGGTCGCCGCGGTCATTGCCGTCAATCTCATCGTCGACCTTTCCTATGCGATCGTCGACCCGCGCCTGAGAAGCCGGCAGTGACGCTGCATATGGACATCTCCGAGGAGACGCTCGGCGGCATTCTTGCCAAGGCTTTCCGCAACAGCGCCTTCGTCGCCGGTTTCGCCATCACCATGCTGATCCTGGCGATGGCGATCGTCTCCTATTTCTGGACGCCCTACGACGTCACCAAACTGGTCATAGCGGACAAGACGCAGGCACCCTCGCTGGCGCATTGGTTCGGCACCGACCATTTCGGCCGCGACATCCTGTCGATGACCATGGTCGGCGCCCGAAATTCGATCGCCGTGGCGCTCGTCGCGGTCGGCATCGGCATGGGCATCGGCGTGCCGCTCGGCGCGTTTGCGGCCGCGCGCGGCGGCCTCGTCGACGAGGCGCTGATGCGCATCAATGATCTCGTCTTCGCCTTCCCCGCGCTTCTGTCGGCCATCATGATCACCGCCACCTTCGGGCCGGGCGCCGTGAACGCCATCATCGCCATCGGCATCTTCAACATTCCCGTCTTTGCCCGCGTTGCCCGCGCCGGTGCGCTGGCGATCTGGCCACGCGAGTTCATCCTGGCCGCCCGCGCCGCCGGCAAGAACAGCACACAGATCACCGTCGAGCACGTGCTTCCCAACATCGCCACGCTGCTCCTGGTGCAGGGCACAATCCAGTTCGCGCTGGCCATCCTGGCCGAGGCCGGACTGTCCTACCTGGGCCTGGGCGCACAGCCGCCGATGCCGAGTTGGGGGCGCATGCTGTTCGACGCCCAGACCCGCATGGTGGTGGCGCCATGGATGGCAATCTTTCCGGGCATGGCGATCGTGATCACCGTGCTGGGACTCAATCTTTTGGGCGACGGCATCGCCGACATCCTCGACCCGAAATCGCGGCGGCGCCGATGAGCTTGCTCGAAATCGAGAACCTCTCGCTGACCATCGGCGACACACCGATCCTGAAGGGAATGGAGCTTTCCGTAGCGTCCGGCGAGGTCATGGGACTGGTCGGTGAATCGGGCTCCGGCAAATCGATGACGGCACTGACGCTGATGCGACTTCTGCCCCATGCCGCGCGCGCCACCGGGCGCGTCTCATTCGACGGCATCGATATCCTCGCCGCGAGCGAGGACCAGATGTGCGCGCTGCGCGGCGCCGACATCGGCATGGTGTTTCAGGAGCCGATGACGGCTCTCAATCCGGTCAAGACGATCGGAGAACAGGTCGCCGAGGGCATACGCTGGCATACCAAAGCCACGCGGGCGGATGCGGAAGAGCGGGCGCGAAAGATGCTCGACCGCGTCGGGCTGCCGGAGGCAGAATTCCCGCTGTCGCGTTATCCGCACCAACTGTCGGGCGGCCAGCGCCAGCGCGTCGTCATCGCCATCGCCTGCGCATTGAAGCCGAAACTGCTCATCGCCGACGAGCCGACCACGGCGCTCGACGTGGTGCTGCAGGCGCAGATCCTCGACCTCTTGCGTGATCTCGTCGCGGAGAGCCGCATGGGCCTGCTGCTGATCTCGCACGACCTTGCCGTTGTCACCGAGATGGCCGACCGCATCACCATCGTGCGCCATGGCGAGGTGATGGAAGCCGGCGACACGGCGCGCACGCTCTCCGCACAACTCCACCCCTACACGCGCCAGCTGGCACAGGCCTCGATGCATGTGCCGGAGCGCGCCAGGCCGCATGGCGCGGGCCAAGGCCAGCCGTTGCTTGAGGTCGAGGGCGTGACGCGCGACTATCCCGGCCGTCGCGTCTCGCTGTTCAGCCGCGCGCCCGATATCCGCGCCGTCGATGGTGTTTCCCTGTCGATGGCGCCGGGCCAGTCGGTGGCGCTTGTCGGGCGTTCGGGCTGCGGCAAATCCACGCTTGCCCGCATGATCCTGGCGCTCGACCGGCCGAGTTCGGGCACGATCCGGTTTCGCGGCGAGACCATCACCGGCAGGAGCGAAGCCGAGCTGAAGCCGGCCCGGCGCGACATGCAGGTCGTGTTCCAGGATCCCTACGGCTCCTTCGACCCGCGCCAGAAGGTCGAGAAACTGGTCGCCGAGCCCCTGCACGTGCTGGAAAAGAAGCTGTCGCGCGCCGAACGCCGCGAGATGGTGGCACATGCTCTGCACGAAGTCGGCCTCGACCAGCGCGACCTCGACAAATATCCACACGAGTTCTCAGGCGGCCAGCGCCAGCGCCTGTCGATCGCGCGTGCCATCATCACCCGGCCCAAGCTGGTCGTCGCCGACGAGCCGGTGTCGGCGCTGGACGTTTCGATCCGTGCCCAGATCCTTGATCTGTTCGCCGAACTCAACCGGAAACTCGGCATCGCCTACCTCTTCATCACCCATGACCTGACTGTCGCCCGCGCAATTTCGGACGAGGTGCTGGTCATGCATGACGGCAAGATTGTCGAGCGCGGCAAGACAAGCGAGGTTCTCGATCATCCGCGGTCCGAGGCGGCGCGGGCTCTTGTCGCCGCTGCTCCGGACCTGCGCATCGCAATCGCGCGGCGCCTGCGCGAACAGGGTTGAGCGAGAGCTTCCTGAAGCCGGCTCGCCGCTACTCTTCCCGCTTCACGGCATCGACCGGGCTGATGTCGAGCAGGTCGAGCGTGCGGCGAAGCAGGCGCACCTCGCTGTCGGCCAGCTGCGAATCCGCCTTGGCGATTTCGGCCATATGGAGTGCCAGTTGTTTGCGACGGTCCAGGTCGAGGTCGCGGAACAGTGCGATGGCTTGCGAGCCATTGGTCTCGTAGCCGAACTCGTTGAGATAATCGATGACGGCGTCGATGCTTGTTTCCGGAATGCCAAAGGCATCCCTGCAGATGCGCCGGAAGGCAATCATCTCGCTCTCGCTGACCGAGCCGTCGGCCAGGATCATGCGGAAAAGCATCAGGAGTTCCGCCGACAGGACAGGATCGTCCGCCACCTTGCGCACGCCCGGGTCACCATCGAAGATCGAGCGTATCTGGTCCAGCAGTGCGAACGCCATCTTGGTCCCTTTCCGATTCGCTCATAGGTAGCGCGAAATCGGTCTTGCGCAAACCGGATTGGCGTGATCGAACCCGTCCGATCGTCCCGACGCCCGCCGATCCTCCCGCCACCCGACTGCTCCCATCGATCCGATGTTCGATCTCGCCACCCACACCGTCGTCATGCTCGCCTTCGCCGCCTTTGCCGCGGGCTTTGTCGATTCGATCGCCGGCGGCGGCGGACTGATCACGGTGCCCGCGCTGCTGCTTGCCGGCTTTACGCCGGTCCAGGCGCTCGCGACCAACAAATTGCAAGGCATGTTCGGCTCGGGTTCGGCGACCATCCACTATGCGTCGAGGGGGCATGTCGACCTGCGCCGGCAATTGCCATCGGCACTGCTGGCACTTGTCGGCAGCGCCATTGGCGCCTTGTTGGCGACGGTCGTGCCGGGCGGCATTCTGCGCGCGGTCCTGCCCATCGTGTTGATCGCCATCGCCGTCTACTTCGCGCTCAAGCCCAACATGAACGACATTGATCGTGCCGAACGCCTGTCGCCGTTCCTGTTCGGACTGACCCTGGTGCCGGCCATCGGCTTCTACGACGGTCTGTTCGGTCCGGGAGCCGGCTCCTTCTACATGCTGGCCTTCGTGGCGCTCGCCGGCTATGGCGTGCTGAAGGCGACGGCGCATACGAAATTGCTCAATTTCGCCTCCAACATCGGCGGCTTTATCGTCTTTGCCGCCTTCGGCGTCGTCTACTGGAAGATCGGCCTGATGATGGGCATTGCCCAGTTCCTCGGCGCCCGCGTCGGGGCCAGCCTGGCCATGCGCATCGGCGCACGGCTGATCAAGCCGTTGCTGGTGATCGTCTGCCTGGCGCTTGCCGTGAAGCTGCTGGCCGATCCGGCCAACCCCATGCGCGTCATGATTGGTGTGTGATCACGCCGACTGATAGAATGCCGCTGTTCGAATCATGCCGGAGGAGCCAGCCATGAATCTCAGCGCACCTACCCAAATTGTTTTCATCATTTCCGTTGTCATCGCCATCATCGGCGTTCTCGCCGCCCTTGGCATTCTTGCGTTCATTCCATTGGCCTCGGTCTGGATCGTCACCATCGCTTTCGTCGTGCTGGCCATTGGCTGCCTGATGCGCGGCGCGTAGCAACTCCAATCCGGGGAGACACGGAGCGCCCGGTGAAAAGCCGGGCGCTTTTGATTCGAACACCCAGCGATCCTAACGCGCCAATGCAAAAATCGCATCGCAGTCGAGATGGGTTTCCAGCTCGACCGCGACCTCATCAAGCGCTCGCTCGACCTCGGCGCGGTAGTCGATGCCGCCGCCCTTGATGCCGAGGCTATCGAGGAATTTCCCGCGAAATTCGTCGGCGCCGAACAGGCCGTGCAGATAGGTGCCGATCACCTTCCCATCGGCGGAGATCGCGCCGTCCTCGATGCCGTTGATGGTTGCCGACGGCCTTACGGTGTCCGGGCCCGTGGTGCGGCCGAGGTGGATCTCGTAGCCCTCCAGCGGCAGGTCGAACGGCACGGATCGCGCACTGATATTCCGCACGGTCTTTTCCGGCTCCATCACCGTCTCGACGTCGAGCAGGCCGAGCCCTTCGGCCTCGGTGACGCTGCCCTCGATGCCGTGGGGATCGCGCACCACACGGCCAAGCATCTGGTAGCCGCCGCAAATGCCGACCACATGGCCACCGCGCTTGCGGTGCGCGGCGATATCCCGGTCCCAGCCATTCTCGCGAAATTTCAGGAGATCGCCGATCGTCGACTTGGAGCCGGGAATGACCACCAGGCCGGCATCCGCCGGCAGCGGCTTTCCTGGGGGCACGAAGACGACCTCGACCTGTGGCTCGGCCTTGAGCGGGTCGAGATCGTCGAAATTGGCGATACGGCCAAGCATCGGCACGGCCACCTTCAGCGCGCGTGCCTCACCGGACGCCAGCCGCTCCAACACCACCGAATCCTCGGAGGGCAGCCGTGCCGCCGCCTTCAGCCATGGCACGACGCCAAAGCAGCGCCAGCCGGTGAATGTCTCGATCGCCTTCAGGCCGTCATCGAACAGCGAGACATCGCCACGGAACTTGTTGATGAGGTAGCCGACGATCATGCGCCGGTCCTCTTCCGGCAGGATCAGATGGGTGCCGGCTATCGAGGCGATGACGCCGCCGCGATCGATGTCGCCGACCAGCACCACCGGCACGTCGGCACGGGTGGCAAAGCCCATATTGGCAATGTCGCGGCTGCGCAGGTTGATTTCGGCCGGCGAGCCGGCGCCCTCGACAATGACGAGGTCGGCGCCCTCGCCGACCTTCGCCCAGGAGTCGAGCACCGCATCCATCAGCCGACCCTTCAGGGCCTGGTAGTCGCGCGCCCGTGCCTCGCCGAACACCTTGCCCTGGACGATGACCTGGGCGCCGATATCCGTCTGCGGCTTCAGCAGCACCGGGTTCATGTGCACGGACGGCGCGACGCCACAGGCGATCGCCTGCAGCCATTGCGCGCGGCCGATCTCGCCACCGGCCTTGTTGTCACCTGGTATGTTGGCGACGGCGGCATTGTTCGACATGTTCTGCGGCTTGAACGGACGCACCTTCAGCCCGCGGTTCCTGGCGGCCCGGCACAGCCCCGCCACCAGCACCGTCTTGCCGACGTCCGAACCCGTGCCTTGCAGCATGATCGCCCTGGCCATCAGCGCCGGCCCTGCAAAGCGGTTCCGGTGATCGTGGATTTCTGCGCCAGCGGCCCGCCGCGCCAGATATAGAGCGCCAGGAGTGGCTCCTCCCCGGTCCGCATGGCGTGATTGACATTGGACGCATGGTGCACGACCTCGCCGGCATCCCGCCGGCGAAAGCCGCCCTCGCCCATCCGCCACTCGGTGCCGCCGGTCAGCGGAATATAGATTTCCTCGGCGACGTGGTGGTGGTCGGGATAAACGATATCGGGCCCAAGGATCAGCAGGCCTGCCGCAACCTCGGCATTGGCGAAATGGCCGCGCGTGCCCAGCACCTCCAGCCAACCATAATTGTCGATGAAGCTCTTGCCGAAATCCGCTTCCGTATAGGTCTGCCCCCAATGCAATTCGTTGCGCCGCTGCGCCACCCACTGCAACAGCGGCTTTGCATCGGGCGGCGCCAACGCGGCCGCACGATCGAGATGGCGAAGGCAGGCGAGTGGATGCGGCCCAAGCGCGCGGGGCGGCATCTCCCAGCCGATGCGCGCCACGGCGTCGCGCACCAAGGCGTCATCCACGGAGGCGAGACAGGCGCGGAACCGGCCCAGCAGTTCGTCAAATCTTGTCGTCACATCTCGCTCCGGGCATGCACTGGCGCACAGCCGCTCCGCGGTGGGTCGGGTTGCGCGACGCCATCATTGGTCTAGATTGCTACGCGCGCAAAGCCAAAAACAACAGGCCAGCACGCCAACCCAAGGAGCACGCCATGGACGCCGCGGTCGATGCGAGCACCAGCCAGTTCGAACTCAACGAGGAACAGCGGGCCATCCAGGAGATGGCGCGAGCCTTCGCCGCCGACCGCGTCGCACCGAACGCCCTCGACTGGGACCGCGACAAGCATTTTCCCGCCGACGTCATCCGGGAAACCGGGCCGCTGGGGCTCGGCGGCATCTATGTCAGGGACGATGTCGGCGGCTCCGCCCTCGGACGGCTCGATGCCGTGCTGATCTTCGAGGCGCTGTCGCACGCCGACCCGGCCTTTTCGTCCTTCATCTCGATCCACAACATGGTGGCCTCGATGATCGACCGCTTCGGCAATGACGAGCAGCGCCAGCGCTTCCTGCCGAAGCTGGCATCGATGGAGTGGCTGGCCAGCTATTGCCTGACCGAACCCGGCTCCGGCTCCGACGCAGCCGCCCTGAAGACGCGCGCGGTGAAGAGCGGCGGCGACTACATCCTCAACGGCACCAAGCAGTTCATTTCCGGCGCCGGCGACAGCGACGTCTATGCCGTCATGGTGCGCACCGGCGCGGACGGGCCTAAAGGCATTTCCACCATCGTCGTGCCCAAGGATGCGCCAGGCCTCTCCTTCGGCGCCAACGAGCAGAAGATGGGCTGGCACATGCAGTCGACCCGCCAGGTCATCTTCGAGGATTGCAAGGTGCCGGCGGAAAACCTGTTGTCGGGCGAAGGTGCCGGCTTCGGCATCGCCATGGCCGGGCTCGACGGCGGCAGGCTGAACATTGCCGCCTGCTCGCTGGGCGGCGCGCAATCGGCACTCGACAAGGCGCTGGCCTACACTGGCGAGCGCAAGGCCTTCGGTTCCAGGATCAGCCAGTTCCAGGCGCTGCAGTTCAGGCTGGCCGACATGGAGACCGAACTGCAGGCGGCGCGCATCTTCCTCTATGCCGCCGCCGCGAAACTCGACCACAAGGCGCCCGATGCCGGCAAATGGTCGGCGATGGCCAAGCGCTTTGTCACCGACACCGGCTTCACCGTCGCCAATGACGCGCTGCAGTTGCTCGGCGGCTACGGGTACCTGCATGATTACGGCATCGAGAAACTGGTGCGTGACCTAAGGGTGCATCAGATCCTCGAAGGCACCAACGAGATCATGCGCGTCATCATCGCGCGGGCGCTTATCGGCCGCTGAAGCCAACAACTTCCGGGAGTGAAACAATGACCACGATCGCCTTTATCGGCCTCGGCAATATGGGCAATCC
>NZ_JBAZUD010000077.1:0-24981 GCF_041661565.1 Mesorhizobium sp.
TTGCCGGGATAATGTCCTCAAGCAGCGCCCCCGGGTGGGAGGGACAACGCTCGATCGGGCGCGTCGGCTCGTACACAGTCATAAGTCGAACTTCTCCAATCTGGCCACCTCAGTGATATTGCTCGAATCGACGCGGGCGGCATCTTTGCCATCGAATTCAAATGTAATGCACCACGGGCCGTTGACATGGACCGTGTAGCGGATGGGATCGAAGCCTTTCAGCGGGTGGAAGTCGAAGCCGGGAAGGTTCATCTCCTCCGGCTTCTCCGAAGCTTCCAGGCGATCAAGCCGGACAAAAATGCGCTTGTGCATCTTGGCGTCGATCTTGCCGGTCTTTCCGGTTTGATAGAGTTGCGCCAACGCCTTGTTCTTGAAGGACTTGATCATGGACATTTGTAAACATATTGCTTACACCAATCAAGGGGTGTAAGCAAATCATTTACGGGCCAATTGCGGATAACGGTCCTTCGCCTTCAACCACCCGCTTCGGTCACCTCGAGGAAAAAGCCCTCGGGATCCTCGACCTCGGTCAGCTTCCGCTTGTCGATCAGCCAGAAGCGGTTGCCGATGGCGCGGATGAAGGAGCGGTCGTGCGAGGCGAGCACGCAGCTTGCCTGATGCGCGAGCAATTCGGCTTCCAGGGCTTCCTGGCCATCGATGTCGAGGTGGTTGGTCGGCTCGTCGAGCAGGTAGAAATTGGGATTGGCGAGCCTCAGCGCCAGCATCATCAGCCGCGCCTTCTGGCCACCGGACAGCACGCCGATCTTCTTCTCCTGCATCTCGATGACCACGCCGGCGCCGGCCAGCAGCGAGCGGGCGCGCTGCTCGCCGACATCATAACGGCGCGAGATCATCGAGAGCGGCGTGTCGTCGCCGCTGATACCCGCCAGCGCCTGGTCGCTGTAACCGAGCACCGTCGACGGCGTTACCTTCACGTTCTGAACCGTGTCCGGCTAGAATGGCTTTGCGGATCAACGTGACGAAGCGCGACTTGCCGACGCCGTTGCGGCCAAGCAGCACGATGCGGTCGCCCTGGCAGATGTGGCGCTTGCCGGTCCTGAACAGCAACGTCCCGTCGGGCGTTTCCACCGCCGCGTCGTCGAGCGTGATCAGCACCTTGGCGTGCGTGCCGCGATTGGCGAGCTTGATGGCGCCCGCCGATTTTTCGCGATGGGCCGGGTTTGCCGCGTCTTCCAGTCTTTCCGCGCGTTCCCTGAGCTGCCTGGTCTTGACGGTGAGCAGGTCGCTGCCGGAGTTGATGCCGATGTTGTTGAGTTTGGCGGCCTGCTTTCGCAGCTGCTGGGCGACCTTCATGTCGCGCTCGAACTTGCGCGCCGTCGAGGCGTCGGCTTCGTCGAGGGCCTGTCTTGCGCGCGAGTAAGGCAGCGCGAACACCGGCGATTGTTCCGGCCGCAGGAACAGCGTGCGATTGGTGGCGGCGTCGAGGAAGGCGCGGTCATGGCTGGCGATGACGACCGGCACCTCGCGCGGCAAGGCGTTCAGCCAGGCTTCCAGCTGGGAGATGCGGGCAAGGTCGAGATGGTTGGTCGGCTCGTCGAGCAGCAGAACGTCGGGCTCGGTGACCCAGACGCGGGCGATCAGCGCCAGCCTCTGCCAGCCGCCGCTCAGCGCATGCATCGGCCGTTCGCGCATGGGCTCGGGCACGTCGAGCGAATCCAGCACCACGTCGACGCGCCATATCTCGCTGTCGGCCTGCTCGGGCGGCAGGGCATCGGCAACGAGCTGATGGAAGGTGCGGCCGAGAAGGGCAGGCGGGACCGACTGCTCGACATGGCCGACGCGAAGGCCGCGCATGCGGGTGATGTCGCCGGAGGACGGCTCCATCTCGCCGGTCAGGCATTTGAGCAGGGTCGACTTGCCGCGGCCATTGGCGGCGACGATGCCGAGCCGGTCGCCGCTGCCGATGGTGAGGTCGAGGTTGGAAAAGAGCGGCGCGCTCATGGTGACGCCGAGGGATTTGAGGCTAATCAGGGCCATTTTGATTTCTCTGGTCTTGCCGGATGCCGGCTCATGCACTTTGACGGTGCGCTTGCCGGCCATCAGGCTCGGTGTCGCGGCACCACGAAGGGCAGACCAAAAAATCGAAGCGGGTAAAACCCGGACCGTCCCTGGTCAGCCCTGCAAGCTGGCTCGCAGGGCTGAAATCGGGCCACGCTGACGATGGTGACGATAGAACGTGAACACGTGAGCCCTCCTTTCAAGACAAGACGTTCAGTTGCGGAGCGATTACACCAAAGTCTGGGGTGGAGGCAAGTGGATCGCCCACGTGGGAGGCACTACCGTCCCGGCCGCCCCGTCTTGCCAGGCCGGCGCTTTTCGCGGCGGGCGTCGCCCGGGTCCTTGTAAGAGCCGATGCCGGCGCGCTGGCGGACAATGGGTTTGGCGGGATCGCTGCTCTCCCTGGCGCCCGCTGGGGGCTGCGGCTTCGCCGGCACTTTGCCTTCGATGGGCTTTTCGGTGCGCCGCACCGTCATCTCGTCGAGCGAGTTCTTCTTGAACAGCGGTTTGACCGGCTCGCCGGGAACCCCGAAATCCGAGCCATGCGCCTCCTGCGCCGACTGCTTCTTGAACAGCGAGCGCGAGACGGCGCCGGCCGGTGTCGGCATGTCGGTGCCCGGCCCCATCGCGTCGAGGGAGGGCTTTGAAAACAGCGGCTTTTTCACCGGCATGGCGCCATCGGCACCCATCTCGTCAAGCGCCGGCTTGCGGAACAGGTTTGACCGGGCAGATCTTGCCGCCTCCTCGGCGGCGCGTGCATCATCCAGCTTGCGAAAACGCTCCTGTTCCTCGGCCGTACGGTGTTTGGCCACACCCTTGTTGTGCTTGCCCTTCTCGCGGCCGGAAACCGGGCTTTCCATGTCGGCATATTTGGCCAGCGGATCCTCGGAAATGGACAGCTCCATCTCGCGCAAGCGCTTGATCTCGTCGCGGATGCGCGCCGCCTTCTCGAAGTCGAGATTGGCGGCGGCGTCGCGCATCTGCTTTTCCATGGCATCGAGATGGGCCTTGAGGTTGTTGCCCATCATGGCGCCGGCGCTGTCGGTGAACTGCGAGATGTCGGCGCGGACGTGGTCCTTTTCGTAGACCGAATCGAGAATGTCGGAGATGCGCGACTTGACCGATTCCGGCGTGATGCCGTTGGCCGCGTTCCACTCCATCTGCTTTTCGCGGCGGCGGCTGGTTTCGGCCATCGCCCGCTCCATCGAGCCGGTGATCTGGTCCGCGTAGAGGATAACCTTGCCGTCGACATTGCGGGCGGCGCGGCCGATCGTCTGGATCAAGGAGGTTTCAGAGCGCAGGAAGCCTTCCTTGTCGGCGTCGAGAATGGCGACGAAGCCGCATTCGGGAATGTCGAGGCCCTCGCGCAAGAGGTTGATGCCGACCAGCACGTCGAAGGCTCCGAGACGCAGGTCGCGCAAGATCTCGATGCGCTCCAGCGTGTCGATGTCGGAGTGCATGTAGCGCACGCGCACGCCATGTTCGTGGAGGTATTCGGTCAGGTCCTCGGCCATGCGCTTGGTCAGCACCGTGACCAGCGTCCGGTAGCCGGCCTTTGTCGTCTCGCGGATTTCGCCGACGACGTCGTCGACCTGGCTCTTGGCCGGGCGCACCTCGACCGGAGGGTCGATCAGGCCGGTCGGTCGGATGACCTGCTCCGCGAAGACGCCGCCGGCCTGCTCCATTTCCCAGCCGCCCGGAGTTGCCGAAACGGCGACGGAGAGCGGGCGCATGGCGTCCCATTCCTCGAAGCGCAGCGGTCGGTTGTCCATGCAGGACGGCAAGCGGAAGCCGTATTCGGCCAGCGTTGCCTTGCGCCTGAAGTCGCCGCGATACATGCCGCCGATCTGCGGCACGGTGACGTGGCTCTCGTCGATGAAGACCAGCGCGTTGTCGGGAATGTATTCGAACAGGGTCGGCGGCGGATCGCCAGGCTGGCGGCCGGTCAGATAGCGCGAATAGTTCTCGATGCCGGCGCAGGAGCCGGTGGCTTCGAGCATCTCCAGATCGAACCGGCAGCGCTGTTCCAGCCGCTGCGCTTCCAGCAGGCGGCCGGCGCGTTCCAGTTCCACCAGCCGCTGCTTGAGCTCCTCCTTGATCGACTTGATCGCCTGGTTGAGGGTCGGGCGCGGCGTGACATAGTGTGAGTTGGCGTAGATCTTGACGCTTTTCAGTTCGCCGGTCTTCTGGCCTGTCAGCGGATCGAACTCGGTGATCGCCTCGATCTCGTCGCCGAACATCGAGATGCGCCAGGCGCGATCCTCAAGGTGGGCCGGAAAGATCTCGATCGTGTCGCCCCGCACGCGGAACGAGCCGCGGACGAAATTGATGTCCTGGCGCTTGTATTGCTGGGCGACGAGGTCTGCGAGCAGGGCGCGCTGGTCGAGCCGGTCGCCGATCTGCATCTGGAAGGTCATCGCCGTATAGGTCTCGACCGAACCGATACCGTAGATGCAGGACACCGAGGCGACGATGATGACGTCGTCGCGCTCGAGCAGCGAGCGCGTCGCCGAGTGGCGCATGCGGTCGATCTGCTCGTTGATGGAAGATTCCTTCTCGATGAAGGTGTCGGTGCGCGGGACGTAGGCTTCCGGCTGGTAATAATCGTAGTAGGAGACGAAATACTCGACGGCGTTTTCAGGGAAGAATTTCTTGAACTCGGAATAGAGCTGCGCCGCCAGCGTCTTGTTCGGCGCAAGGATGAGGGCGGGACGCTGCGTCTCCTCGATCACCTTGGCCATGGTGAAGGTCTTGCCCGAACCGGTGACGCCGAGCAGCACCTGGGTGCGGTCATTGTTGGCGACGCCTTCGACAAGGTCCTTGATCGCGGTCGGCTGGTCGCCGGCCGGCTCGAAGTCCGACACCATCTTGATGGCGATGCCGCCTTCGGATTTTTCCGGCCGGGCAGGGCGGTGCGGCGTCCACAGCACACCGTCCTTGTGCAGCGGATTGCCGGATTCGATCAGCGCAGACAGGGCCGCGACAGTGGCGGTGACGCTGCCGGACGCCATCGTCTCCGCGTCTTCCAGAGAGATGTCGAGACCGGCCACGGGATTGAGCCCGGCGGCGGTGCGCTCCCTGGCTGACGCCGCCCCACCCATCGAGGTGCCGCGCGAACTGCGGCCGGGCGAGCTTGAGCGCTCGGGAATCTTCTTCGACGGCTTCGGCGACTTGCCGGCGTCGCCCTTGCCGGCAAGGCGACCTTCCTTTTCGGCTTCCTGCTCGATCTGCTCGGCCCAATCCGCGATCGAACCGGTCAACGCCGTGCCCGTCAGGTCTTGCTGCGGCATCTCGGCGAAGCCGCCCCTCTGGAGCGGTTCCGAGGCATCCATGAAATCGGTCAGCGGGCTGCGCCGCTTCGGCGCGGCGCGGTCGTCATTCGCCGTCGGCGGCGTCTTTTTGTCGGAGGATCTGGCCATGCCCAGAATATGGGAGGTCTTGGCCGAAATGGGAAGAGTGCATCCGACAGGGGCGGACAGGACACCACGGCTCCTGACAGCAGGTTGTCAGGAGCTGGTGGTTGGCCAGAGGAGGGAGATGCGGCCGAATGCGCGTTGGCGTTAAACGCCCCTGGCGGCGGATGCGACCTGCACCGGGGATCCGTTCAGGCGTGGCACGACGACCAGGCGCTTGATCTTGCCCTTCTTGTAGGCCGCGAGGAAGCGCGCATAGTCCTTGAAGGCGACGCAGCCGCTGGATTGGCCGTAGCGCCCGCGAAGCAGGTAGGTATGGGCGAGGAAGCCGTCGCGATTGTACTTGTTGCGGCCATCGACCGGGGTCAGGCGCAACGCCTCGACACCGTGGAAGCGCTGCTCGCGCAGCGACAGGTTGTAGGTGTTGGGCGGCGTCGGCCCACGGTTCTTCTGGTCGACATAGCGCGGCTGGTCCGTCATGGCGCCGATGCCCGAATGCGCCTCGAGCCTCTCGCCGTCCGGCATGTACACCATGCCGGCGCTGATGTCGTAGACAGCAACGCCGTTGCCGGCCCCCGTCTTGGCGTTCGGTGAATTGAACAGGTTCTTGAAGGCCTGGCCGAGGCCCCCGGCGGGAACGTCGGGCCTGGCATAGGCCAACACGTCGCCGCCATCGGCGGGCCGGCCCTGGCGGGCCGGTTTTGCCGGCTTGCTGGCCTGCTGGACCGACCTTGAATTCTGGCCGGGCTTGCCCTGCTGCGCCGGCCTTACCTGTTCGGCGGCCTTGGGCTCCTGGACGACCGTCGGCTGTCGCGGGGCGTCGAATTGCGGGCGGCGGGTCGGCAGCGGCACGTCGTCGGTCAGCGCGTCAGGCAAGGAGGCGGCATCGCCGGGCTTTTCCTGCAGGGTGTCGACGGGCGACACCGCGACATCGGCCGGGGATTCGGCCATCGGCATGGGCGAGGCGAACGCCTCGTCTTCGACCGGTAGCGACTGGGCGAGAGCCAGTGCCAGTTGCGAGCCGCTCGGCGTCTCCGACTGGGCAAAGCCCATAGGTTGCGGCGCGGTCTGGACGACGACGGAGCCGGTATCGGCGCGGGCGAAGCGTTCCGCCGCCGGAGCCGGAATGTCATCCGACAGGCTGGCCACCACAGTGGCGGACGGCACCAGGGATGCCTGGGCGACTTGCGACGCGACGCTGGAAATCACGGGAAGGGCATTGGCGACGGCTGGCTTTCCGGCATCGGCAAAGACAGCGGCAAGCCGGCTTGGCGACAGCGACGCTTCGATACGTTCGAAGCGCTCCTGCGATTTCGACTTTGCGACCGTCGGGGCAACCGTCGGCTTCGCCTGCGCCACGAGGCGCGCGGATTTTTCGGCCTGGGGGCTCACCCTGGCCAGCTTGAAGCAGCTGGCGCCGCATTGAACGGCACGGTCGTGCAGCGCCTGCGCGCCGCCATGGGCATTGGCCATCACGAACGGTGCCGAGAATCCGAGGAGATGCTGCTTGAGCGGATCGGCCAAGGCCATCGAACCCGGCATGGGAAGGCTCTGCGGCATGCCTGCCGACGTCGCCGACAGCGAGGCGCCGACGGAGCTGAGCCCGGCCATGGTGCCGATGAGCCACAGGCCAACGGCAGCGCCGACGCCGGGAACCGCGACCCAGCGGACGATCCGTTGCGGGGTGAAGGAAGGGGAGCGTTGCGCGTCGGCGTGCTCGCCGCTCTCGCGTTGGTCCCAGGTTATTTTGTGTTTACGCGACAAAGCCATGCAACCAATCTTGCTCCAACCGGTTATCCCCGTACGCGGCCTTCTTGGCCGCGACGACCATTCTGCGAGTGATCCCAGGTGGTGTCCGACGCGTTTGCCGCGTCTGTCCTTGGTTGCCGATTGTTTCAAAATATGGACAAAGTTGGTTAACCAATCCCTCTCAAAACCAACAGAGAGACGTGGACTTGACGGCAAAGAGGCTTGTCCACGATCACGCAAGCGATAATAAAGCCCGTCCGAGACCGTTTTGCTGCCTGTTTTTGACATCCAAGTCAAGCAAAACGGCCTGAGACAAATTTTCAGAATTCGAGCAATCGGCCCCACCCGCCGCGCCGCTCGCCGCTCTACTGGGGCCGGGAAGCGCCATGGACTGGGCAAAATTGTTGCCCGTTTGCCAAAAAGTCCTCACCAGAACGGCCGTGCCTGACGGCCGGTGCCTCTTTCTTGGAGACGGTGCGACTTGATATCGCGGCCTTACAAGACGGCGGGCATCGATCCGGTCGAACTTGCCAGCGCAGCAGCCTCTCTGGCCGATTCGCGCCATCTCTCTCGCGCTGAGGCGAGGACCCGAGTTCTGCCGGCCCTCAGTTGAACCACAATGCGAATGTGAGGAACCCGCCGCCGCCGAACTGACGCTGGATCCGGTCGAAGTCCTCGCTGGTCAGGATCCTGCCGCTTTCCAGATAGGGCGCGATTCCCGGGCCGGTGATCGACAGCACGAGATCGAAGGTCTTCGGTTCGTCGAAGAAGCGCTTCATGTTGATGCCCTTGGCGGTGAGGCGGAAGTGCGGCAGCAGGGCGCGGCCCTCGAGCAGGTCCTCGGCCATGGCCAAGGTGTCGTGCCAGGCCTGCACCTGCTCCTCGCCGACTTCGAGCCCGGTCAGTGGGTTCTGGCCTTTCTGTTGCGGGCCGGGCAGCCATTCGCGGTCATTGTCGGTCTCGGCGCGGATTGCCTTCCAGTCCTCGCGCGACAGCCGGATCATGTCCAGCAGTTCCTGGCGCGCGGCCTTGCGGCGGTCCGGCTCGACGACCGGCCAGTTGATGAGATGCACCATCGAGATGAAATCGGCGATGCGCCATTCCGAGGAGAAGATGTCGCCGCCCATCTCGCCAGGCGGCGGCACGAGAATATCCTGCAACGGCAGTTTGGCGCGGGGGAACAGCATGTGGAAGGAGCCGTCGAATGTGCTCCTGAAATCGTGCGCCAGCCAGAAATCGGCCTGCGCCATGAGGAATTCGGCATAGCCCTGCAGCCAGTAGCCGTCGGCGCGGTCGAAGCGGAAGGTGAGCGAGGGCGCGGCATCGCCCTGCGAGACGCTGCCGCGCGACAGAGCGGCCATGATCGCCGCGATGCTTTCATCGGGCGCGATGGTGCCGTCCTCGTTGAGGTCGATGCCGACATGGGTGAGGTCGATGACCATGCCGATATCGGCATCGGCAGGCACCGATCCCAGCGTCGTGGCGGATTTTTCCAGCCGGTCGCGGAAGCCCACCAATATGGCGCGGAACTCCTCGTAGGTCAGCGGCTCGGGGGTGGGATTGAGCGGTACCGGCAACTGCATCAGCGGCAGCATGAAGGATCGCGGGCTTTCGAAACCATGCCGGTGCAAGCCGCTGGCCAGCAGCTCGAGTGCCGTGAAGAACTCGCCGGCGCCGGCGGCATAGGCCGATGCCGGATCCTTCGGCGCGGCCGCCTCCAGCGTCGACAGGGCGCTGTCGCGCGCGGCGACGGTTTTCGCCTCGAACAAGGCGGTTGCCGCTTCGGGCATGGCGGCCTGCGCGGACGAGAGCGGCACGAGCAGAATGAAGCTGGACGCCAGCAGGCTCGAAAGTCGGTTCATCGTGGTCTCCGGTTTGCCGTTCCATCGCGATCATAAACACAATCCGCAGTGCGCGCCCGTCACTTCAGCGCGGCCAGCGCCTTGTCGATTTCGGCCATCTGTTCCTGGAAGTAGCCATCATATTGGGGATAGCCGGCGTCGTGATAGAACGACCAGGCCAGTTGCATCCGCTGCCTGGCATCGCCGAGCAGCCGGGCATCGTTGTTCTTGCGGCCGAGGATCAGCAGGCCGGAGCCGACCCCGCCTTGCAGCGATGCCCATTGCAGCGGCGCGCTCTCCTTCGTCCACTCCTTCAGGGCGTCGTTGTAGGAGGCGAGGCCCGCCTGGATCGTCGCGTCATTGCCCGTCCGCTCGCCGGTGAGGACGAGGGTGCGGCCGAGATTGTTGTGCGCGGTCGCCCAGCTGAACGGCTCGCGGTCGCGGGTCCATTCTTCCAAGGCATTGTTGTAGGCATCGGCCGCCTGCGTCAGGCTTTGCGTGCCTTGCTCGCGCTGGCCGATGGACAGCATGGCATTGGCCAAATTGTTCTGTTCTGTCGCCCATAGCAGCGGTACGCGCTCGCGGGTGTTTTCGGTGAGCGCGGCGTTGTAGGCAGTCACGGCCTGCCGCAGCAGGTCGCTGCCGTCGAGCCGGTCGCCGATCGCCCACAGCGCGCTGCCGAGGCCATCCTGCGCGGCGGCCCATGACAAGGGATCGAGGTCGCGGGTGAGCGTGGTCAGGACATCCTGATAGGCGTCGACCGCCTGATGCAGTCTCTCCTGGTCGTTGCCGCGAAGGCCGATCCAGGCAATCGCATCGGCCTCGCCCTTGCGCGCCAAGGCCCATTTGAGCGGCTGTTCTCGCCGCGAAATCACTTCCAGGGCGGCGTTGAAAGCCGTCGCGGCCTGCTCATATTGCTCCGGCCCGCTCTTGCGCGTGCCGAGCAATATCAGCGCCGTGCCGAGATTGGACTGGGCCTCCGCCCACAGCGCGGGGTCGACCTGCTTGATGCCGCTCGAAACGATGTTGGAGAAGACGCCGACGGCCTGTTCCAGTGAAGCGGAGTCGCTCTGGCGCTGCCCATACATATACATCGCCAGGCCGTAATCGTTCTGGGTCATGATCAATTGCGGGGTCAGGCGATCCTGGGGAAGCAGCCTGGCGGCTTCGGCGAAGGTTCGCATCGCGACCTGCAATGCCTTGTTGTCGCCGCGAAACGTGCCGTAGGCGCGGATGGCGTTGGCTTGCGCCAGCTTGTAGTGCCAGGCGAGGCCGGCGTCCCATTTCCGGACCTGTTCATACGCCTTGCGGTAGTCATCGGCGGCCTTCATTGGCTGGAAGGCAAGGAAATAGGTGTCGCCGCTGCGGCTATAGACCTCGGCGAATTCGATGCGCCTTGCCTTCACGTCGGCCTCGGCCTGGTCGACGGTCCTGGACAGTTGCGCGACGCGCGCCTTGGCCTGTTGCTGGAACTGGACAGCTGCTGTCAGGGCACCATCGGCGATCGCCTTTTCGGCGAGATCCGACAGGCGCACGATGTCCGCGTCCGTGCTTTTCAGCGCCTGCCTTTCGCTGATGATCGTCTTGAGATGCTCGGTCTGGCCGCGCAACAGCCTATCCAGTTCACGCGGGTCGCTCGGCATATCGGTGCCCAGCGCGGCGAGCAGACCATAAAGCGTCCCCAGCGGAACAGCTTCCGAGGTTGCCGCTGCCTCCACCAGGCGGCGCGTGTCGGCGGGGGTCGTGGCAATGGTCAGCAGCAGCTTGCGATGCTCGCCGCGAATCTCGGCCTCGTCGCCGCCTGCCGGTTCCGGTGATAGGCCGAAATAGAGCAGCCGGCGCAGACTGGCATTGGTCCAGGGCCGTTGACGGCCGCCGGTCTGGACGTAGACTTCCTCGGCGACCATCGTCATGACGTCGCCGAAGGCGAAGCCGCCGGCGGCGAGATGCTTCAGCAGCGCGGCGGCATAGGGGCTGTTGCCGCCGGCATCACCATCGAGCGCGGCGTGGCCGGGTTCGGCGGCGAAGCCGACCACCTCGCCCAGGCTGCGTGACGCATCCGCGGCGTCGGCGAGGGGGACGGCCCCCCGTGTCAGGTCGAGCCCGGCGGCGGCCACCGGGACCGGACCGGAGGCGGTGGTGATCGTCGCACCGGCCGGAAACGGATTGGTGCGGCAGGCATCGAGCAGCACGATGGCGATGGGAACCTTGGCTTTCAGTTCGGCCAGCAGGCCAGACAAGGGGACAAGATCCTTGCCGGCATTGGCCAGCGACGACGGATCGGCACTGACCGGCACCAGATAGTTCTCTCCGCCGGCCTCGATGCCATGTCCCGAATAATAGAGCAGCGCCACATCGGCGCCGGCGGCATCCTCGACGAAGCGCTGGAGGGCGCGGTCGAGCCTGGCCTTGTCGCCATCGGTGACGGACGTGACGTCGAAGCCAAGTTCGCCGAGCAGGCGGTCGACGGCGCGGGCGTCGTTGGCCGGGTTGGGCAGGGCGGTCAGATGCTCATAGCGAGATTCGCCGATCACCAGCGCCACGCCTCGCATCGGTTTCGCCTCATCGGCCGAGGCCGGGCCTGTGTGGAAAAACAGGGCGAGGCAAAGGGCCAGCAATAACGCCGCGCATGGGCTCCCCCGATGCCTGCCGACCATCCTCATCGTCCGCCCGAAAAAACCAAACCCGGCCCATCCTAGAGCGACGACCGTGGCGGCTCAATGGCAGGGTCGCCGTGCCGCGACGAATGTCGGCGAGTTTAGGCTACCCGTGCAGCGATTGTGGGCGGAATGCGCTTCAACGCGTCCGGTAGAGGGTCTACACAGGGCAAACGATTGGGCATTGCGTGTCGAACTATCCGCTCTCCTACAAACTCTCCTGGCTGCCGCGTTTCCTGAAGCCGTCGCTTGGCGGCGATGCCAGCGGGTTCGCCCCGGCATCCGGGACGCTGATGAATCCGGCACCGGGACAGACCGTGCGGCTGGCCTTCTTCGGTGACATATCGGCGGTGGCCAACAGCAGCGCGCCGGATTGCGATCCGGCGATCAGGGCGCTGCTTGGCACCGCCGACCTGGTGATCGGCAATTGCGAGAGCCCTGTGGTGGACAGGCCGAGCGCCGTGCTTGGCACCAAGCTCGGCACGCATCACGCGATGAGCGAGCGCTTTCTGGCCGAGGCGCTGGCGGCGGCCGGCATCGAACGCGAAAAACTCGTGCTGTCGCTGGCCAACAATCACGTGCTGGACCAGGGAATCGCCGGTTTCGACGAGACCGTGGCGGCGCTGAAGCGGCTCGGCATCCGCACCATTGGTCTGGATGCCGGTGGTCCGGTGCGGGCTGTGCAGGTCGGGCCGCTGACGATCGGTCTTGCCGCATTCACCTTGTGGCGCAACGCCGATGCGGACCAGTTCGCCGGCCGTGTTTCGATGGACAGTGATCCGACCCGCTGGCCGCGCCATGGTTTCGATCTTCTCTGCGCCGTGCCGCATTGGGACTGGGAGTTCCGCCACTTTCCGCGCTCCGACACACGGGCGCTGGCGAAGCAATTGGCCGGGCAGGGCGTCGGGCTGATTGCCGGTCATCACGCGCATGTCGTGCAGCCCGTGGAGCGGATCGGCGCAACGGTCGTCGCCTATGGGCTCGGCGATTTCCTCGGTACCGCGCTTGCCAGGCAGCCATGGCCGGGGCGGATCGGTGAGATCTTCGTCGTCGACGTCAGCGCCGATGAGGGAACATTTGGAGCGATCGCGTCCTACCGGCTGCATCCGTTCATGCGGCTGCGGGAACGCGATCACGAGCGGCTGGTGCCGGTGGAAAGTTTGGAGGGCCGCATGCGCGAAAAGGTGGTCGGGCGGCTGAGTGCGGTTTTTCCTTCTCCCGCAAGGGGGAGAAGGGAAGATCCTTCTCCGCTGGCGACTCTCTCCTGAAACCAGCTATCATGGGCACGGTCGGGCTGACGGGGGATGGCGGTGGAAGCAGCGGATTTCATGCCTGATGAAGCGGTGACCGCCGGCATCCGGAAAGACATCGAGCGCTACGAGGCGGCGCGGGCTTCGGCGGTGCGGCGGGTGCGCTGGCGGGTGCCGCTGTTCGTCGGGCTGGTGCTGGTGGCGGTTGGCCTCATCGCCTGGCTGTTCAACACGGTCGCCGATCCCAACGAGCAATGGTTCTCGACGCCGCATGTGTTCCTCTATGTCCTCGGCTTCGCCGCTTCGATCCTGCTCTATTTCCAGGCGAGAAGGCCGGCGACGCGGATGCAGCAATCGTTCCGTCAAACGCTGCTGCCGATCATCTTCGGCTTCATCCGGGACATGCGCTACCAGCATGGCGGCAGGCCGAATTCCTTCGATCGGCTGCCGCGCGAGGCGGTCGGACCCTTCAACCGGCAGTCGTTCGACGATGTCGTTTCGGGCCGCTACGAAGAATTCTCTTTCGAGCTCTACGAAGCCGAATTGCGCGAGGGGGCGGGCAAGGGCTCAACGAGGGCGTTCAAGGGCGTGGTCGTTGCTTTCGAGGCCATGGAGCCGTTTCCGGGGATCCTGGTGGCGACGCGTCGTACCAACGCGGTGATGGGGTTTTTCCGCGGCATGTTCGCCAGCAAGATGCAGGAATTGTCGTCGGGCATGCCCGAACTCGACGCGGCTTACGAATTCCGCAGCGACAATGTGGAGGCGGCGCGGCCGCTGGTGACAGGGCGGCTGGCGCAAGCGCTGCAATGGCTGGGCGAAACCTGGCCGGACGATCCGGCCCGGGTCGCGCTCAACGGCGGCGACGGTTTCCTGCTGCTGCCGCAGACGAAGAATTTCTTCGAGCTGCCGGATATTTCGGTGCCGCTCGATTACGGCAGGCATGTCGCGCCGATGATCTCGGACATGGGGGCGATGCTGGCGACGGCGGCGCTGGTGCGCAAGATCGGGGCGAAGGACGAGGCGGGCCGGTCCGGCCGGGCATAGGATCAACAATCGTAACCCTGGCGCGAAACGTCGGCTTCTTCCTTCGACATTCTCCCGAACATCACGCAGACAGTGAAGCTGCCGACCTGCCGCCCGTCGCGCCTGTATCCCCAGTCGGAAATATCGTCCCTGGTGAATTCGATGTTCTGGCCGAAGACGACATTGCGCACTGCTTCCGGCTCGTTCGCCAATATGCCGACGAAGCCGGTTTCGGTACGCCGGAACGGAATGACCCAGAAGTGCTCGCGGATTTCCCCGTCGCGTATCTCGACCTTCAATTTGAACCTGTCCGTTCCCGCGGGTGGCGCTTCGGCCAAGGCCAGGAATCCATCCAGGCTGGCACGGGCCTTCGCTATCGCTAACGCCATTTCGGGATCGTCCCTGGCAAACGCGATCGTCTTGTCGTCGTCCGGATCCGTGGCTTGCGCCCCGGCCAATCCCGGCGCAAACGCCAGCATCAGGGATATCGTGGCCCGGACCGCAAGCTTCATGGAAGGCTCCCCTCTTCGCACTGGTCCATCATCCTGCATCCATTTTCGATTTGCAACCCATGCGTGTGAATGGTTGTGGGGCGGATGCCGCCGGAGGGTTGCTGTCTTGGCCACGCTATTGGTTTGACATGACGCAATCCGTTGCTGGTCTGAACCGGCTACATGCCGACAATGATTTGAAAGGAGAACAGTCGTGATCGACCATATGGGCTTCCGCCCCAAGGAGATTGAAAGCTCGCGGCGGTTCTATGATGCCGCGCTTAAGCCGCTAGGGGTCGCCAATGTGATGGAAGTGACGTCCGAACAGACCGGCGGCTATCACGGCGTCGGCTACGGAAAGGACCGGAAACCGTTCTTCTGGCTGTCCAGTGACAGCCGCCTCGCCGTCCCGGAGGCTCCAGTCGGGATGGGCCTGCATATCGCGTTCGAGGCCGAAAGCCGGGCAGCGGTGGACGGCTTCTACGCCGCGGCGATGGCGCATGGCGGACGTGACAACGGTCCGCCTGGCATCAGGCCTCACTATCACCCGGCCTATTACGCCGCCTTCGTGATCGATCCGGACGGGGTCAATGTCGAGGCCGTCTGTCACAAGCCGGCGTGACGAGCGGGCCGGGCCTACAGCTTGCCTGGCATCAGGCCGGCCAGCCAGTTCACGGAGCGTCTGGCGGCGTCGGCGGTCGCGGATGCGGCGCGGCCGAGATCGGTCTTGACCAGGGCGTAACCGTTCCTGGTCCGATAGAGGACGCCGGTTCCGCCGTCGACCACCTGTTCATAGGCGACGGGCCGGGCGGCTTCCGCTTCCATGGCTGTCGTCGGCGATCCGACGGGGACGCTCGGCCGGTGGCTCAATTCCGGAGGCAACGGGCTTTCGACCTCGACCACCCGGCTGGCGGGCTTGAGTTCAGGGCCAGACGCGGTCGCGGCCAGGTGCGCGGTGGAGGACGATCCCTTCGCGCGGCAGATGCCCGACACCAGCGGATAATCGAAATTGCGCTGGTGCAGCATCTGGCTTTTCATCGCCGCTTCGCATTCGGCGATGCTCGACCACTTGGCCGGCGTTTCGCCAATATACTCGCAGAGCTTGGCGTCGCAGTCGCAGCCGACGATGGTCATGGCGACAAGGGCTGTCTTGATCACGGTCCTGTCCCTTCGAGATGCCTCCCGGCAACTGAGCCATTCCATCGCGCGCGAACAAGGCGGGATTTGGCCCCGATTGTGGAATGAGCGTGGCTGAGCGCCGAGACAGCGGTTCTTTGGGCCGCCTGACCGGAAAACCTCAATAGTCAAACGGGCCCTGACGCTGGGATACTAACCGATTTTGGCGCTCGGTGAAGCGGCGCGTGAAAGATCGCGGCAAAGCACTTCCAGGGTCCAAAACGACAGTCGGCGCCGGGATTTCTCCCAGCGCCTCCCTGTCAGATCAGGACACGGTCGCGGCAGCAACTTCCGTAAAGTCGTCGCGCCATGCCGGCCTCGATTTTGACGGTCCTGCAAGTCCGCCACCCGAGAGCAGCGTCCGTTCGGGACCTCGCCGGTCTCCACCCTTGCGGGCTTTGCCCTGCGGCCATCGAAGATCTTTGCCGTCCTTCATGGCAGCATCGGTCCGCCGTCGGCGTTGGCACGCTTTCCGCGGCCCCGTAGATCTCGGCTTCCGTTTCTCGAACAGGCAAGCCTGCTCTCGCTTCGGGCCGTACGGGCCTCAGGAAATCCGCCTTTCACTTCGCCTTTCGGCTTGATGATCGGTAGCCGCCTGAGATGGGTTGAACTTACGGCGGGTAAGTGTTTTGGGGAATGGCGTCGGGCCTGTGGATAGCGGGATTATCGGGGACCGTTGGCCGAAAACCCCAAACTTCAGCGCCGGCTGCCTTGGACAGCGTATCCCGCTTTTGGTGCACCGACCGACAGCGCCCCTTGCTCCGCCGACGGTCGCAGGCTTCAATGCCGGCAAACGATCGAGCCGCATGCTTGGCGCGCCGGGGAGGGCAGGTCTTGAAGGTCGGGGTGGTACTCAATCCAATTGCCGGTGGCGGCCGGCTGAAGCGCCAATGGCCCGAGGTTGCCGCCTCACTGAAAAGGCACTTCGGCGGTTTCGAGCTGCGCGAGACGCAAGCCGAGGGCGATGCCGAGAGGCTGGCGCTCGACCTTGCCGCCAGCGGCTTCGATCTGGTCATCGCGGCCGGCGGCGACGGCACCGCAAGCGAGGTGGCCGACGGGCTGCTGCAAGCCTTCCAGGAGAGCGGCAAGACGACCGAACTCGGCCTGCTTCCCTGCGGCACCGGCATCGATTTCGCGCGCGGGCTGGGCCTGCCGAAGGAGGTGGACGCGGTGCTCGGGCGGATCGCCGAGGCCAAGGGGCGCAAGGTCGACGCCGGGCGCATCTGCTACATTGACGACCATGGCGCGCTGGCCAGCCGCCACTTCATCAACATCGCCAGTCTCGGCCTCTCGGGCGCGACGGACCGCGCGGTCAATGCCGACAAGCGCAAGGGCAAGATGTCGGCCAAGGCGCTGTTCCTGTGGCGCACCGTGGTCGAGTTCATCCGCTACCGCTTTCAGGATGTGCGCATCACCGTCGACGACGGCACGCCGGTCGAGGCGCGCATGGCGCTGGTGGCGGTGGCCAACGGCAAATTCTTCGGCGGGGGCATGATGATCGCGCCCGACGCCGAACTGACCGACGGCCAGTTCGACATCGTCATCCTGCGCGCGGCGAGCAAGCTGAAACTGATCTGGGACATCCGCCTGCTCTATGGCGGACGGCACCGCAACCATCCGGCCATCACCATCCTGCGCGGCAAGAAAGTGGTTGTCGAACCGATGGGCGATGTCGAGAAGAACGGCGCGCTCGTCGACATAGACGGCGAGTCGCCCGGGCGCATACCCGCGACCTTCGAGATCCTGCCCGGCGCACTGACGCTGAGATATTGAATCAAGACGTTGCCGCCCTGATTCAAGTCGTTGCGAACATGAATCCGGCTATCGATTTAAGGTCCTGGATTTGCTACGGTTTTCACGGCTGGTCAGATTTCCAGCTTGGCCGGGAAACCTGGGGCGCGCAGGTCGGTGCCAACGGAATCCTCGAGAAGTCTGACGATCTGGGTCGACCAGGCGCTACCGCCATAGGCTTCCTTGCCCTGCTCGAAAATCGCGTGAACGCGTGATGCCAGGTCGAGCGGCACGCCGAAATCCTTGCCCATGCCCAAGGCGAAGCCGAGGTCCTTCAGCGCCAGGTCCATGGTGAAGCCGATGTCGTAGGAGCCGTTGAGGACGAGCTGGCTTTCGGTCTCGTGGACGAAGCTGTTGCCGGAGGAGGCGACGATGGCGTGGTAACTCTGGGCGAGATCGAGCCCGCCCTGCTTGGCCAGCATCAGCGCCTCGCCCGCGGCGACAAGGTGGATGAAGGCCAGCATGTTGGTGATCACCTTGATCACCGCCGCCGAGCCGATCAGGCCCATCAGGAACGACTTCGCGCACATCGCTTCGATGGCAGGGCGATGACGCTCGTAGAGCGCCGCATCGCCACCGACCAGCGCGGTGATCTTGCCGACCGCCGCCAGGTGAACGCCGCCGGTGACCGGGCATTCCAGCGTCTCGACGCCCTTGGCCGAGGCGAGGGCGGCAAGGCGGATGATCTCGTCGCGGCCGTTGGTCGACATCTCGATCCAGGTGCCGCCCTTCGGCAGTCCTTCGAGCAATCCACCGGGACCGGCCAGCACCGCTTCGCTGACTTTCGGCGAGGGCAGGCAGGTAATGGCATTGCCCGCTCCGGCGGCTGCCTCGGCCGGGCTGCTCGCCGCGGTGGCGCCGAGCGCCACGAGGCGCGCGACAGCGGTGGGATCGCGGTCGAAGACGGTGACGGCAAAGCCGTTGCGCAGCAGGCTGGCGGCAAGGTTGCCGCCGAGATGGCCGAGGCCGATAAAGGCGTAGCTTTCGCTCATGGCATCAACGGCGTCTGCATCATCTGCAGATGCAAATCCTTGCCGGTGTAGGGATGCGCATCGCAGACCGCCTCGTCGAGCTCGACGCCCAAGCCCGGCTCCTTCGAGGGAATGACGTTGCCGTCCTGCCATTCGATCTTCTTCTTGAGCAGCGTCGCGTGGAAACCGTCCCACTGCTTCAGCGATTCCAGGATCAGGAAATTGGGCAGCGTCACCGCCAGCTGGATGTTGGCGGCGCCGACGATCGGCCCGCAATAGCAATGCGGCGCGATCTGGATGTGATAGGCCTCGGCCATGGCAGCGATCTTCTTGGTTTCCAGGATGCCGCCGGAGCGGCCGAGGTCCGGCTGCAGGATGGTCGCGGCGCGGTTCTCGATGACCCGGGCGAATTCGAATTTGGTCGTCAGCCGCTCGCCGGTGGCGATCGGTATCGAGGTGCCGCGGGCGACCTGCGCCATCACTTCGGGCATGTCCGGCGGCACCGGCTCCTCGAACCACAGGGGATCATAAGGCTCGATGGCGCGCGCCAGGCGCAGCGCGCCGGACGCGGTGAACTGGCCATGGGTGCCGAACAAAATGTCGGCGCGGGTGCCGACGGCCTGGCGGATGGCCTTGACCATGCGGGTGGAGACATCGATGTCGACGAGGCGCGGCTGGTGGCCATCGAAAGCGGTGTAGGGGCCGGCCGGGTCGAGCTTGACGGCGTTGAACCCCTGCTCGACATATTCGAGCGCGCAGGCCGCCGCGAGCTCCGGGTCGTTGTAGACGTTCCTGCCGTCAGGCGCGTCCTCGGAATGGACACTGCCAGTGTGGGGATAGAGGTAGGTGTAGGAGCGCAGCGTTTCGTGCACCTGGCCGCCAAGCAGCTTGTAGACCGGCTTGTTGGCTTCCTTGCCGATGATGTCCCAGCACGCCATTTCCAGCGCCGAGAAACAGCCCATGCCGGAAACGTCGGGGCGCTGGGTGAAGCCGGAGGAATAGGCGCGGCGGAAGAAATTCTCGATATCGTGCGGATCGCGGCCGACCAGATAGCGCTCGGCCATGTCCTCGACCATCCTGGCGGTGACATGGGCGGAGAAGGTGGCGTTGTAGGCCTCGCCATAACCGACCACGCCGCCATCGGTGGTGAGCTTGACGAAGATGAAATACTTGCCGCCGATGCCGGGGGGCGGGTTGCCGACAACCCAGGTCTTGACGTCGGTGATCTTCATTTATGGTCCTCCAGAACCAGTTCCGCGCCCTTCCAACCGGTCATGATCGAAGCGGCGTTGGTGTTGCCGGTGATGTTGTCGGGAAAGATCGAGGCGTCGATGACGCGGAGGCCCTGGAGGCCGTGCGCCTTCAGGCGCGGATCGACGACGGCGCGCGCGGGATCTGGCCCCATGCGGCAGGTCGAGACCGGGTGATAGACGGTGCCCGAGCGCTTCCTGAAATCGGCGATCAGGTCGGCGTCGGAGGTCACCCGCGGGCCTGGCAGCACCTCTTCCTCGATAATCTCGGCCATCGCTGGCATGGAGGCGATCTTGCGCACGAACTTCACCGCGTCGAGCATCTCGGCGACGTCGGCCTCCGTCGAATAGGCATTGGCCGTTATCCTGGGATAGTCGCGCGGATTGCTGGACCGGATCATGATCTCGCCACGGCTCGACGGGCGGCAGTTGGACAGGCCGATGGAGAAACCCGGCCATGGGTCTGGCGTCAGGATCGGTCGCTCGCCGCTCTTCGGGATGACTGTGGAAAAGGCCTGGAAATAGAGCTGCATGTTGGGCCGCGCCGCGGCCGGGTCGGTGCGGAAGAAGCCGCCGGCATTGTTCATCGAAAGCGACAGCGGGCCGGAGCGCATGAGGATATATTGCATGCCGACCAGCAGCTTACCCCACCAGGGGCGCAGGGTCTGGTTGAGTGTCGGCAGCCTGCCCTTGAATGTGTAGTTGATGCCGACATGATCCTGCAGATGCGCGCCGACATTCTCGTTGGCATGGACGACCGGGATGCCGAGACCGCCGAGCAGCGCCGCCGGGCCGACGCCCGAAAGCTGCAACAGCTGCGGCGAGTTGACCGAACCCCCAGACAGGATGATTTCGCGGCCGGCGCGCGCCGTCTTCGTCTCGCCGTTTTGCTGATACTCTATGCCGACCGCGCGCTTGCCCTCGAACAGGATGCGGGTGGCCAGCGCGTTCATCTCGACGCGGACATTGGCGCGCTTCATCGCCGGGCGCAGGAAGGCGCGCGCCGCGGACATGCGGCGGCCGTTCCTGGTCGAGATCTGGTAGACGCCGACGCCCTCCTGGGCCGCGCCGTTGAAGTCGGGGTTGAGCGGCAGGCCGGCCTGCTGGGCCGCAGCGAGATAGCGCCGGGTCAGCGGGTGGACGGCGTCCGAGCAGTCGGTGACGTGCAGCGGACCGCCCACGCCGCGCCACGCGTCGGCGCCGGCCTGGTTGTCCTCGAGTGCCTTGAAGGCGGGCAGGACGTCCTCGTACCCCCAGCCCGTGTTGCCGGCCGCCGCCCAGGCGTCGAAATCCTCGCGCGCGCCCCTTATCCAGACCATGGCGTTGATCGAGCTCGAGCCGCCAAGCAGCTTGCCGCGCGGCCAGTGATCGACATTGCCCGCCAGGCCAGGATCCGGCTCTGCCTTGTAGTTCCAGTTCACCGCCGGATCGAAGAAGGTCTTGCCGTAGCCGAGCGGCATCTGCACGTAGAAGCGGCGGTCGGTGCCGCCCGCCTCCAGCACCAGCACCGAAAAACGCCCGGAGGCGGACAGCCTGTCGGCGAGCACGGAGCCCGCCGAACCGGAACCGACGATGATGAAATCATAGGTCTGCATGATGGTTATGAGCGGCTCCGGAAATCAGCCGCCAGCCTAGACGGGGCTGGCTCGCTAAGTCGCCGCGCCTTCCGGCATCGGTTGTGAAAAATGCGACCGACCGGCGCGTTCAGCGAAAATGCCACAACGAGAGCGACATCGAATCCGAGCAGGCTCGAGCATTGCGTTGACCCGTCCTCGCCATGGCGCTACGGGATCGGGGCAATCTCTCTCCAAGGATTTCGACATGGTGCACTATGCCGAAGGACGACCGCTTGGCGATCTGACGCTACGCACGCTGGCCATGCCTTCCGACGCCAATGCGGCGGGCGACATCTTTGGCGGTTGGGTGATGGCGCAGATGGACCTTGCCTGCGGCATCAGGGCGGCCGAACGCGCCAAGGGCCGCGTCGTCACGGCCGCGGTCAAGGAGATGTCGTTCGCCAAGGCGATGAAGATCGGCGACACATTGTGCATCTACACCCATGTCGAACGCGTCGGCCGCACCTCGATGACGCTCAAGGTCGAGGCCTGGGCGCAGCGCTACCTCTCCGATCTCATGGAGAAGGTGACACATGCCGATTTCGTCATGGTGGCGCTGGACGGCGAGGGCAAGCCGAAGCCGGTTCCGGCCGAGAGCTGACAAGACCGCTTCTCCCAATCTCAGGTCTTTCGGCCCGGCAATTGTAACATCGCCCGTGCGGGCGATGCACCGCGCGACATTCAATGGTTGCCTCCACGCCCGATCTTGTCGGCTACGGGGGAAAGACGATGCGTCAATACATGCTGAACGGCTGGCTCGTGGCTGCCATGCTTGCCTTGGTATGCCTGCTCGGCCTCACCGCTTATGCGGAAGTCAGGGAAGCCCCACCGCGCATCGCTTGCGTGCATGGCAGTCCGGATGTCGGGAAGCCGGCCGCGAAAATCACGGTCGGCGCAGCGACTTGCCAGGGGATGGCGCAAAGAGCCTGAACGGCCGCCTTGGCCCATAATAGCTTCGGTCGAGACAGTGTGAACGCTGATCGACCTCAAGCACTACAAGACAGGGTGCAGAGCCTCGTTCGACAAAAACGCGTTCGCTTGCGGTCAGACGATACCGTTGGCAGCGACACGCCGTTTTCCTTGCGATGCAAGGGCTTCAGGCATGCATGTCATCGAATTTTTCGCGCGCTTCCCGCACGCGTTGCGTGTTCCTGCGCGCCCATTCGCCAAGGGCGCTGACCGGGACCAGCAATTCGTGGCCGAGTTCGGTCAGCTCATAGTCAACGCGTGGCGGGATGGTCGGGAACACGGTGCGGATAACGAAGCCGTCGCGCTCCAGCCCGCGCAAGGTCGTGGTCAGCATCTTCTGCGAGATGCCGCCGACGGCAGCGCGCAATTCGTTGAAGCGCAGGGGGCCGCCGCCAAGCTTGCCGACCACCAGCACGGTCCATTTGTCGCCGACGCGCTGCAGGATTTCCGAAACGGCGCGGCAGTCTTCGGTGTTGTGCGGGTGCCTCAGTAACAAAACGGTGCCTCCTTGCGTCCGGAGTTGACAGTATCTCATATAGCGCCGGTATCCAAACGATACCAGCATCAGCCGTCACGGATCGCTTACCAGGAGAGTCCCCCATGTCAAAACCCAAGATCGCCATCGTCGTCGGTTCGACCCGCGCCGCGCGCTTTGCCGACGTGCCAACCGAGTGGATCGCCAAGATTGCCAAATCGCATGCCGATATCGATGTCGACATCGTCGACCTGCGTGATTTCCCGTTGCCGTTCTTTGACGAGGTCGCATCCTCGGCCTGGGTGCCGTCGACGAATGAGGTGGCGCTGCGCTGGCAGAAGAAGGTGGCCGAATATGACGGCTTCATCTTCACCGCCGCCGAATACAACCACGCGCCAACGGCCGTTTTGAAGAACGCCTTCGACTACGCCGCCAATGAATGGAACAAGAAGCCGGCCGGCTTTGTCGGCTATGGCAGCGTCGGCGGCGCGCGCGCGGTCGAGCAGCTTCGCATGATTGCCGTTGAATTGCAGATGGCGCCGGTCAAGTCGGCCGTTCACATCGCCTGGGGCGATTTCCTCGCCGTTCGCCAGGGCGAGAAGAAGCTCGAGGAGATGGAGCATTTGAACCAGGCCGCCACGGCGCTGATCAACGACGTCGCCTGGTGGGCGAAGGCGCTCAAGACCGCGCGCAAGGCCGACGCGCTCAGCGAGGAAATCAAGGCGGCCTGAACCGGCCCGAGTATCGTCCTCCCAAGGGATGCGGGGCGGCGCTTGCGCCGCCCTTTTTCATGGCTGCGCCCCCCGACGCGCGGGAGTTTCCATGCCGGACACTAGGGGCTCGCTTGCCGCGAAGACTGTTGGACCCCCACATGGCCAGCTCTGCCATCTGGCCCAGCCGCTTGCCCTGCTATATCCGGGCTGCAACCCGCCGTATGAGTAAATCCGTGAAGTCACCGAACCGTGCAGGCGCCGTTTCCCCGATGGTCCCGGTGCTGGTCTGCGCGCTCGGCATCCTGATATTGTCGGCAATGGACGCCGCGATGAAGACGCTGGTTATCGCCGCCGGCGTCTACAACACCCTGCTGTGGCGCAGCGCGCTGGCGGCTGTCTGCGCCGGCGCGGGCTGGTCCGCAGGGCCGCGCTCGCGTCCCACCCTCGCCGTGCTGAAACTGCATGCGCTGCGCGCCGTGGTCGCCGGCATTGTCCTGCTGTCCTTCTTCTGGGGCCTAGCCAGGCTGCCGCTGGCGGAGGCGATCGGACTGAGTTTCGTCGCGCCGCTGATTGCCCTCTTGCTCGCCGCCGTGCTGCTGGGCGAACGCATACAGCGTCAAGCGATCTGGGCGTCCATCGCCGGTATTGCCGGCGTCGTAATCATCGTGGGCGGCCAGTTCGGGCATGGTGGCCATTCTGGGGACGCCATGCTCGGCACGGTGGCGGTGCTCGCGTCGACGGTGTTCTACGCCTACAATCTGATCCTTGCGCGGCAACAGGCGCAAGTGGCCAAGCCGATCGAGATCATGCTGTTCCAGAACCTGTGCGTGGCGATCATGCTCGGTCTCGCGGCGCCCTGGTTCGCCATTGTCCTGCCGAGCGGCCTCTGGCTCTTACTGGCCGGTGTGACGGTGCTCTCACTTGCCGGCCAGTTCCTGATGAGCTGGGCCTACGCCCGGGCCGAAGCGCAATATCTGATCCCGACCGAATATTCGGCGTTCATCTGGGCGATCGCGCTCGGGTGGTTCTTCTTCGACGAGGCCGTGACCTGGACGACGCTGGCGGGGGCAGGGCTGATCGTGGCCAGTTGCCTGATCGCGGCGCGCTCGAACCCGAAACTCGCCGAACCGATCGAAGCCGCGATGTGAGGTGCCTTTGGAGTCAGCGCACCGGCTCGCGGTGAGCGCTGGGCAGCCGGGTGGCGATCAGCTTGTCGATGCGGCGGCCGTCGAGGTCGACGACCTCGAAGCGCCAGCCCTGCGCGTCGACGCATTCGCCGGTGGCAGGCAGATGATGCATGTGCGACAGGACGTAGCCGGCGACGGTCTCGTAATCGCGGTTTTCCGGCAGGTCGATGCCGAGCGTATCGGCCATCTCGTCGGCCTGCATGTAGCCGGCGAGCAGCCATGAGCCATCTTCACGCTTGACGGCATTCTCCTCGTCGCCGGCGTCGGTGTCCGCCCTGAAGACTCCGGTGATGGCTTCCAGGATATCGGCGGGCGTGACGATGCCTTCGAAATGGCCATATTCATCATGCACCAGTGCCATCGGCACGTCGGATTCCTTCAGCTTCTGCA
>NZ_JBAZUD010000078.1:0-24802 GCF_041661565.1 Mesorhizobium sp.
GAGGAATCCTGGATGCCGAACGGCGTCGCGACGAGGGCGCCGTCATCTTCGCGGACCACTGAGCGCACATAGTCCTGGCGCAGGTCGTTGGCTGGCAAGGCGGCGCCCAGGCGCGCCGGACGAATATCCTGGCGATAGTCGCGGCCGCCCAGCCGCGCCAGAAGCGGCTTCAGGAACAGTTGCGAGCAGACCAGGCTTGCGACAGGGTTGCCTGGCAGGCCTATGCACCTGATGTCGCCGAGGCGGCCGAACATCAGCGGCTTGCCGGGACGCATGGCGATCTTCCAGAAACCGAGCTTCATGCCTTCGCCGGTCAGCACGTCATGGATCAGGTCGTGGTCGCCGACCGAGGCGCCGCCCAACGTGACGATGACATCCGCGCGCGCCGCGACCGCCTTTTTCACCAGTGCCGCGATCGCTTCCTTGCGGTCCGCCGCAATGCCGAGATCGAGCGCGCGGGCGCCGACCGATTGTGCTGCGGCGGCAACGCCATAGGCATTGGACGAGATGATCTGGTCCGGCCCGAGTTCGCTGCCGGGCGGCAGCAACTCGTCGCCGGTGGCGATGATGGCGACCAGCGGCCGCCTGACGACGCTCACCCGGGGATGGTTGGCCGAGGCCGCCAGCGACAATGCCGCGGCGTCGAGCACGCGGCCTGGTTCAAGCAGGACATCGCCTTTGGAAAAGTCGAGACCGACGCGGCGGATGTTGCGTCCCTTGGCGGCAGGCTCCACCACCTCGATTTCGCCGCCGCCGAGATCCCTGACATTTTCCTGGATGACAATGGTGTCGGCGCCTTCGGGCAGGGGGGCTCCCGTGAAGATGCGCACGGCCTGCGACCTGCCGACAGCGCCGTCAAAGCCGCGCCCGGCCGGCGCCATGCCGATGACCGAGAGCCGCGCCGGCACCGACGCTACGTCTGCGGCGCGGCAGGCATAGCCGTCCATGGCCGACGCGTTGAAAGGCGGCTGGGTGCGGAGCGCCACGACCGGCTCCGCAAGCACCCGGTCCATCGCCTCGAACAAGGGAACGCTCTCGCTTGCCAGCGGTGCGGCGCCTTCCAGCAGCCGCTCGAGCGCCTCCGCGACTGGAACCAGCGCCATTCAGGACGCCGCCCTGTAGTCGCCCGACTTGCCACCGGTCTTTTCAACCAGCCGGATGCCGGAAATGACCATGGCGCGGTCGACCGCCTTGGCCATATCATAGATCGTCAGGCACGCGACGGACGCCGCGGTCAACGCTTCCATCTCGACGCCCGTCTTTCCGGTGACACGCGCCAGGGCCGTGACCCTAAGGCCGGGCAAATCATGGTCCGGCTCGATATCCACGGAGACCTTTGTCAGCAGCAGCGGGTGGCAGAGCGGGATCAACTCATGCGTCTTCTTGGCCGCCATGATGCCGGCGATGCGCGCCGTGCCGAGCACATCGCCCTTCCTGGCGTTGCCAGCCAGGATCGTCGCCAGCGTATCGGGCTGCATAGAGACTAGGCCCTCGGCTATCGCCGTGCGCGTCGTCTCTTCCTTGTCGCCGACATCGACCATGTTGGCCTCGCCCTGCGCGCCAAGATGGGTGAGGGCGCCCGTCATGATCAGATGACCTCGGCGGCCAGCGTCTTGCCGGTCAAAAGCAGGCGCGTCGCCGTGGCGACGTCCTGTTGCCGCATCAGGCTCTCGCCGACAAGGAACGTGCCGATATCGCTCTTTTGCAGCCGCAGGCAATCGTCATGCGTGAAAATCCCGCTCTCGCTGACCAGCAGGCGATCCGCGGGGACCATGGTCGCCAGCCGCTTCGAAGTCTCAAGGCTGGTTTCGAACGTTCGCAGATTGCGGTTGTTGATTCCGATAAGCCGCGACGACAGTTTCAGCGCGCGCTGGATCTCGGCCTCGTCATGCACTTCGACCAGCGCGTCCATGCCGAGTTCGAATGCCGTCGATTCGAGTTCGCTCGCCAGGGCGTCATCGACACTGGCCATGATGATCAGGATGGCGTCCGCGCCCCAGGCGCGCGCTTCATGGACCTGGTACGGATCGAAGAGGAAGTCCTTGCGCAATGCGGGCAGGGCGACGGCGGCGCGCGCATTGGTCAGGAATTCCGGCGCGCCCTGGAAGGATGGGGCGTCGGTCAACACCGAAAGACAGGCTGCGCCGCCCTCGGCATAGGCCCGCGCCAATGCAGGCGGATCGAAATCGGCACGGATCAGGCCCTTGGACGGGCTTGCCTTCTTGATTTCGGCGATCAGGGCGAAGGCGCCCGATGCGCGCTTCGCCTCAAGCGCCGCGAGGAACCCGCGTGGTGCTTCGGCATCCTTCGCCCGCGCCTTGATCTCGGCTAGCGGCACACGTGCCTTTGCCGCCGCGATCTCCTCGCGCTTGTAGGCCTCGATCTTGCGAAGAATGTCAGACACGTTCTATCCGTTCGTAATCTCGACCAGCCTGTCGAGCACTTGCAGGGCACGGCCGCTGTCGATGGCCTGCGCCGCCATCGCAATGCCGTCGCCAAGCGTCGTCACCTTGCCCGCCACCACAAGTCCGGCTCCGGCATTCATGAGCACGGTGTCGCGGTAGGCGCCGGCGGTCCCGCCCAGCATATCGCGCAACGCCTTGGCGTTGTAGGCGGCGTCGCCACCACGTAATTCATCCTTGGTGTGACGAGCCAGCCCCACAGCCTCGGGGGTCAGCGTGAAGTTGCGGATTTCACCACCGATCAGTTCCGCCACCTGCGTCTCGCCGGTGGTGGTGATCTCGTCATAGCCGTCGCCATGGACAACCCAGGCATGCTCGGCGCCCAGCGCCTTCAGCGTCTCGGCCACCGGCAGGATCCATTCCGGCAGGAACACGCCGACCATCTGCCTGACGACGCCAGCCGGATTGGAGAGGGGACCGAGCAGGTTGAAGATGGTGCGGGTGCCGAGTTCGACGCGGGTCGGGCCGACATGCTTCATCGCCGGATGATGCGCCGGCGCGAACATGAAGCCGACGCCGGCCTCATGGATGCAACGGCCGATGACCTCGGGCGAAATGTCGATCTTGACGCCAAGGGCGACCAGAACGTCGGCGGATCCGGTCAAAGAGGAGAGGCCGCGATTGCCGTGCTTGGCGACCGGCACGCCGCAGCCTGCGATAACGAAGGCCGATGCCGTCGAAATGTTGACGCTGTGGGAATTGTCGCCACCCGTGCCGACGATATCGATAGCGCCGGCGGGCGCGTCGACGCGAAGCATCTTGGACCGCATGGTTGCGACCGCGCCTGAAATCTCGCCCACCGTCTCGCCGCGCACGCGCAGCGCCATCAGGAAGCCGCCGATCTGCCCGGGGGTCGCGTCGCCCGACATGATGATGTCGAAGGCCTCGCGCGCTTCCTCGAAGGAGAGCGCGCTGCCGGCGGCGACCTTGGCGATATGGGTTTTCAGCGCGCTCATCTTGTCGAAGCTTGGGCGACGGCGGCCTGGTCGATGCGAATGTCGTACTGGGTCTGCAACTGCGCCACCAACTGGTCTAGCAGGTCGTCCGACATGCCGGCGGTGAAGGATTTCTGAGCGTCCGCCGGCACCGAGCTGGCATCGGCGCCAGCGGGTTCGAAGACTTCGGCGACCTTGAAGAGGATCTGTCCGTCGCCGTTGGGCGAAGGGATCAAGCCGGTGCCGCCTTCGCCGACGCCAAATATCGCGGCGGCGCCGTCCTTGCCGAAGTCGACGTCGTCCGCCTCCCGCTTGACACCGCGCTTGGTCTGCTTTTCCAGCTTGAGTTCGCTGGCGATGACGTCAAGCGTCACGCCGGCCTTGAGGCGCTTCTGGAGCTCATCCGCCTTGGCGGCCAGCCGCTTGGTCGTTTCGGCCGCCGTCCAGTCGGCGACGACCTTCTGGCGAACCTCGTCCAGCGTCCGGTCGCGCGCCGGCGTGATGGAGTCGACCTCGTAGAAGATGAAGCCATTGTCCGCCGTGGTCAGGGCTTCGTTCTCGGTTTTCGGCTCTGCCTCGAAGGCAGCCTTGATGAGCTCCGGAGAATCCGGCAGATCCTTGACAATGGAACCATCGGGCTTGAGTCCGCTGCGATCGATGGCGTCGACGGTGACATCCTTGAGCTTCAGCTTGGCGGCCGCTTCAGCCAGCGAACTGCCGGAGGCGCGGGTGTCCTCATAATTGTCATGCACATCCAGAAGGATGCGGCTTGCCTCGCCGAGCGCCAAATCCTTGCGGATCTGGTCGGACACTTCGGCCAGCGGCTTCACCACTTCGGGCTTGATCTCGGTGACGCGCAGCAGCACCGGGCCGAAGGCGCCTTGCACCACGGGGCTGACTTCATTGGCATTCAGCGCGAAGGCGGCATCGGCCACCGCCTTGTCGGCGATCTTGTCCTTGGCGAGCGTGCCGAGCAGCGTGTCGGCCGGCGTTTTGCCTGCCGCCGTGACGAGCTTGTCGAAGGTGGCGCCGGCCTTGAGCGAATCGAATGCCGCCTTGGCCGCCTCCGGCGTCGGGAAGACAAGCTGCTCGATGGTGCGCAGTTCCGGCGTCGTGTAGCGCACCTTGTTCTTGTTGTAGTCGTCACTGACCTGGCTGTCGGTGACGGACGTCGTGTCCATGATGTCCACCGGCTCGAGGCGGACATAGGAGAATTTGCGGTACTCGGGCGCGGCGTAGGTTTTCTTGTTGGCCTCGAAATAAGCCGACAGCACACTGTCGCTCGGCGCCGCGATAGGCTCGACCAGCGCCTTCGGCAATGTCACATAGTCCACGGTGCGGTCTTCGCCGCGATAGAGTGCGACTGCCTTGAAGAAGGTGTCCGGCGCCTTGAGGCCGTCCGAAACCGCCTCGACGATCTGCTGGCGCACCGCCACCTTGGCGCGGTTCTTCAGATAATCCTCGGGCCGCATGCCGATCTGCTGCAGCATGTAATCGAAGGTTCGCCTGTCGAATTGGCCGCCCGGGCCCTTGAAGGCAGGATCTTCGCGGGTGAGCTCGGCCAGCCGGTCCTTGGAGAGGCCGAGGCCGAGCTTGCGCGCCTGCTCGTCCAGCACCGCGCCCGAAACGAGCTGCGCCAGAACCTGGTTGTCGATGCCGAGCGCCTTTGCCTGTTCGTGGGTAAGGCGCTGGCCGAACTGCTGCGACATCACGCTGAGCTGGCGATCATAGGCGAGGCGATACTCGTTGATCGACACTTTGGTGCCACCCGCCGTTATCACCGAATCGTGGCCGGCAAAGCCACCCATCAACCGGCCGGAGATGCCCCATACGGCGAAGCTCACCACAAGCAGCGAAAGCAACGTTTTCGCGACCCAGGTTCCCGCCGCGTTTCTCAATACACCAAGCATGGACAATTCCGATTTATGCGCAATTCCGCGTGCGCCGAGTCTGAAACAAGCGCAATAGCGCCCTTCCGGCCCACTGTCGATTGCTTTGTGGCCTGATTTTGGTAGTGAGGGCGAGTGCCGAATATCGCCCGGAGAAACAAACCCATGACGCCTGGAATTCGCCCGCTCGTTGCCGGCAACTGGAAAATGAATGGCACCAGCGCCTCGGTCAACGAGCTCAGGATGATCGGCAATGGCTTCATGAGCGGGCTCGATGCGGAGACCGAGGCGCTGGTCTGCGTTCCGGCCACCTTGCTCGCCCGCGCGGCGGAGATTCTGTCGCGCACGCCTGTCCATGCCGGCGGCGAGGACTGCCACACACAGGAAAGCGGCGCCTATACGGGATGCATCTCGGCGGAGATGCTCAAGGATGCCGGGGCCAGCCATGTCATCGTCGGCCATTCCGAGTGCCGCGAGCAGCGCGGCGACGACGATGCGACGGTTCAGGCCAAGGCTTCCGCCGCATGGCGCGCCGGGCTCGTGGCCATCATCTGCGTCGGCGAGACGCGGCAGCAACGCGAAGCGGGCGACACGCTGGATGTGCTGTCGCGCCAGGTAGTCGGTTCGGTGCCGCCGAGCGCCACCCCGTCCAACACCATCATTGCCTACGAACCGGTGTGGGCGATCGGCACCGGGCTGACGCCGACCGCGACGGACGTGGCCGAGGCGCATCGGCATATCCGCGAAAGGCTGGCCGAGAAGCTCGGCGGCGCAGCCGCGAAGATGCGCATTCTCTACGGCGGCTCGGTCAAGCCATCCAATGCGGTCGAACTGCTCGGCGTCAGGAACGTCGACGGTGCGCTGGTCGGTGGCGCGAGCTTGAAGGCGGCCGACTTCCTCGCCATTGCCGAGGCCTACCGCGACATCTCCTGAGAATTTCCAGGCGCGCACGCTGCGCGTCGCCGACGGAAATCGTTGCAAAGAACCCCTTGCTTCCCATATTCCGGCCACGGGCTTGGAAATGCCGTCAAAGCATTGTATTGAGCCGCCTCCAATTCACCGGTCGTGTCCACGACCGGGCAAGGCCTTGCCAGGATAACTTATGGAAACCGTACTGATCGTCATCCATCTCATGGTCGTGCTCGCCCTTGTCGGCGTGGTGCTGCTGCAGCGTTCCGAAGGGGGCGGCCTTGGCATCGGTGGCGGATCGGGTTTCATGACCGCGCGCGGCGCGGCCAATGCGCTGACGCGTGCGACGGCCATCCTGGCCGCGGCTTTCTTCGTCACGTCGCTGACCCTGTCGATCGTCGCCCGCTATGGCGAAAAGCCGATCGACATCCTCGACCGCGTGCCCGCGACATCGGACGGCGCCGGTAAGGGCGTCCTCGACCAGCTGCCGGGAACGACGAGGCCGGCGCCGGCCGGCAACGCCGCGCCGACACCGCCTTCGGGCAATGACGCCGCGACCACGCCCGCGCCAACTGCACCGGCCACGGCGCCCGCCGCCGGTGCGACTGCGCCAGCGACCAACGGGACTGCCCCCGCGGCGCCGGCCACCCCTCAGGTTCCGAACCAGTAATCCTCGGCGCCTAAGTCGCGATCTGTTGTCGATTGACAACAGTCGCGACAAATGCGGTGCAATCACGAAGATTCGACCTCACGGGGCGGTGCCTCGCGCTTGAGGCGCCCGCGCTTATTCGACTATAGATTGCGCGCGGCATTTTCGGTGTCCTTGGGGGGCGCCGGGCGACGCCGTGGGCAACAAGCATAGAACGATCGGATCTCGCCATGCAGCTTCGCAGCTTCATTTTCCTGGGACTTTGCGCCGCACTCGGCGTGAGTTCCCCGGCCTTCGCCGGCGTACCGGCCAACATGGCCGCTCATCAGTCGGTCCAGAAGACCGATGCCATCAAGGTCGCCGCCAAGAGTGATACGGCGCAATTGAAGCTTCTCAAGAAAAAGAAAAACCCGACGCCGGACGACCTTGCCCAGATCAAGAAGATCGAGGCCAAGATCGTCGCCGACAAGGAAGATGCCAAGGCCAAGGCGCTGGAGGCCAGGAAGCTCGCAATGCGCGAAGCAGCCAAGGCCAGGGCGCAGGCGGAACGCGACGCATTCCTGGCCAAGAAAGACAAGAGCGCGACCGTCGTGGCCGACGCCAAGCCGGCAAAGAAAACAGCCAAGGTCATCGAGCCGATCGAGACGCTCGCGCCGATCCAGTCGGCGGAACCACTTCCCGCCGAGGCGATGAATATCGCCCTGACCGGCAACAATGGCGAATTGCGCAGCGAGGCGCCCGGTCAGAAGCCGCAAAGCGGCGGGATTTTCGCCGGCCTGTTCGGCGGTACATCCTCCTCGAATTCGATTTCCTATCTCCCCGAGACGCGGGCTCTCGACCAGGCTCTGGCCAGGAAAGAAGCTAGGAAGCAGTTCAAGGTGAAGCCGGAATTCGTGCCGCAGGACGTGGAGTTCACCGGCTACGATGCCGGCACCATCGTCATCGACACAAGTGCGCGCCGGCTTTACCTGGTCGAATCGTCGTCCACCGCGCGCCGCTACGCCATTGCGGTCGGCCGCGAAGGTTTGCAGTTCAAGGGCACGGTCGCTGTCGGAGACAAGCAGGAATGGCCGCGCTGGATCCCGACGCTGGACATGCAGAAGCGCGAACCCAGTCACTATGGCCGCTTCAAGGACGGCATGCCCGGCGGCGGCGAAAACCCGCTCGGCGCACGCGCCATCTACCTCTATGACGGCAAGAAGGACACTCATCTGCGTATTCACGGCACCATCGCGCCGCAGTCGATCGGCACCAGCGCTTCCAATGGCTGTTTCCGCATGATCAACGAGCACGTCATGGACCTCTACAGCCGCGTCAAGGTCGGCACCAAGGTCGTCATCATCTGACGCCTCGCTTACAACCATGCCGAAGGGCCGGCTCCGCCGGCCCTTTTGTTTTGACCGGCTCCGAGGCGCTTCGCGTTGATTCGTTTCGGTCGCCGCACTCCAGGTCCTGAGGCCATTTGTCGTGGCTCCGTACCTTCTGCTCGATCTCGGCGCCACACAAAGGGCTCCGGCGCCTTCTTGGGAAAAACCCTTCGCGGCGGTTTTTTCTCTGGCGGAATCAATCCGGCCGCGTTAAGCGATGACTCCCATGGCGCGATATGTATTCATCACAGGCGGCGTGGTTTCCTCACTTGGAAAAGGCATAGCCGCAGCGGCCCTCGGGGCTCTCCTGCAAGCGCGCGGCTATCGCGCGCGCATCAAGAAACTCGATCCCTATCTCAACGTCGATCCTGGCACGATGTCGCCGTATCAACATGGCGAGGTGTTCGTGACCGATGACGGTGCGGAGACTGATCTCGATCTTGGCCACTATGAGCGCTTCACGGGCCGCTCGGCCAACCAGCAGGACAACATCACAACCGGCCGCATCTACAAGAACATCATTGAGCGCGAGCGGCGGGGCGACTATCTCGGCGCGACCGTGCAGGTCATCCCCCACGTTACCGATGAGATCAAGAACTTCGTCCTCAACGGCAATGACGACTATGATTTCGTGCTCTGCGAGATCGGCGGCACGGTGGGCGACATCGAGGCGATGCCGTTCCTCGAGGCCATCCGGCAGCTTGGCAACGACTTGCCGCGCAACAACGCCGTCTACGTCCATCTGACGCTGATGCCCTACATCCCCACGGCGGGCGAGCTAAAGACCAAGCCGACCCAGCATTCGGTCAAGGAGTTGCGCGGCATCGGCATCGCGCCGGACATATTGCTGGTCCGCGCTGATCGCGCCATTCCCAGGGAAGAACGCAGAAAACTGTCGCTGTTCTGCAATGTCAGGGAGAGCGCCGTCATCCAGGCTCTCGACGTGCCGCACATCTATGACGTGCCGATGGCCTATCACAAGGAAGGGCTCGATTCGGAAGTCCTGGCGGCCTTCGGCATCGATCCGGCCCCGAAGCCCCGCATGGAGCCCTGGCAGGCGGTGTCCAACCGCATCCATAATCCCGAAGGCGAGGTGACCATCGCCATCGTCGGCAAATATACCGGTCTCAAGGATGCCTACAAATCGCTGATCGAGGCGCTCTCGCACGGGGGCCTGGCCAACCACGTCAAGGTCAAACTCGACTGGATCGAATCGGAGATCTTCGAAAAGGAAGATCCGACGCCCTGGCTGGAGAAGGTGCATGGCATCCTTGTTCCCGGCGGCTTTGGCGAGCGCGGCTCGGAAGGCAAGATCCTGGCGGCGAAGTTCGCGCGCGAACGCAAAGTACCGTATTTCGGCATCTGCTTCGGCATGCAGATGGCCTGCATCGAGGCGGCGCGTTCGCTGGCCGGCGTCGAGCATGCCTCGTCGACGGAATTCGGCCCGACACAGGAGCCGGTCGTCGGCCTGATGACCGAATGGCTGAAAGGCAACATGCTGGAGAAGCGACGCGAGACCGGAGATCTTGGCGGCACGATGCGGCTCGGCGCCTATCAGGCCGAACTCGCCAAGGGCTCGAAGATCGCCGACATCTATGGCGACACGCAGATTTCCGAGCGTCATCGCCACCGCTACGAAGTCAATATCGACTACAAGGAACGGCTCGAGGATTGCGGCCTCGTGTTTGCCGGCATGTCGCCGGACGGCGTACTGCCTGAAACGATCGAGTACCCCGATCATCCCTGGTTCATCGGCGTCCAGTATCACCCTGAGCTGAAGAGCCGGCCGCTCGACCCGCATCCGCTGTTCGCCAGCTTCATCGAGGCAGCGGTGGAGCAATCGCGCCTGGTATAGGCACCGCCCGGCGGGATCGCGCTTCATTACGACCTATGTCGCGCTTCTCTACAGCATCATCCTCGGCGAGGGACGCCGGGTTGTCATGTCCGACCTCAAGACGATGGCTGAAGGGCTTGGCATGAAGAATGTCCGGACGCTGGCGTCGACGGGCAATCTGGTCTTCGGAGCTCCGGTGACGGACATCGTTGGCCTTGAAGAACGGCTGGAAGCGGCCTTCGAGAGTGCCTTCGGCCGCCATGTCGACATCATCGTGCGCGGCGCCGCCGATTGGCTGAGGCTTGCGGCCGGCAATCCGTTCGGCACCGAATCGGCAGCCGCGCCGGATCAGGTGGCGGTTCGGGTGATGCGGCAGCCAGTGCCCGACGAAGCCATTGCCACGCTCCGATCGTATGTCGGCACCGATGAAAAGATGCAGGCCGTCGCCGGCGACATCTGGATTTGCTTCTCGCGCGCCACACCCAATTCACGGCTTCTGACGGCGACAAGGCACAAGCGCCTGGGCATCGGCACCTCGCGCAACTGGAACACGATGCGCAAACTGGCCGACATGGTTGGCGCGTAAGGGGCGGCATTCGCCGCCCCTTACGATGCCTGTCAGGCCTTTGCTGTCCTGGCGCCCGCGCCCACGGCGGCAGTGCGCAGCACGTAGTAGATGATGCCGGCGATGGCGACGCCGAAGAACCAGCCATAGACGCCCCACCAGGACGGCAACCAGTTGGTGAAGTTGGGCAGGATCGACGAGAAGACGGCGCCGATGCCGGCGGCAATGAAGGCATTGACGTGCCAGCCGCCCTGGAAACGGAACTCGCCGTCCTCGCGATAGAGTGCTTCGACGTCGACCTCGCCTTTGCGGATCAGGTAGTAGTCGACCATCATCACTCCGAAGATCGGTCCCATCGTCGCGCCGATGATGTTGACGAAGGAGGCCGCACTGCCTTCCCATGGCGCGAAGGGGTAGAGCACAAGCGCGATCAGCGCCGCGATGTAACCGCCCTTCTTGAAGTTGATCTGCCTGGGAAAGACGTTGGAGAAATCGAAGGCCGGCGACACGAAATTCGCGACGACGTTGATGCCGAGCGTCGCCACGGCGAAGGTCAGCGCAGCCAACGCTGCCAGGAACCAGCTGTCGAACTTGGCCGAGATCTGGTCGGGATGCAGCAGCACCTCGTGATAGACGTCGTAGGCGGCGATGGTGGTGACGCCGGCGACCAGCGAGAACAGGATCAGGTTGACCGGCAGGCCCCAGATGTTGCCCTTGCGCAACGACGCCTGGTCGGGCGCGTAGCGGGCGAAATCGCAGAAGTTGAGATAGAGCGCCGAGAAGTAGGTCACCCAGATCGCAGCCACCGCGAACAGTGCGCTCCAGGAGCCCGGAGTGCCCGGAACGCCAGCATCCTTGGTCTTCTCCAGAAGCACATCCATCGGGATATCGCTGGTGAAGGCGAAGGTTCCGGCTTTGACGCAGAGATAGATCGCCAGGATCAGCATCATGACCCAGACGGCGGGCCCGGCCCAATCCTGGAAACGCCGCACCGTTTCCATGCCGCGCTGGATGATCAGCAGTTGCAGCGCCCAGATGATGACGAAGCAGATGACCTCCAGGCCGGAATGGCCAAGGAAATGCGTGTTGGCGTTGAAATCGGCGAACCATTGCGAGCGGATCAGGAGCGCCACGATGGCGCCGGACGCGGCGGCCGTCTGCGCGCCGTACCAGAAACAGGCGACGATGGCTCGCACCAGCGCGGGTACGTTGGCGCCCCAGATGCCGAAGGAAGCGCGGGCAAGCACGGGGTAGGGCACACCTGTCTTGACGCCGGCATAGCCGACCATGTTCATCAGCACATAGATGATCAGCGACCCGATGCCGATGGCGATGATGAAATTGCCGAAGCCGCCACAAAACAGGAACAGGCTGGCCGCGAGATAGTAGCCCCAGAGGCTATGAACGTCCGATGTCCAGACGTTGAAGATCGAGAATGGTCCCCAGTTGCGGACCGTCGCCGGAGCAAGGTCCTCATTGTACAGGTCAGGCGATGCGCCTCGTATGGTCATGCGATGTCCTCCCCTTGATCGCCGCGCGCCTCCACGCAATGGCCATGCCAGTTAATCCTGACGCAGGGTGAGCCGCAAGCAATCCATTTGCCGGCTTTGGCCTTAAAGATATTCAATGAGAACCGCGATTATCGCCAGGGCGACGCGCGCCCGGGCTTGCATTTGCCACCAGATCATTCGTGTCAGGCCTGCCGGTTTTTCGGGGCGACGTTTTTCGCACGGAACCAATTGGCGAAACGCGCGTTTTCTCCAGTTAATCCGCATCGTGGCTGAGCCGGGAGGAGACAATGGACCGATTGCACTTCTTTGCGCCCGTTCGGATTTCACGCGGACAAGGACATCCCGTGGAAGAAATCGGGAATGTCGGCGAGGCAATGACGTTCCTGCAGGCATGGCCGACCGGCCGGCGCGGACCAGTGTACCAATGCGCGCTGAACTGCTGCACCGCCGCCCTGTCGGGGCATATGACGGCCGAGGAAGCCAGGAAGGCCTTTACCGGGTTCGCCCGCATCACCCGCCTCCTGGACCAAGACATCGCACGACCGCTGGCCGCGGAAGTCGTGGCCCGCACCCACGCGCTGCGGCGATAAGATCGAGTTTCCGTCTCGGTGCAGGCGCACGCTTGCCATCTGTAAAGAGCGAAACCCATCCTGTTATGTCCGACGGGTGATAACGGATGGTCATCGTCCCGTCCGATAGACGCGTCTTGGGGAGACAGCCTTGCTACCAAGAGAGAAGCGTTATCTCTTTTGGTACATCTCGCACCTATCCGTACTTCTGGATAGATTGAACCCTGCGAGAGAATGAAGGCAGGCATTCGTGCCAACCCACATCGAACCTGATCGGCGGGAATTTCTCAAAGCTGCTGTTGGCGGCTTGGCGGTGCTGAGTTTTCCAAGACATTCCACCGCTGAAGTCCGCCCCTTTCAATTCGGGCTCACCCCCGTTTTCCTTTCCAACGATCTCGAACTCCTGGGTCATCTTCAGGCTTTTTTGACTGCAAGGCTCGAAAGCCCCGTCGAGCTTGTGACGCGCCGGACCTATCAGGAAATCACGGCGCTGCTGGTCTCTGGTGAAATCCATGCGGCCTGGATCTGCGGCTACCCTTATGTGCAACACAAAGCCGATCTCGATCTGGTCGCAACACCCGTCTGGCATGGCAAGCCGCTCTATCAGTCCTACATCATCGCAGCCGCCGATCGAAAGGTCGACGATTGGCACGGCCTCGCCGGTGACGTTCACGCGTTCTCCGATCCCGATTCCAACTCCGGGTTTCTGGTGACCCGGGCGCTGCTCGCCGAAAAAAAGATCTTACCGGAGGGGTTCTTCAAAAGAGCTTTTTTCACTTACGGGCATCGCAACGTCATTCGGGCCGTCGCCTCCGGACTGGCGCAGTCGGGAAGCGTGGACGGTTACGTCTATGAGGTCATGCGAGAGACCGAACCGGATCTGGTCAAGCTGACCAAAATTGTCCGCAAGTCTGAATGGCTCGGCTTTCCACCGATAGCATCACCCAAGTCGCTCGCCGGAGACGTGCGGGTCAAGGCGCTCCAACAAGCGCTGGTTTCAGCGAACAAGGACCCGGAGCGTGCGAAGGTCCTCAGCCTGTTGCGCCTGGATGGATTCGTTGCGGCGGATCCGTCCCTGTTCGACACAATCGCTGCCAAGGTCGAAACCGTGAGGCAACTCGGATGAGCCTGCCGCGCCGGCTTCGGGAGATCCCCGTTTCCTATCGTGTGCCGGTAATCGTGGCTCTGCTTATGGTGGTTATAAGCGCCGTGATATCCGAGCGTGTGCTTGACCGCCTGTCGCATACGCAAGAGACCTATCTGGACGCAATCGCGGAGACTTATCTGGACGGTCTGTCCTCGGCCGTGGTGCCGGCGGTGCTGCGCCAGGACGTGTGGGAAGTCTACGACGCCCTCGATCGCTCCTCGTCCTCGTATGCGGCGCTCTCTCCCGTGGAAACCGTCGTGACCGGCGCCGACGGTCGCATTCTGGCGGCAACCGACCCCATGCGCATGCCGACATTCTCGCAACTGCCGGCCAGTTACCTTACCCGGCAAGGTCCCGGCATTGTGACGATCGACGAGGCGACCCTGACCGGCTTTGCCAAGCGGAACCTGCTGTATCAAGGACAGTCCATTGGCGCGATTCATGCGACGTTCGACGTGTCGCACCTCTACGCCGAGCGGCGTGAGATCCTGGTGACGCTGCTTGTCACCAATGGCGTGCTGGCGGTTCTCTTTTCGCTTGGCGGCTTTTTGATCGTGAGGCAGATGATCGCGCCGATGCGGATCCTCGAGAACCACATGCGGTCGGCTGTCGACGGGGCCGCGGAGCCAATATCCCAAGCCCGGATTCCCAAAGGCGATGGCGAAGTAGCCGGCCTCTTTCGAGGCTACAACACGCTGGTACGGGCTGAGCGTGAGCGCTCGAACTTCGCGATGCGACTGGCGGAGGAAGAAAAGCTCTCCAGCCTGGGACGCCTCGCATCGGGCATGGCGCACGAGATCAACAACCCGCTGGGTGGGCTGTTCAACGCCCTCGACACGCTGAAGAAGCACGGCGAAACACCGGGCGTCCGGGAGACGTCGATAAGCCTGATCGAGCGGGGCCTAGCCGGAATCCGGGACGTGGTCGAGGCCGCCCTTGCCACCTATCGGCCGGAACGCTCGCATCGCCCATTGTCGGCCCACGACCTCGATGATGTCCGTCTGCTGATAAAGCCGGAATTGCAAAGAAAGCGCCATCGCCTCGATTGGGACATCGTCTGGGGCGACCTGGCAGAATTGCCGGTGAGGGGAGGCCCTGTGCGTCAGGCCGTGCTGAACCTCTTGTTGAACGCGAGCACGGTCACGCACGAAGGGGGAGCGCTCTCGCTGAAGGCGGATAGTTCGGGTCACCACCTCAACATTGAAATCGGCGACCAGGGCCCCGGCATCCCGCCCGATATTGCAGCGATTCTCGTTGATCGCGATCCAGGTCCCGCTGTGCGAGCCGGCCGCGGCTTGGGTCTCTGGATGGTCCGTCGCGTCATCGACGATCTTGGCGGGCGTTGCGCGGTCACCGCTAGACCGGGGGGAGGGACGGTGGTCACGCTGACCATTCCCTTCGAAAGGGAGATGAAAGCCAATGCCGCCTGAGCCAGCACGCATAGGTCTCGTTGAGGATGATCCCGTAATGGGAGGGTCGATCGTGCAACGCCTCGAACTCGAGGGCTGGCGCGTGACCTGGTGGCGGTCGGGGCGGGACGCCATTTCCGGGATCGAAGGGCTATCCAATGTCCTCGATCTGGTGATTTGCGACATACGCCTCCCGGACATTTCCGGCGAGGTCGTCTTCAGCGAGCTCGCCAACCTGCCGAATTCGCCACCCTTTCTTTTTGTCACCGGCCAAGGTGAGATCGATCAGGCAGTTCGTTTGATGCGGTCCGGCGCTGTTGATTTCATGACCAAGCCATTCGCCATGGATGAATTCCTGCGGCGCATCGATGTGGGGCGGCGCACCACCCACAGCCAACTCCGGCTGAAGGGCTATTTTCTGGGGGAGTCGCCCGCCATCCAGCATGCCGAGGACCTGTTGCGCCGCTATGCCTGCCATGACCTGCCCGTATTGCTTACCGGCGAGACCGGCTCAGGCAAGGAAGTCGCCGCTCGCCTCCTGCATGAGGTTTCGCCCCGGAATGCCCAGCCCTTTGTCGCCGTCAATTGTGCGGCGATCCCGGCCGAGCTGCTCGAGAGCGAGATTTTCGGGCACGAGAAAGGCGCGTTTACCGGCGCCCAGCAAAGGCACGTCGGCTACGCCGAGCGAGCCGGAGCGGGCACGTTGTTCCTGGATGAAATCGGCGACATGCCGATGCCGCTCCAAGCCAAGCTTCTCAGGCTGATCGAAGACGGCAGCTTCAACCGGGTCGGCGGCGAGGCTCCCTGCAAGTTTCGCGCCCGGGTCGTCTCCGCCACCCACCGCAACCTTGGACAGCATGGCGGAGCATCGGCTTTCCGGGAAGACCTCTATTTCCGGCTTGCGGTATTGCCAGTGGTGATCCCACCCTTGCGCGATCGGCACGAGGATATCCCCTGGCTGCTCGACCGGTTTCTTGAAAATGCGGTGAGCCGGTCTGACGTACGCATACGCGGTTTCAGCGCGTTGGCGCAGGAAGCCGCGCTTGGTTACTCCTGGCCCGGGAATGTGCGGGAACTCCGCAACCGGGTCGATCGCGCTGTCGCTTTGTCGACCAGCGAATGGATCATGCCGGGCGACTTGTTCCCGGAGTGGGCGGTAAAATCGGAACAGGCCGCGTTCGCTCCTCTGGCCGATGTTCGCGATGCGGCAGAGCGACGCCAGATCAAACGGGCGCTTGACCAAACCGACGGCCAAATCGCGAAGGCTGCTGCCTTGCTTGCGGTCTCTCGGACCACTCTCTGGGAGAAGATGGCGCGACTGGGAATTGCGGATCGGCCGCGTTCGGCTTCCTGAACCTTCGGCAGCGCAACATGTTCGGATTTCTTGACATAAGGGACGATATTCTGCCGTTGTCTGCGCCCCTTCGCGTCGAAATCAACAGTTTTTGTGGTTGGCATGCGCATTGCAAAGCCTCGGGCGAAGAGATTCGCCAAATGGGAGGATTGCATGGATCGCTGCGACAAGCTGGTGGACGTTGGCCGCCGGCAATTTCTGAGGGGAGGAGCGTTCGCCGCCGCCGGGATGGCCACCGCCGTGGCCTTGCCGGCACAAGCCCAGACCAAGGCTGTCCCCGGTCTGGCCTTGGTTGACTACCCCTCAAACAAGCTGGCCAACATAGCCGACCTAAAGCCAAACGAACCATTCGACGTCGGCTATCCCGATGAAAACGCGCCGGGCGTGCTGCTGAAACTTGGCACCAAGGTGGAAGGGGGCGCCGGACCCGATGGCGATATCGTCGGGTTCTCGACGACCTGCCCGCACAAGGGCTTTCCGCTGAACTACAATGCCGAGGATCACTCCTTCAACTGCCCCGGCCACTACTCGCGTTTCGACGCCGATGCCGGCGGCCAGCAGATCTGGGGCCAGTCGACCGCCAACCTTCCCCAATACGCGCTGCGCATCGATGCCAAGGGCGACATCTACGCTGAAGGCGTCGATGAGCTTCTCTATGGCCGCCTGAGCAACGTACTTTAAGGGAGGATCGGATCATGGCTTACAAACGTCACGTCGCCCGTCTGCCGATCATTCCGGCCGATGCCAAGAAACACAACGTCACCTGTCACTACTGCATCGTTGGCTGCGGCTATCATGCCTACACCTGGCCCACCAACAAGCAGGGCGGCACTGAAGCCGCTTCGAACGCCTTCGGGGTCGATCTGGCTCAGCAGCAGCCTGCCGAGACCGACGCTTGGTATGCGCCCTCGATGTACAACATCGTCAAGCAAGATGGACAGGACGTGCACATCGTTCTCAAGCCCGACCATGAGTGCGTGGTGAATTCCGGGCTTGGGTCCGTCCGTGGCGCCCGCATGGGGGAACTGCGCTATTCGACCGCCCGCGGCTCGCAGCAGCAGCGGCTGACGAGTCCGATGGTCTGGCGTTACGGACAGATGCAGCCGACGTCGTGGGACGACGCCCTGGACCTCGTGGCGCGGGTCACGGCCGCCGTGATCAAGGAGCAAGGCGAGGACGGCCTGTTCGTCTCCGTCTTCGATCATGGCGGATCCGCGGGCGGCTACGAAAACACCTGGGGCACGGGCAAGCTCTACTTCGGCGCAATGAAAATCAAAAACATCCGGATCCACAACCGTCCGGCCTACAACTCTGAAGTTCACGCCACGCGCGACATGGGCGTCGGCGAGTTGAACAACTGCTACGAGGACGCCGAGCTGGCCGATACCATCGTTTCGGTCGGCAACAATCCCCTCGAGACCCAGACCAACTATTTTCTCAACCATTGGATTCCGAACCTGCGCGGAACTTCGATGGAGAAAAAGAAAGCTCAGCTGCCGGGCGAGCCCCATGCCAACGGGCGCATCATCTTCGTCGATCCGCGTCGAACGGTTTCGATCAACGCCGCCGAGGCCGAGGCCGGCAAAGACAATGTCATGCACTTGGCCATCAACTCCGGCACGGACATGGTGCTGTTCAACGCCTGGCTGACCGAGATCGCCGCCAAGGGCTGGGTCGACAAGGACTTCATCGAGGCGTCCACCAAGGATTTCGACAAGACGGTTGCCGCCAACAAGACCTCGCTGGAAGACGCGGCAAAGATCACCGGTCTCACCGTCGAGCAGATCAAGCAGTCGGCGGCGTGGATCGCAGAGCCCAAGGAGGGCAAGCGCCGTCGCACGATGATCGCCTACGAAAAGGGCCTGATCTGGGGCAACGACAACTATCGCACCAACGCGGCACTGGTGAACGTGGCGCTCGCCACGGGCAATGTCGGACGTGAGGGTGGTGGCTGCGTGCGCATGGGCGGCCACCAGGAAGGATACGTCCGTCCCTCGGACGCGCATGTCGGCAAGCCGGCTGCCTATGTCGACAAGCTGCTGATCGAAGGCAAGGGCGGCGTTCACCACATCTGGGCCTGCGACCACTACAAGACCACGCTGAACGCTCACCAGTTCAACATGGTCTACAAGAAGCGCACCGACATCGTGAAAGACGCCATGAATGCCGTCCCTTACGGCGATCGTGACGCATTGGTGAAGGCGATCACCGACGCGATCAAGGCCGGAGGCCTGTTCTCCGTCGACGTCGACATCATCCCGTCGAAAATCGGCGCGGCGAGCCATGTCTGGCTGCCGGCGGCGGAATCCGGCGAAATGAATCTGACGTCGATGAATGGTGAGCGCAGGATGCGGCTGGTCGAGCGCTACATGGATCCGCCGGGCACCGCCAAGCCGGATTGCCTTATCGCCGCCGGCCTTGCCCAGCATATGGAAAAGGTTATCCGAGAGTCGGGCGATGCCAAATATGCCGACCAGTTCAAGGGCTTCGACTGGAAGACCGAGGAAGACGCGTTCATGGACGGCTACCACCAGAACGCCAAGGGTGGCGAGAACGTCACCTATGAACGGCTGGGGGCCATGGGCAACAATGGCTTCCAGGAACCGTCCACCGGGTTTGCGGACGGCAAGATCGTCGGCACCAAGCGCCTCTATGCGGATGGGAAGTTCGGCACGAAGGACGGCAAGGCGATCTTCATGGAGGCCGCCTGGCGTGGCCTCCAGGCGCCCGGCAAGGAGGAGCAGAAGAAAAACAACAAGTTCCTCATCAACAACGGGCGTGCGAACCTTGTCTGGCAGAACGCTTTCCTCGACCAGGACAGCGAGTTCGTCATGGACCGCTGGCCGTACCCTTTCATTCAGATCAGCCCCGACGACATGAAGGAGCTGGGCCTGAAGAACGGCGATCTCGTCGAAGTCTACAATGAAAGTGGGTCGACGCAGGCCATGGCCTATCCGACGCCAACCGCCAAGAAGGGCGAGACCTTCATGCTGTTCGGGTTTCCGACGGGCGTCGTCGGGAACGTGATCAATGCCGGCGCCAATGAGTTGATCCTCCCGAATTACAAACAGACATGGGCCAACATCCGCAAGATTTCCGATGCCCCGGAAGGGGTGAAGCACCTCTCGTTCAAATCCACGGAATATCAGGCGGGCTAAGCCCGGCGCATTCTGCCGCGAGCCGGTCAGCTCGCGGCAGCTGCCGTATTTTCAATCGCAAAACGGAGAGTTCCCGCGTGAGAGTCCAGATCGCCGGCGCTATTATTGTTATGGCGCTCCTGCCACCGGTCGCCCAAGCCCAGGATATCGAAGCCGGCAAGGTGGTCTTCAAAAAATGCGCCGCCTGTCACAATGCCGATACCGACGCCAACAAAGTCGGGCCAACCTTGAAGGGCGTCGTCGGGCGGACGGCCGGGACCGCCCCAGGCTATTCCTATTCGAAAGCCATGAAGGATGCCGGCGCCGCGGGCCTCGTTTGGGATGAGCGCAATCTGACGGAGTATCTGGCCAATCCCAAGGCGAAGGTGCCGGCCAATAAAATGGGGTTCCCGGGCCTCAAGAGTCCCGACGACATCAAGAATGTTATCGCCTATCTCAAGAGTGTACCTGGCTAGAAACCTCACGCCGCAGCTTGAAAGCCAAGGGAGGAGCGATCGTGTTTCATGCCGCCAAGGCCGTATTGCTGGCAGACTGCTCGGCGGGGGATGGCAGCAAAGCCATTTCATTTGAGGCCGCGGTGGCGAAGGCCGTGGCGCTCGCCCAACCAGTCCGCTACCGGGAACATCTTTCGCTGGCCGCGACATTGGGACGGGTCAGCGCGGTGGCCGTTCATTCCCCCATAGCCCTTCCGCCTTTCGACAATTCGGCCATGGATGGGTTCGCGGTGCGGACGGTCGATATCGAAGGGGATGGGCCCTGGACGTTTCGGGTCGTGGGACGGGTTGTCGCCGGCGACGGGCGCGCGCACGACCATCCGCATCCGCGAACCGCGCTGCGGATCTTTACGGGAGCGCCCGTTCCGTATGGTTTTGACAGCGTGGTGATGCAGGAGCACTGCGAGCGCTCTGGTGACATCGTGACGGTGTTCGAGCGGCCGAGGTCGGGCCGGCATATTCGTCGGGCCGGCGAGGACATCAGCGTGGAATCCGAGCTCGTGAGGCCAAGCAAGGCTCTATCTGCAAGAGACTTGACGTTGCTGGCCGCCGTGGGGATCGCCGACCTCGAAGTGCTTCGAAAGGTGCGTGTCGGACTGCTGTCGACGGGTTCCGAATTGAAGGAACCAGGCGGACCTCTCGCGCATGGCCAGATCTATAATTCAAACAGGGTCATGCTGCGATCGCTGCTGGCGGCTTGCCCGTGGGCGGAAGTCGTCGACTTTGGCATAGTGCCGGACAGTCCGGGCCTGCTTGCCGACGTCGTCGCGCGGGCAGTGGCATCCTGCGACGCGCTGGTCACCACCGGCGGCGTCTCGGCAGGCGAAGAAGACCATATGGTCGCCGCCGCCCTGCACCAGGGCGCCAGCCTCGATGTGCTCAAGGTGGCGATGCGCCCAGGGAAGCCGTTGAAGGTCGGCAAGATCAAGAACACGTTTTTTGCGGGGCTGCCGGGAAATCCCAATGCCGCCCTGATCGCCTTCCGGCAAATCATCCTGCCGGCGTTGCGGAAGCTGGCGGGCCTCACCGAAATCCAGCCGCAATGGTTTCGGGCGGTGGCCGGCTTCACTTGCAAAAAGCGACCGGGCCGCACCGAATTTGCGCCCGTCCGCATTTCTGGTCGAACCGAAACAGGGGAGCCTGTGCTTGAGCTGCTCGAGCGTGGCTCTTCCGCCAATTTGCAGGCGATCGCCCTGGCGGACGGCATCGCCCTCTTGCCGCCAGACGCTGCCGAAATCGTCGATGGCATGTCGCTGCGCTACGAGCCGTTTTTGGCATTAGCCTGACCGTATTCGCCCGGCTCCTGCCAGTGCTTGAGAGTTTCGCGCCGCAAACCTGATCCGTCGGCTTGCCTATTGTCATCTGGATGTCATATCTAGGCGATACGCACCCTTAATTCCGGATTTATGGATACATGGATAAGAAGTTGGCACTCCTCGCGTTGGCAGCGCTCGGCCAGGATACCAGGCTCGAGGTCTTCCGCCTGCTCGTTCAAGCGGGCGCCGAGGGAGTGCCCGCCGGCGAGATCGCCGCACGCCTTGATACAGTGCAGAACACCATGTCGGCGCACCTGAAGGTTCTTGACCATGCTGGCTTGGTCCGCGCCGAGCGCGATGGTCGAACTGTGCGATATGTCGCCGACATGACGGGTTTCCGCGACCTCCTCGCTTACCTCATGGAGGATTGCTGCAACGGCGCGCCGGAACTCTGTCGGCCGGTAATCCAGGCTGTGACCTGCAAATGCTGAGGAAGGAAGCCATGAGCGATCAAGTCTACAACGTCCTGTTTCTGTGCACGGGCAATTCGGCCAGGTCGATCCTCGCGGAGGCGATCCTGAACCGCGTCGGCGCCGGCAAGTTCAAGGCCTATTCGGCAGGTTCGCATCCGAAAGGGGAAGTCCACCCCTATACCCTCCAGCTTCTGCAAACCCTCAATTACGATATCTCTTTCGCACGTTCCAAGGACTGGGAGGAATTTGCGGTTCCGGGCGCGCCGGAGATGGATTTCGTGTTCACGGTTTGCGACAACGCGGCCAACGAATCCTGCCCGGTTTGGCCGGGGCAGCCGATGACGGCGCACTGGGGCATTCCGGACCCGGCCGCGGTGGAAGGCACCGATGCCGAAAAGCATCTGGCCTTCGCCGAAGCCTATCGCATGCTCAACAACCGCATATCGATCTTCGTCAGCCTGCCCATGAACATGGTCGACAAGCTGGCCTTGCAGAAGCGCCTGGACGAGATCGGCCGCAACCTGCCGAAGGCAGGCTGAACGCCGTGGCGGACGACTTGCCACGCCGCATCGTAGCGGAAGCGTTGGGCACCGCGCTGCTTGTGGCGACCGTGGTCGGCTCGGGCATCATGGCATCCCGGCTCACTCACGACATCGCCATTTCCCTGCTTGGCAACACCCTGCCGACGGGAGCGATCCTCGTCGTGCTCATCACGATACTGGGCCCGATCTCGGGGGCCCATTTCAACCCGGTCGTCACGCTGGTATTCGCGGTCCGCCGCGAGATCGAGGCGAACGCGGCTCTTGCCTACGTCATCGCCCAGGTCGCGGGCGGCGTCGCCGGGACCTTTCTGGCCCACGCCATGTTCGAGTTGCCGATCCTCCAGGCCTCCGCGACGGTGCGGAGCGGAACGGGACAGTGGCTCGCCGAGGCGGTCGCCGCCTTCGGTCTTGTGTTCACCATCCTGGCAGGGCTGCGCTTCCGCTCCGATGCGATCCCCTGGCTTGTCGGGCTTTACATCACCGCCGCCTACTGGTTCACCGCCTCGACCTCATTCGCCAACCCGGCTGTCGCGATCGCTCGCGCCTTTTCCGATACGTTTTCCGGGATCCGCCCGGTCGATCTGCCCGGTTTCATCGCGGCCGAACTGCTGGGGGGCTTGCTCGCCATGGCTCTGGCAGGTTGGCTGCTCGCCGAGCCGCAACCAATGAGACAGATAAAGGCTGCCCGATGACTGTTACGATCTACCATAATCCGGACTGCGGCACTTCGCGCAACACGCTCGCCATGATCCGGCAATCGGGCGAAAATCCGGAAGTCATCGAGTATCTGAAAAACCCGCCGTCGCGCGAACGGCTGGTTGAGCTTATCGCGGCCATGAAGATGAAACCCCGTGATCTGTTGCGGGAGAAGGGCACGCCTTATGCTGAACTCGATCTCGGCAATCCCAAGTGGACCGACGATGAAATCCTGGATTTCATGATCGCGCATCCGATCCTGATCAACCGGCCGATCGTCGTGACGCGTCTCGGCGTCGTTCTCGCGCGGCCTTCCGAAGCAGTTCTCGACATCCTGCCCAACCCCAATATCGGGCCCTTCGTCAAAGAGGATGGCGAGGTCGTCGTCGACACCAAGGGCAAGCGCATTGCTTGATCGGGGCCAGATGGCCGACGACTTGTTGGCGAGCGTGGACGAAGAGCAATTCCAGCCGATCGATCTGCAATCATTGCTCGACGCGCCGCGTTCGATCCACAAGCCACGCGTCCTGATGCTTTACGGCTCGCTGCGGGAACGCTCCTATTCCCGGCTCGCCATCGAGGAAGCCGCGCGAATCCTGCGCCGGCTCGGTGCCGAGGTGCGCATCTTCAATCCTTCCGGCCTGCCGCTTCCCGATTCGACGTCGCCCGACCACCCCAAGGTCCAGGAACTGCGGGACTTGTCGATCTGGTCCGAGGCCCAAGTCTGGTGCTCTCCGGAACGGCACGGCTCCATGACGGGCGTCATGAAGGCGCAGATCGACTGGCTGCCACTATCGATGGGCGGGGTGCGCCCGACGCAGGGCAGGACGCTCGCCGTCATGCAGGTCTCCGGCGGCTCGCAGAGCTTCAACGCCGTCAACCAGCTGCGCATCCTCGGCCGCTGGATGCGGATGTTCACCATCCCCAACCAGTCGTCGGTGGCAAAGGCCTTCAACGAGTTCGATGAGGCCGGCCGCATGAAGCCGTCGCCCTATTACAACCGGATCGTCGATGTGATGGAGGAGCTTATGAAATTCACGCTGCTCCTGCGCGACCGTTCCGCCTACCTGACGGATCGCTATTCCGAGCGTGTCGAAAGCGCCGAAGAGGCGTCCAGGCGGGTCAACCAGCGGAAGATCTGAAGCCGTCTGTTGTCGCAAGACAAAACAGCGGTGCCTTAGACACAAGCTGTCGCGGAACCCCGCGCGGCCCGTCCAAACGCGCCCTGTTTCCGAGCTCGCCGATGTGCGCTGAACTTATCCTCCTGCGGTGAGTCTCGGCAGTCAATTCGCTTCCCTCACGCAAGAAGCGTCCGCGGCAACGGGCAGCTTTTCTTGTCCTAGATCAAGGCCTGCGGTCCGGCGCCGATCTATCTTGATTCCGACGTCCGCCGGTTTAGCCGCAGCAATTTGCTGTTTCGCAATTTTACGCAAGGTCTCAAGACGATGTTTCCCGTTCAACATATCCATCCGATCTTCGTACATTTTCCGATCGTACTCATTTTCACGGTCACGCTGATCGACATCATCGGCCTCTCGCAGCGCGAGGACATGACCGTGCGAACCGGCGTCGGCACGATCTCG
>NZ_JBAZUD010000079.1:0-24734 GCF_041661565.1 Mesorhizobium sp.
AGCACAGGAACCGCCGGAATAGTCCAGCGGTTCCGAGAGATTGAAATCAGCCGAACTTCGGGTCGAGACTGCCCGACTTGTAGCGCTTGGCCATTTCGGCGACCGGCAGCGGCTTGATCTTCTCTGCGTTGCCGGCGGTGCCGAACTGTTCAAAACGTTCCTTGCAGAGCTTGCGCATCGCCGCCATTGCCGGCGTCAGATATTTGCGCGGATCGAACTCGCTCGGGTTCTCGGTCAGCACCTTTCGGATCGCGCCGGTCAGCGCCATGCGGTTGTCGGTGTCGATGTTGATCTTGCGCACGCCGTGCTTGATGCCGCGCTGGATCTCCTCCACCGGAACGCCCCAGGTCGGCTTCATCTGACCGCCATATTTGTTGATGATCTCCTGCAGATCCTCCGGCACCGAGGACGAACCGTGCATGACCAGGTGCGTGTTGGGCAGACGACGGTGGATCTCCTCGATGATGTTCATGGCCAGCACCGCGCCGTCCGGCTTGCGCGAGAATTTGTAGGCGCCATGGCTGGTGCCCATGGCCACCGCCAGCGCGTCGACATGGGTGTCACGCACGAACTGCTCGGCCTGCACCGGATCGGTGAGCAGCTGGTCGTGGCTGATCGCGCCTTCGACGCCGTGGCCGTCTTCCTGCTCGCCGCCGCCGCTCTCCAGCGAACCGAGCACGCCGATCTCGCCCTCCACCGAAACGCCGCCCCAATGGGCCATGTCGACGACGCGCCGGGTGATGCCCGAATTATAGTCGTAGTCGGCCGGCGTCTTGCCGTCTTCCTTAAGCGAGCCGTCCATCATCACGGAGGTGAAGCCATACTGGATCGCGGTGACGCAGGTGGCTTCGTTGTTGCCATGATCGAGATGCATGCAGACGGGAATGTCGGGATGGATTTCGACCAGCGCATCGATCAGCTTGGCCAGCACCACGTCATTGGCATAGGCGCGGGCGCCGCGGCTTGCCTGCAGGATGACCGGCGACTTGGTCTCCTCGGCCGCCTCCATGATGGCAAGGCCCTGTTCCATATTGTTCATGTTGAAAGCGGGCACGCCGTAGCCGTATTCGGCGGCGTGGTCGAGCAATTGTCTCAGTGTTATGCGAGCCACCCAATAGTCTCCCGTATCTGGTTTCAAGCGCAACGTCGCAGGCCGGCCGGTTGCCGGTCGGCCCCCGATGCTTTTGGCTGGATTTCGGTGGAACCGCAACAGCCGGGCGCTCTGCTCGGAGCAATTCTTGTTACACAACCCCGGCTGATAGTAATGTGACATCCAAACGGTCGACGGCGCGTCAAGGATATTGCCTTCAGGCGCGGGAAACCGGCGCTATTTTTGCCTGCCAATCCTTGCCGCGAGAGAAAGCCGCACATCCTCTTCTGCTCCATCCAGCAGGGCGACCAATGCTTTGCTGGTGGCCGAGGGATTGCGCTTTTCAATGCTCTCGACGATCCGCTGGTGCAATCTGAGCGAATGGCGTTGCCCGGCGGGATTATCGTCCGAAAGCCGGAAGCTGATCACCAGCGCCGTTTCGATCAAGGCGGCGAGCGAGCCGATGAGTTCGTTGCCCGACATGTGCAGGATTGCCTGGTGAAATGCGAGATCAGGTCTGGCGAAGCGCTCGCCATCATCGCCGGCCTGCTCCATTTCCTCGAGAATGCTCCGCAATTCGGCTATCTGCTCCGGCGTGGCGCGCTCCGCCGCCAGGGCTCCGGCCATTGGTTCGATGGCGCGGCGCAACTCGAACAGGGAACGAGCCTCCTCGGCGGTCGTCCTCGAGCCGAAACGCCACATCAGCACGTCGGGATCGAGGAAATTCCAATCCTTGCGCGGGCGCACCCGCGTTCCCGTACGGGGGCGCATCTCCACCATGCCCTTGCCCGCCAGGACCTTGACGACTTCGCGCAGACCAGTCCGGCTTGCTCCAAACGAGGCGCTCCAATCGTCGCCGTTCGGCAGCTGGTCACCGGGAACGAATTCTCCGCGCACGATGCCCTGCCCGATTTCGTTGAGCAGCCTGACATGAAGGCCGGAGGACGAGCCCGTCATCCGGGATGCCTTCGGGCGGGTGGTTGTATTTTTCATATTGTTCCCATTATTCATATGATTGTCACGCGCTCCCCCTAGTGAACACATCGTTGAACCGTCGGCCAGAGCGGCCGACAGATACCGCGCAAATTTCACCCGAAGAACCACAAAAGTCTCGGACCTTGCCATCGCCGAGGGCACCGCCCTCGTTGATCGATGTCGTGCGCGCCGAGGAATCGATCAAAGCCTACTGACAGGAAAGCCAGAATGTCTTCCAAGATGATTGATCACACGAGCGAAGCCGCCCTGAAGAGAGCGGTCGTGGCTTATCTCCCGAAAACGATAACCTCCTGCATGATCGTGTCCGGCGCCCTCGTCGCGACGTCGATGCCGGCCCTTGCCGTCGAGCCCTGGATCATGGTCGAAAAGACGGTCTTTACCGGCGACGCGACGCAGTCGAAGAAGCAGGGCGTGACGACGGACGGCACCAATTGGTACTTTTCCGGCACCAATATTCTCGAGCGCACCGACGGCAACTACAATCGCACCCTGGTTGCGGCGCCCGGCATTCCGCATGCTCTGGAGATTCCGTCGCAATTCTCCGACGCAGGCCTGAACCACATCGGCGACATCGATTATGCTGACGGGCTTCTGTATATTTCGCTGGATTCAAGCGTCGCCGACCCGGTCACCGGATACCGGTACAACAATCCGGTTTTTGCCATCTATAACGCCAGCGACCTTAGCTATACCGGCAAGGCCTTTGCGCTTACGCCACCTCACGGCACCATCGACATTGCCAGTTGGGTGGCTGTCGATGCCAAGAATGGCCTCGGCTACGGCATGGCGTACAACAATGCCACGGAACTGGCAGTCTACAATCTCTCGGACTGGAGCTTCAAGGAATACATCCCGCTGTCGCAGACGGTCGACGCGGCACAGGGCGGCAAGCTCCTCGACGGCTGGATGTATTTTTCCAACAATGACGAAACGAACGGAATATACCGGGCAAATCTGAAGACCGGCGAAGTCGAGAAGTTGGGCAATCTCCAGTCTCCGGACGGGCAAGAAACCGAGGGTCTTGCCTTCAAGATGACGAAGGACGGCTGGAAGCTCCACGTCCTCAACCGGGAACATCTGGACGGGCCCAACGAGGGCAAGACCGTCGCCTTCTACCAATATCTGCGCCCCTATGGAAACGCGCTTTCCGGCGAGATTCACGCCGACATCAATGGTGCGCTTGTCGAGGACAGCCGTTTCGTGCGCGATGCGGCCAACCGTCGAATACGCTCTGCTTTCGATGCCGTCGCCACGCCCTCCTCGGCAACCATTGCGCTGGACGTCAAAGGCCTCCATGCCGCACCTGCCAACGCCGATGGCATCGTGATCTGGAGTGAAGCGCTTGCAATGACTGGCGATGTGAAGGGCTCCGGCTATGCTGCGGACTTCGGCCGCAACAGCGCCGGTTTCGTTGGTGGCGCCGACGCACCTCTCGGAAACTGGCGACTCGGCGTCCTTGGTGGCTATAGCCATTCGAGCTTCGAGGTCACCGATCGCACCTCGACGGGCTCCAGCGACAATTATGATCTCGGCATCTATGCCGGTACACAGTGGGGCGCGCTGGGCTTCCGTACCGGCGCGTTCTATGGCTGGCACGACATCGACACCAGGCGCAAGGTTGTCTTCCCAGCCTTCAGCGAATCGCTCTCCGCGAACCACAAAGCCGCGACGGCGCAGGCTTTCGGCGAACTGGCTTACCGACTGGATGTCGGCCGCAATGCCATCGAACCCTTCGCCAACCTTGCTTATGTCCATCTGAACGCCGATGGCTTCGCCGAAACCGGCGGCACGACGTCGGCGCTGACGGCCCAGAAGATGACGACCGAGAATAGCTTCTCGACATTCGGCGTTCGTGCCTCGACCCAACTCGATATGGGCATGACCGAGACCGCGCTGCACGGCATGCTGGGCTGGCAGCACGCCTACAACGACGTCAATCCGACCTCCAACCTGGCTTTCAACACCGGATCGTCGTTTGCGATCTCGGGCGTGCCGATCGCAAGGGATGCGCTGGCGATCGAAGTCGGTTTCGACGTTTCCCTGTCATCCAATGCAACGCTCGGCGCCTCCTATTCGGGGCAGATCGCCAAAGACACCCAGGGGCACGCCTTCAAGGTCAACTTTGATTTGAAGCTTTAGGCCGAATGAAGCGCCGGGTGGGAAACCCACCCGGCGGCAGCCGGGCTCATGCCGCAACTAGGTCGCGCGAGGCGAGGAGCTGGACGCAGGCATTGGCCGCTTCCTTGCCCTTGACGGTGAAGTGGTCAAAGAAGAAGCGGTGATGCTCGGCGCTGTCGTGATAATTGTGCGGCGTGAGCACCGCCGAGAGAACCGGCACGCCGGTCGATAGCTGCACATTCATCATGCCGTCGATCACAGCGCTCGCCACGAATTCATGCCGGTAGATACCGCCATTGACGACAAATGCGGTACCGAGGATCGCGGCATAGCGGCCGGTCTCGGCCAGCATCTTGGCGTGCAACGGTATCTCGTAGGCGCCCGGCACGTCGAAGATATCGACGGCGAAGCGGGTCTCGCCCAACACGGCGAGTTCTGCCTCGAAGGCCAGCACGCACTGGTCGACGATGTGGGCGTGCCAACGCGCGCGCACGACGGCGACGCGGGTGGTTCCATAGTCTTTGTTGGAATGCTGATTCATGGGTCCATTCTTCCGTTTCGAACCAGAATCAGGACGCACGATACGGTGCAAGGCCCGCCAAGGCGGACCATCTTCCGTTCGTCCTCTTTCATCCGGACTCTAACCGTCGGCTCCGGAATCACACCGGATCTGCTGACCTTTCCGACCCGGAAAGCGCTCGCGGGCTTGGGTCGAAACCCTTACCGCCGGTGGGGACTTTCACCCCGCCCTGAGAACATTAACGCGGTTTTTATGGCGGGGCAGGGCGGCGCTGTCAATCGCCCGCTAGAGGGTTGGGATCATCCACGCTCGGGGAATAGTTCTTTCAGCCCCTCGCGTGAGGCCCTGGCGACGCCGCGTTCGGTGATCAGGCCGGTGACCAGCCGCGCCGGGGTCACGTCGAAGGCCGGATTTGCCGCTGGCGACGCCTCGGGCGATATGCGCACCTGGGTGATCTCACCGCTGGCGGTCTTGCCCCAGACCAAAGAGACCTCGTCGGGGGAACGCTGCTCGATCGGGATCTCCGCCAGGCCGTCATGCACCGTCCAGTCGATGGTCGGCGAGGGCAGGGCGACGTAGAACGGGACGTCATTGTCGGCGGCGGCGAGTGCCTTCAGATAGGTGCCGATCTTGTTGCAGACATCGCCGTCGGCCGTTGTGCGGTCGGTGCCGACGATGACCATGTCGATCGCGCCGCGCTGCATCAAATGGCCGCCGGCATTGTCGACGATCAGCGTGTGGGGCACGCCATGGCCGGCCATCTCCCACGCGGTCAGCTGGGCGCCCTGGTTGCGCGGCCGCGTTTCGTCGACATAGACATGCACGGGAATGCCGGCCTCGGCTGCCAGGTAGATCGGTGCGGTGGCGGTGCCGTAGTCGACGGTGGCCAGCCAGCCGGCATTGCAGTGGGTCAGGATGTTGACGGGCTCGCCCTCCTGCTTGCGCGCCGCGATCTCCTTGATGATGGCGAGACCATTGGCGCCGATGGCGCGGTTGAGCCCGACATCCTCGTCGGCGATTTCTCCGGCGCGCCGGTAGGCCGCCTCCGCTCGTTGTTCCGTTGGCAGCGGGCGCAGGAAGCGCCGCATCTCATCCAGCGCCCAGCGTAGATTGATCGCCGTCGGGCGCGTCTCATGCAGTATTTCCCAAACGTCGTCGAGCGAAGCATCCGAAGGATCGTCGGCCATCCGCATGGCGACGCCATAGGCCGCGGTGACGCCGATGAGCGGCGCGCCGCGGACCCACATGTCGCGAATGGCGGTTGCGATGCCGGCAACGGTGTCGATTCTCTCGACGCGAAAATCATGCGGCAGCCAGCGCTGGTCGATGATCTCCACCGAACGCCCGTCGTCGCTCAGCCAGATGGTCCGGTAGTGGCGGTCGCCGACGTTCAAATCCTGTTCTCCTGTTCGATCAGCACGGTCAGGGCGTTGACCTCTTCGATGCCGTGGATATGGCGCCGGTTGACGGCGATGTGGCGGCCGAATTTCAGCGCCTTTGCCTCGCAAGAGGCGCGCAAATCCTCGTCGGCGATGGTCTCGAAATCGGCATTGTGGGCGAGGCCGAGGATGCGGCGGTGGACCTCGATGCCGGCAAAGCCGAGCAGGTCCGTCCAGATCTGGTGCAGCACGTGATCGAGCGCCTGCTCGGCGCCGAGCCTGTCGCCCTGGTCCTCGAACAGGCTCTTCTGGTAAAGCATGCCGGTGCGCTCGGTGCGCCACAGATGCGAGAATTCACTGCGGAACACAGACCAGGTCTCGACCACGACGTCGAGCAGATAGGCGCGCATGGCGTCTCGCGACCCGTCCTCTTCATGTCCGCGCTGCGAGAAGAACGACATCCAGAAATTGGCGAGCAGCATGCCGACATCGAAGGCCATCGGTCCGTAGAAGGCGAACTCCGGATCGATCATCCGTGTCTCGCTGTCCGTAACCATGATCGAGCCGGAATGCAGGTCGCCATGCAGCAGTGTTTCGGCATTGGCGGCGAAGATGTGCTTGAGCCGCTGCGCCTCAACCTTGAGGTCGCGGTCGGCACGCAATTCGGCGACAAGGCCGTCGAGTTGTGGCGAGGTGTGCCGGTTCAACTTGGCGTCGAAATAGGGGTCGGAAAACACCAGGTTCTCGGTGATGTCGCAAAGCTCGACATTGTCGGCGAACAGCGCCAGGTCGGCCTTGCGGTCCTTGGTCGCCATCGAGAGGTCTGAGCCGCGAAACAGCGTACGGGCCATGAACAGGCCGATATCCCTGGCAATGTTCGGCAATTGCCGGCCCTCTATCAGCGCCCGCCGCAGGATGATGTGCGGCGACAGATATTCCATGATGATGAGCGCCTGGCCTTCGTCGAAATGGTGGATGGCCGGCACCGAACCCGGAGCACGCGCCTCCTGCCGGGTCAGCGCATGATATTCGAAGAAAGAGCGCTTGAGCGGCAACGGCCAACTGTCGCCGACGAGCCGGACATAGGGCAGCGCCTGTTTGATCACCGCGCTGCCACTGCCACCCTCGACGATGAACACCAGGTTGAGATTGCCGTCGCCGACCTCGCGAACCCTCCAGGCGCCCGTGTCCCTGCCGATCATGGCGCCCAGCGCCTCGTTCGTGCCGAGCCGCGTCGCAAGCGTCTCCACCGACAATGCTTCGAACGGCAATTTTTCAGTCATGCGTCTCCCTCCCGCCTCTGCGTTCCGATCATAGGGGAGCCTTGGCGGTTGGGCCAAGCTAGGAAGCTGTCTGGCAATTGTCAATCGTGTTGACAATTGCCGGCATAGACCATAGCGTCATGATCAGGGAGGAACGCATGGTCGGGAATGCCGTGTTCCGCGCGGAGGGGCTGAGGAAATCCTTTGGCCGCAACGAGGTGCTTGGCGGCGTCTCGCTGGTGCTTCATGCCGGCGAAGTGACCGTGCTGATGGGCGCCAACGGCGCCGGGAAATCCACCTTCGTCAAGATCATCAGCGGCGTCTATGAGCGCGGCGGCGGAACGATGGACCTTGCAGGGCAGGACTTCGCGCCGACCACGCCGGCGGAGGCGATCCGCGCCGGAGTCGTAACCGTTCATCAGAACATCAATGACGGTGTCGTCGCCGACCTGGACGTCGCCACCAACCTGACGCTGGACCGGCTGAGCGGCGCCGACGCCCCGATGCTATTCAACCCGGCGCGTGTGCGCCGCGAGGCCAGAGCCGTTGCCGATCGCATGGGATTGGCCTTCGATCTTAAGGCGCGGGTGAGCGATCTTTCCCTCGCCGATCGCCAGATGGTGGCGATCGCGCGCGCCCTGGCGCATCAGCCGAAAGTGCTGATCCTCGATGAACCGACCTCGTCTCTGTCCAGCGCCGAAGCCGATCGGCTGTTCGCCCTGATCGACAGGCTGCGCGAGCAAGGCGTGGCGATCCTCTATATATCGCACCGCATGTCCGATATCAGGCGGCTCGCCGACCGGATCGTCTCGATGCGCGACGGCGTCGTCTCCGGCGTCTTCGACTGCAAGCCGCTCGATTATGAGGGCGCCGTCAACGCCATGCTCGGCCGCAAGATCCATCTCGACCAGATCGTCGTCAGAGAGTCGGGCAAGGCCATCCTTACAGTTGAAGGCCTGCGCATTGCGCAAGGCGCCAAGCCGATCTCGCTGAGGCTCGGCGACGGCGAAGTCGTTGCCATCACCGGCCTCGTCGGTGTCGGCAAGACCGCGCTTGCCGAAACGCTTTTCGGCGTGCGCAAGCCTCTCGCCGGCACAATGACGATGAACGGCAGGCCCTATGCGCCGCGATCGGCGGGCGAGGCGATCGCCGCCGGAGTTTTTCTCGTCGCCAAGGACCGCGGCGAAAACGGCATCGTTGGCGGCTTCAACATCCAGGAAAATATCAGCCTGCCGTTTCACAAACGCATGTCGCGTTTCGCTGTTCTCAGGCGCCGCCTGGAACGTGTCACCGCGCGCCGGCAGATCGAGGAACTGGGGATCGTGTGCCGTTCCGAGAAGGACGAGATGTCGGCACTGTCCGGCGGCAACCAGCAGAAGGTGATGGTTGGACGTTGGATGGCGCAGGACGCCACACTGTTCATTCTCGACGAGCCATTCCAGGGCGTCGACATCTCGGCCCGGCGCGATATCGCCGCCAAGCTGAGGGCAAGTGCCGGTGGGCGCGCGACCCTGCTGTTCGTCACCGAAATCGACGAGGCTCTGGAGACCGCCGATCGTATTCTCGTCATGTCGGAGCAAACGATCGTCGGCGAGCATCGCAATGCCAATGTCGATCTGGATCGTTTGCTGGCCGAGGTCGCCGGCGGACCGCTGCACAACGCGGCCTGAGCGTGGCGGGAAATTGGAATTGGAACGGAGAGACCATGGGTTCGAGTTGGACCAAGAATGCGCCGGCGCGCGGGAGCGCTGAATGACGTTGCGCGACTACGCCATCCGTTATGGTTTCATCGTCCTGCTGTTCGGCCTCATCGCCTATTTCGCGATCGCCGCCGACGGCTTCGTCTCGCCGCAAAGTGCCGTCTTCATCTTCCAGTCGGTCGCCATCACCGGCGTGCTGGCGCTCGGCGTCACGGCGACGCTTGTCGTCGGCGGCTTCGACTTGTCGATCGGCTCGGTCGCCACATCAGCCATGATGGCGGCTGCCTATGTCATGGTGGTGCTGGAGCAGAACGTCGTTGTCGCCGTCATCGTCTGCCTGGTCATCGGCGCCATTGTCGGCCTGATCAATGGCTGGCTGATCGTCTATATGCGCGTGCCCGATCTGTTGGCGACGCTCGGCATGATGTTCCTGCTGGTCGGCCTGCAGCGCATCCCGACTGAGGGCCGCTCGATCGCCACCGGCATGACGATGCCGGACGGGTCGGTCGCCAACGGCAAATTCTCCGACGCCTTCCTCGCGCTCGGCCGCCACCGTTTCGATTTCTTCATCCCGAACCTCATTCCTGTGTCCGTCGTGGTGCTCCTCGTACTGGCGGTGCTGATCTGGTTCTTCCTCGAATACACCCGCTTCGGCCGCATGATGTATGCCGTCGGCAGCAATGAACGCGCCGCCGAACTCGCCGGCGCGCCTGTCAAGGCATACAAGATCTGGGCCTACGTGATTTCAGGAGTTTTTGCCTCGATCGGCGGAATTCTGCTCGCCGCCAGGCTTGGACGCGGCGATATCGCCTCGGGTAATAATCTTCTGCTCGATGCGGTCGCCGCGGCGCTGATCGGCTACGCGGTGCTCGGCGCCGCCAAGCCGAACGCCTTCGGTACCGCCATCGGCGCGCTGTTCGTCGGTATCCTGCTGCAAGGCCTGACGATGATGAACGCGCCCTACTACACGCAGGATTTCGTCAAGGGCGTCGTTCTGGTCATCGCCCTTGTCTTCACCTTTGCCCTTTCGGGCAGGGGCAGGAGATAGTTCGATCGGGGACGGTATTTTGGGTTCAACAAGAGTGGAGGAAAACGATATGAACATCACAAGAAGACTTCTGGGGAAGCTCGCGCTCGGGCTGGCCGGCGCCACCATGCTGATGCAGGTTCCCGCACTTGCCGCAGACAAGCCGGCACCGTTCGACAAGCCCGGCGTCAAGATCGCGCTGGTCCGCTATCTCTCGACCGGCGACTTCTTCCAGGCCTATCTCTCGGGCGTGGAGGCACAGTCGAAGGCGCTCGGCATCGACCTGCGCGTGCTCGACAGCCGCCAGGACGCCGCGCTTCAGTCGGACATGGTCGACCAGGCCATCGCGCTCGGCGTGCAGGGCATCATCATCCAGCACGGCCTGACGGAATCGATGAAGGACGCCGCGCAGCGCGCGGTCGACGCCGGCATCAAGGTTGTGGCGTTCGACGTCAATGTCGAAAATCCAAAGATTCCGCAGGTTGAACAATCGGACAAGGATCTGGCGCGCCTCGCACTCGAGCAGGCGGTCAAGGACAATGGCGAGAGCTGGAAGGCCGGCTATGTCTATGTCGCCGGCATCGCGCCGCTCGACCGCCGCAACGAGACCTGGGTCGACGTCAAGAAGAAGTATTCGGGCATCAGCGAAGTCGCCATGTTCGGTACGCTCGACAACCCGATCGCCAACTCCGTCGCCAACCAGGCGCGCTCGGTGCTTCAGGCCCATCCCGACATCAATGTGATGTTCGCCCCCTATGACGAATTCGCCAAGGGTGTGAAGATCGCGGTCGACGAGGCCGGACTGAACAAGAAGATCAAGATCTACTCCGCCGACATCTCGACCTCCGACATTGCCGCGATGCGCGAGCCCGACAGCGCCTGGGCCGCCACCGCGGCAACCAACCCGGCCGTCGTCGGCCAGGTCTCGGTGCGGGCGCTGGCGCAGCTGCTGGCCGGCGAAGATCCCGGCCACAACGTCGTCGTGCCGCCGACGCTGATCACCCAGAAGGATCTGATCGACAAGGACATCAAGAACATGGAAGACCTGTCGGCCAAGCTGCCGCAGTTCGCCCACGCCGATGTCGCCATGCCGGCCTGGATGCCGAACCCGAACGCGAAGTAAGCTGGCGGATTGAAACGGAAAGAGCGGCTCAAGGGCCGCTCTTTCTTACGAGTCCTGAGTCCATTAGGCTAAAGCCAATGCTCCGGATCGCGCATCCCGTGGACAATCGCCGCAACCAGGACGCCGTCCGGCTGCGGTTCGTAGATAATGATATAGCGGCCCTCGACCAGCACGCGGGCGGTCGCGCTTAACTCGGGCCGAGCCGTGCCCATCTTGGGGTGCTGAATCGCCAGTTCCAGCCTGTCGAATATGCGCAAAAGCAGCTTGTCAGCTGCCTTTTCGCTATCGATTGCAATGGTGTGCCAGATATCTCGCAAATCCTGCGAGGCTCGGGGTGTGAACCGATATCTAGCCACGGGCGCGGCGTTCTGCCTTCAAACCGCGTATGAATTCAGCTGGTTCGATCGCTACAGGCTTGCCGCTGGCCATGCCATCGGCATAGGCGCGTTTCAGGTGCTCGAGTTCCAGGGCGCGCAATTCCTCGCGCTGTTCCCACAGGCGAAGTGCGTCGCGTACAATCTCGCTGTTGGAGGCATAGGCGCCACCTTCGATGGCGCTTTGCAGGCGCGCACTCTGCTTCGCTGTGAGGGAGATTGTGAGGGTCCGCATCGGTTCGGCTTTCATGCCCACCATATAGCACGCCTCACAAGAACTAACAATATTTGTTAGGATTCCGGCCCGTCTTGCCCCTGCCTGGAGGGCAGGGGCAGTCAAGACGCTACCGCATCGCCGCCGCGATGTTGCCGCCGTCGACCGTCGTCACGTCTGCCGTGGTCCGGTCGGCCAAGGCGTGATGCAGGAAGGCCTGGGCCACGTCCTGCGCGGTCACTTCCTGGCCCAGGAGATTGCCCGACATGTAGTCCTTCTCCGAAAGGCCGCGCGCACCGGAGCGGCTTGCGATCATGGCGTCGGTCAACAGGCCAGAGCGGATGCGGTCGGCGTTGACGGCGTTCGAACGGATGCCGTAGGCGCCGTAGTCGAGCGCATACTGCCTGGACAGGAACAGGGTCGCCGCTTTCGGGACGCCATAGGCGCCGAACTTCGGTCCCGGATTGACCGCCTGCTTGGAGGTGTTGAACAGAAGCGCGCCGCCGGTGCCTTGCTCGAGCATGATGCGCACTGCATTCTGCGCCGCCGACTGATGGGCGAAGAAATTCAGCTCGAAGCTCTTGCGAAGCAACGCGTCGTCGAGTTCGCCGATCCGGCCTTCCCAGGCAGCACCCGCATTGGACACCAGGATGTCGACGCCGCCGAACATGGCGACTGCCCTGTCGAAGGCGGCGCGGACCTGGGCCGGATCGGTGATGTCGGCGGCGACGCCGATCGAATTGTTGCCGGCCTTCTTGGCGGCATCGGCGGCCTTTTCGGCATCGAGATCGACGACGACGACATGGGCGCCATTGTCGGCGAAGAGTTTTGCCGTCGCCGCGCCGATCGCGCCGGCGCCGCCGGTGACCAGCACGACCTGTCCGGTTAGCGGCTTCGGCTTGTTGGACGCGAGCTTGGCCTGTTCAAGCGACCAGTATTCGAGCGGGAACAGGTCGGCCTTGGACAGCGGATGGAAGCGGCCGACCGCCTCGGCGCCGCGCACCGCCTCGATCCACATCTCGCCGACATCCGAGGCGATCCTGGCGTCCTTCAGCGTGCGGCCATGGCCGAACATGCCGAGCCCCGGCACCAGCGTCAGGCGCGGCATCGGGTCGAGCATGGTGCGCTTGACGTCGTCGAGCGCATCATTGACCTCGAAATAGGCGCGGTAGTCCTGAGCGAAGGTGTCGACGTGGCTCCTGATCACGGCCTTGTAGTCGCCGATGTGGTCGGCATCCGGCGCCGGCAAGGCCATCGGCCCGGTCTTGATGCGGATCGATAGATCTGGTGTCGAAACGCCGCGCCCGGCCAGGTCGGCGATCCCGGCCAGACCCATGAAATCGACGATCCCGTCCGAGGTGCGGAAATCGCTGATCATGCGGTCGAAACGGCCTTCGCCGCGCGGCACCGCGACCGCGCCGCGCAGCATCGGCGCGACGGAAGCCGGCGTTGCGAGCCGTGCCGGGAGCGCCGCCCTGGCCGCTTGCGGCTTGGCGTTCCTGGCGATGTACTCCTCCGCCACGTTCACATAGTGGATCATACGGTCGTAAGCCTGCCTTGCATCTTCGCCGAAGGTGAAGATCCCGTGCTTGTCGAGGATCAGGCCCTCGACATCCGGGTCGGCGTCGAAAATATCGGCCGCCGCCTTGGCGAGGTCGAAGCCGGGCATGATGTAGGGCACATATCCCATCTTCTCGCCGAACACCTTCTTGCTCAGCGCCTCGCTGTCTTCCTGGTCGACAATGGCCAGGATGGCGGTGGAGTGGGTATGGTCGACGAATTTGTGCGGCAGGAACGCGTGCAGTAGCGTTTCGACCGAGGGGTTGGGCGATGACGGGTCGATGAGGTTGGCGCGCTGCAGCGCGACCATGTCCTCGTCGCCCAATCTGCTCAGCGAGCGCGCCTTGAGCAGCGGCTTGAGCTTGACCGCCGGCAGGCCCTGCGGCTCGATGACGCCCATGTCCCAGCCGCTACCCTTGACGCAGAGCACGTCCCACTGGTCGCCGACAAGATCGGTCGCGACCGTCTTGCAGGATGTGTTGCCGCCGCCATGCAGGACGAGGCGCGGCTCGCCGCCGAGCAGGCGCGTCGTGTAGACGCGCAAGGCGAGATCGCGGCTGACACCCTTCTTCGCATAGTCGGCGACGAGTTGCTCGGCCGCGTCGTCGTTCCACAAATTCTTCATGTTGGCTTCGTCCAGTTGCTGTCTTTTTCGGGAAACAGGAATGTCGCGACGCCTTGATGACAGGCGCCGGCAAGAGGTTATTCAGGATGCCGTTTCTGTCGCGGCTCCGGCATGTTCCAGCAGCCGCTGCGCCATGCGCGCGCCCACCACCAGATGCGTACAAAGCCCGCCCGCGATCGCCGCCAGCAGCGGTTCGAACTTGCTGTCCTCCTGCACGACCATCAGGCGCTTGGTGATGGCGCGCAACGAGGACAATTCGGCGGAGATCACCCGCCTGTTGTAACCGCAGTCGAGAACCGCGCCTTTCGCGTCGATGATCTGTCCGGCTATCACGCCGGCGGCGCCTTGGCCGCGCAGGGTGGCCATTTCGCCCGGGGTCAGCGCGCCGCATTTGACCAGGTGACTGTCGGCGTCGACGGCGCCGACCGAGTACAGGGCCAGGTCGCAGTCGCTGATGCCGGACAATTGTTCCCGGATCACCGGCTCGGCCCGCAGCGCCCGAGCCAGTTCTTCCGTCGACAGCACAAGCGGGGCGTAGAAGTTGAGGCCCTTGGCATTCAGCCGCCTCGCGATCTCCATCGTGCATTGGTCGGGCCGGTAGGAGTAGGGCGCTCCAAGATTGCCGCAGAGCTGAACCACGGTGACATCCTGCAGGTCGGCATAGGGCATGATATCGGCGATCGTGTAGACGGTGCGGCCCCAGGCGACGCCGATGCGGTCGCCCTTCTTGACCAGTTCCAGGAAGACGCTGGCGCCCAAGACAGCGATTTCCGTCGATGGGTCGGCGATGTGGTCGTTCTCCGGCGCGATCCAGATCGCGTCGAGCTTCAGCGCATCCTCGAGCTTGCGCGCCATCACATCGTCGGTGAAAAGCTGGGTCGAGGTTGAAATGATGACGATGCCGGTCTCGCGCGCCCTGCGCAGATACATGGCGACCGATGCGCGGGAGATGTTAAGCTGGCTCGCCACCTGGTCCTGCCGCAGTCCATGCGCATAATAAAGCCAGGCGGCCTTGTGAATCAGCTGTTCTGCGGGTCGGATTGCCATGCCGTCTCCTTGGCTGACATTATTCACGGCCTTCGACAAAAGTCAAACCGCGTTAGGCACAGGTTTCCCTGTCAGGGGGTCACTCTGGATCGCCATTGCTCCAAATGCACTCCGTCGTGGCATGGTTGGTGGTGACGTGGGACGGTCCAATGATTAGAAGATCTGAAAAGATAAACCGCCGCACCACGCGTCCATGAACGCGCAAGGAACGCCTGCAGCGGTTTGATTTGCGCCAGGGGAGGACGGGATGGGCAATCCCTATGAACAGGATCTCGACAAGAATGCCGCCAACCACCAGCCGCTGACGCCGCTCACCTATATGGAGCGCGCGGCGAAGACCTATCCTGATCATGTCGCCATCATCCATGGCCGTCAGCGCGTGGATTACCGCACCTTTTGGCAACGCTCCTTGAAGCTTGCCTCGGCCCTGCAAAAGCGCGGCGCCGGCAAGGGCGATACCATTACGGTCATGCTGTCCAACACGCCGCCAATGCTGGAGGCGCATTTCGGCGTGCCGATGACCAAGGCGGTGCTGCATTCCCTCAACACCCGCCTCGATGCCGCGGTCATCGCCTTTCAGCTCGACCATGCAGAGACCAGGGTGCTGATCGTCGATCGTGAGTTCTCTGGCGTCATGCGGCAAGCGCTCGATCTGGCCAGGGTCAAGCCGCTGGTCATAGACTATGACGATCCCGAATACGCCGCCGACGCGCCCTATCCGAAGGGCGAGCGGATCGGCACCCTGGACTACGAGGCGTTTGTCGCCGAGGGCGACGAGGATTTCGCCTGGGCGATGCCCGACGATGAGTGGGATGCGATTTCACTCAACTACACATCGGGCACCACGGGCAATCCCAAGGGCGTCGTCTATCATCATCGCGGCGCGGCGCTGATGGCCTACACCAACACGATTCATGCCGGAATGGCCAAGCATGCCGTCTACCTGTGGACGCTGCCGATGTTCCACTGCAATGGCTGGTGCTTTCCATGGACGCTCGCCGTGCAGGCCGGCACCCATGTCTGCCTACGCTGGGTACGGCCGAAGCCGATCTACGATGCGATAGCCGATCAGGGCGTCACCCATTTGTGCGGCGCGCCGGTCGTCATGTCGGTGCTGATCAACGCCAGGGCCGAAGACAAGCGCGATTTTCCGCAGACTGTCACCTTCAATACGGCGGCGGCGCCGCCGCCGGAGTCCGTGCTGTCGGGCATGGCCGAGGCCGGCTTTGCGGTCACCCATCTCTACGGGCTGACCGAGACCTATGGCCCGGCGGTCGTCAACGAATGGCATGGAGCCTGGGACGACCTCGAAAAGGACGAGCGCAGCGCCAAGAAGGCGCGCCAGGGCGTGCGCTACGCGGCGCTGGAGGGCCTGACCGTGATGGATCCCGAGACGATGCGGGTAACGCCAGCGGATGGCGAAACCATCGGGGAGGTCATGTTCCGCGGTAACATCGTCATGAAGGGCTATCTGAAGAACCGGAAAGCCAGTGACGAAGCCTTTGCCGGCGGCTGGTTCCATTCCGGCGATCTCGGCGTCATGCATCCCGACGGCTACATCCAGCTCAAGGACCGGTCCAAGGACATCATCATTTCGGGCGGCGAGAACATTTCGTCCATCGAGGTCGAGGAGGCGCTCTATAAGCACCCGTCGGTTGCTTCTTGCGGTGTGGTCGCCCGGCCGGACACGAAATGGGGCGAGGTCCCGGTGGCTTTTGTCGAGCTGAAGCCGGGCGCCGTGGCAGCCGAGGCCGAAATCATCGAGCACTGTCGCGCTCTGCTTGCCCGATTCAAGGTGCCGAAAGCGGTAATCTTTGCCGAGATCCCGAAGACCTCGACGGGCAAGATCCAGAAGTTCCGCCTGCGGGAAATGGCGAAGGGGGCGTAGGCCGCGCCGCTTTTGCGGTGATGGCGACAGGTTTCCTGGACGCCTCGCGACTTCGTCGTCCAAGGGTGGAGCAGTCGCGAAGCGACGTGGCGGAAACCCTGGGATCCATGCCGAGACCTTGCGGCCGTGCTCCGACAACTCTGAGCAGGATGCCGGCACTGATCCGCGTAACCATTTGATCTGCCTCATTCTTCTGCAAGTCACGGAATGGATCCCAGGGTCTCCGCCGCGTCGCTCCGCTCCTTGCTTCGCTCTGGGATGACGAACGCATGAGAGGCGCGCCGCCAATCGCGAGCGCCGGTTGCCATACCCGCCCACTGTCACCATCTGTCACTATCTTATACGCGTACGTCGATTCCGCGTTGACATCTGGTGCCCTTCGATTTACGAGTGACGAAATTCGAAATTCGAAATTCGTCACTCGTAAAGCAACAGGACCTATGTCCGAAGCCTCCAACATCGTCGCCGACGCCAGCCGACAGGAAAATGTGACGCGCATCCTCGACTGCGCCGAGCGCCTCTTCCGTCACTATGGCTACGGCAAGACCAATGTCGCCGACATTGCACGCGAACTCGGCATGTCGCCGGCCAACATCTACCGCTTTTTCGCCTCCAAGGTGGAAATCCATCAGGCCGTTTGCGGCCGCATGCTCGGGGCCAGCTACCAGATGGCCTATGAGATTTCCCGCCTGCCCATCAGCGCCGAGGAGCGGCTTCGGCGCTACGTTCATGCGCAGTACAAGATGACCCTGGAAGTCATGCTGGACGAGCAGAAGGTCCACGAGATGGTCGTCATCGCGCTCGAACGGGACTGGGCCGTGATCGACAAGCATGTCGACAGCATTCACGACCTGTTCGCCGAGGTGATCCGCGACGGCATCGAGGCCGGTGAGTTCAGGCAACAGGATCCGGTGATCGCATCGCGCTGCTTCGGCGCCGCCACGGTCATCCTGTGCCATCCGCAGATGGTGGCGCAGTGCCTCGCCAAGACCAACCGGGCGATGCCCGACGACCTTATCGACTATGCGATCAAGGCCTTGAAGGAATAGCCGCCGCCCGCGGGGCGACGGTGCCGACGATTCATCTCCATTTCGGGAGTACGCGCGTGTCTTCGTTCAACTCGATCATCAGCAGGCTACCGGCGGCTGGTTCGCTGCTGCTTGTCGCAGCTACTTTGGGGCTCGCTGGCTGTAGCCAGGAAAAAGCGGAGGTCAAGGACATCATCCGTCCGGTCAAGGTCGTCGAGATCGCCCAGGCGCATGACACCCGCACGCTTTCCTATTCGGGGTCGGTACGAGCCCGGACCGAAAGCGCACTGGCTTTCCGCGTCAACGGCAAGATCACCGAGCGCCTTGTCGACATCGGTCAGCACGTGGCGTCCGGCGATGTGCTCGCCCGCATCGATCCCACCGACTACGACCTGTCGGTCAAGAGCGCGCAGGCCGCCCTCGATGCGGCCGAGCGCCAGGTGGAGACCGTCGAGCTTGCCCGCAAGCGCGCCGAGCAGCTGTTCGCCAAGAACTTCGCGCCGAAATCGCAGCTCGAGCAGGCGACGCTGACCCATGACCAGGCGGTCGCCACCCGCGACTCCGCCCGTTCGTCGCTTGCCCAGGCGAAGAACCAGGTCGGCTATACCGACCTCAAGGCCGACAGGGACGGCATTGTCACATCGGTCAATGCCGATGTCGGCCAGGTGGTCGGCTCCGGCACGCCGGTTGTCACCGTCGCGGTCGACGGTGAGAAGGAAGTGCTCATCGCGGTGCCGGAAATGGAAATCGCGCAATTCAAGCCGGGCAAGGTCGTCAAAGCAGGCTTCTGGTCCGACGACGCGCTGGCGCTCCAGGGCAAGGTCCGCGAGGTCGCCGGCAGCGCCGATCCCCAATCGCGCACCTTCGCCGTCCGCGTCAGCCTGCCCAACGATCCACGCGTGTTGCTCGGCATGACCGCCAGCATAGAAGCGTCGGCCGCCAATGAACGGCAGCTGGTTTCGATCCCGCTCAGCGCACTGGCCGAGCAAGGCAGCCAGTCGATCGTCTGGACAGTCGATCGTGGCGTCGACACCGTTCATGCCCGCCCGGTGAAGGTTGCCGAGTTCGCTGCCGACGGTGTGCGCGTTGCCGAAGGATTGAGACCCGGCGACGTCGTGGTCGCGGCCGGCACGCAGTTCATGACCGAGAATCTCAAGGTGAAACTTGCCGGCGACACCGTGCTGCAATCCGCCTCCGCGGCTGGCGAAGGCGGCGACGCCAGGCAGGTGCGCTGACGACCGAACCGGCCGCGCGTTCCCGCGGCCGCTGGTTTCCGGGCGGCAAGCGCCCTAACCGAGGCGCTCGCTTGATGTGCCCCCCGCGCATCAAGTCCTGCGTCCCAATCGCGGTAAGCGTTTCCACCGCTCGGTGAGCCTTGCCGCCCGGAAGCCACCATAAAATCCCAGGAATTCACGCGCCGAAATTATGCGGGCGCGCCGACGATCAAACGAAGTGGACGACCACCGATGACCAACTCCACGGAAGAGAAGCGGCCCTTCAACCTGTCGCGCTGGGCCATCGGCCATCCCGCCATTGCGCGGTTCCTGTTTGGCCTGATCATCATTTCCGGCGCGCTCGGCCTGATGCGGATGGGTCAGAAGGAAGATCCCGATTTCACCTTCCGCGTCATGGTTGTCCAGGCGATCTGGCCCGGCTCCTCGATCCAGGAGATGGAAGACCAGGTCGTCAACAAGATCGAACGCAAGCTGCAGGAAACGCCGCATCTCGACTTCGTGCGCTCCTTCACGCGAGCCGGCAGCGCCATCATCACCGTCCAGATCAAGGGCGACACCAACGCCGCCGAGGTCAATGACGCATTCTACCAGGTGCGCAAGAAGGTCGGCGACATCGCGGGCGACCTGCCGCAAGGCCTGCTCGGCCCTTACTTCAACGATGAGTTCGGCGACACTTTCATCACCCTGCATTCGATCAGCGGCGACGGCTTCACCTATCCGGAGTTGAAGAAGTTCGCCATCCAGGCGCGCGATATGCTGCTGACGACGGCGGGCGTCGAGAAGGCCGTCATCATCGGCGACCAGCCGGAGAAGCTCTACATCGATGTCTCGTCCAAGGCGCTGGCCGAACGCGGCCTGACGCTGACGGATCTGCAGAACGCGATCAAGGGACAGAACAATGTCGATCCGGCCGGCTCGGTCGACACCGGCACTAACTCGGTGCGCATCTCCGTGGAGGGTGACGTCGGCAAGGTCGAGGACATCAGGAACCTGCGCCTGCGCGCCGGCGGCCAGGTCACCCGGCTGGGCGACATCGCCACCGTGACATCGGGTCTGGAAGATCCGTTCCAGCGCAAATACCGCTTCAACGGTCATGACAGCGTGCAGCTCGGCGTCGTCATGGCTAAGGGCTTCAAGGTCACCGATGTCGGCAAGGATGTCGAGGCAACCTACAAGCGCTTCGAGGAGGCGCTGCCCTATGGCGTGTCGGTAGACCAGATATCCGACCAGCCCGAGGTCGTCAGGGATGCCGTCAGCGAATTCATGCATGCGCTGGGCGAAGCGCTGCTGATCGTGCTGGTCGTCTCGTTCCTGTCGATCGGCTGGCGCTCGGGCCTTGTCATCGCCATCGCCATTCCGCTTGTCCTCGCGGCCACCTTCGCCATCATGTACGAGCTCGGCATCGACCTGCAGCGCATCTCGCTCGGAGCGCTGATCATCGCGCTCGGCCTGCTTGTCGACGACGCGATGATCGTCGTCGAGATGATGGAGCGCAAGCTGGAGGAAGGCCTGGTCAAGATCGAGGCGGCGAGCTTCGCCTATTCCTCCACCGCCTTCCCGATGCTGACCGGCACGCTGATCACCACCGCAGGCTTCATCCCCGTCGGCTTCGCCGCCTCCACGGCCGGCGAATATGTGCGCACCCTGTTCTATGTCGTCGGCATCGCGCTGATCGTGTCCTGGTTCGTGGCTGTCTATTTCACGCCGTGGCTGGGCAACATGATCCTCAAGCAGCGCAAGCATGCCGGCAGCCATCACGACGCTTTCGATACGCGCTTCTATCGCCGGCTTCGCGCCACGGTCGGTTGGGCTGTGCGTCATCGCATCATCGTTCTGGTGATGACGCTGGTGACCTTCGGCACCAGCCTGTGGGCGTTCCAGTTCATCCCGCAGAACTTCTTCCCGCAATCGTCGCGGCCGGAGATCCTCGTCGACCTCTGGCTGCCGGAAGGCACCAGCATCAAGGAGGTCGAGACCCAGGCCAAGGCGCTTGAAGCCAGGATGATGGACGACACCGACAAGCGCTTCATCGCCACCTATATCGGCGAGGGCGCGCCGCGCTTCTTCCTGCCGCTCGACCAGCAGCTGCGCAATCCGAATTTCGCCCAGTTGCTGGTCATGGCCAATGACGAGCCGGCCCGCGAACGGCTGATCGTCAAGCTGCGCAGCGTGCTGGCGCAAGATTTCCCGTCGATCCGCGCCAAGGTCGATCGCCTGTTCCTCGGCCCGCCGACCGGTTGGCCGGTGCAGATGCGCGTCATGGGTCCGGACCGCCAGGAAGTGCGCCGCATCGCCGATCAGGTGAAGGCGAAATTCCGGGAAGACCCGCTGCTCGGCGCCGTCCACGACGATTGGCTCGAACCCGTGCCGGCGATGAAGCTGGTCATAGACCAGGATCGCGCCCGCGCGCTCGGCGTCACCTCGCAACGCATCCGCCAGATGCTGCAGGCCACCATGTCCGGCGCGCCGCTCGACGACTTCCGCGACGGCGAGGAGACGGTGTCCATCGTCGCCCGCGAGCCGGATGCCAGCCGCAGCCTGCTGTCCTCGGTGGACTCCGTCTATATCCCGACCGATTTCGGCGGCTTCGTGCCACTGTCGCAGGTGGCCAAGGTGGTGCCGGTGCTGGAGCAGGGCATCGAGTGGCGCCGCGACCGCCTGCCCACGATCTCGGTGCGTGCGACGCTACCGGATGGCGTGCAGTCCAACGACGTCGTCACCAAGCTCTACAAGGACATGCAGGGCCTGCGCGACGGCCTGGCGCCCGGCTACAAGATCGAGATCCAGGGCGGTGCCGAGGATTCAGCGGAGAGCCAGGCCTCCATCGCCGCCAAGGCGCCGGTCATGCTGGCCATCATCGTGGTGCTCTTGATGATCCAGCTGCAGAATTTCGGCAAGGCGATGCTGGTGCTGGCGACCGGTCCGCTCGGCATCATCGGTGCCGCCGCCGCCCTTTTGATCAGCGGTGCGCCGTTCGGCTTCGTCGCCATTCTCGGCGTCATCGCGCTGCTCGGCATCATCATGCGCAACTCGATCATCCTGGTCGACCAGATCGACCAGGACATCGCCAGGGGCATGGACCGCTCGGAGGCTATCATCGGCTCGGCCGTGCGCCGCTTCCGGCCGATCGTGCTGACGGCGATGACGGCGGTGCTGGCGCTGATCCCGATCTCGCGCGCCGTGTTCTGGGGGCCGCTCGCCTATGCAATGATGGGCGGCATCCTGGTTGCCACCGTGCTGACCATCCTTGTGCTCCCGGCGGGCTATGCCCTGTTCTTCGGCCGCGAGCCGCGCAGCCGGGGGGGCCAGCCGGAATCGGAGGCGGCGACGCCCGACGACGCCGCGCGCCCGCAACTCGCTTTGGCCGCCGAGTGAAGCGTCTGCAGATCGGCTTGGGTTGCGCGGGCTTGGCTTGCGTTGCCTGACTACCAGCAGACGTAGCCGCCGTCGGCGATCAGGTCGAGGCCGGTGACGAAGCTCGAGGCACGGCTGGCCAGGAATATGGCCGGCCCGACCATCTCCTCTGGCTCCGCCATCCGTCCCATCGGTGTGTCGCGTTTGAAGATCTTGATTTCCTCGGCAACCTCCGGCCGCCTGTTCATCGGCGTCAATGTGTAGCCTGGGCTGAGGACGTTGACGCGCAGCCCCCGGTCGGCCCATTCCATGGCCAGGCTTTTCGACATGTGGATGACGGCGGCGTTCGAGGAATTGTAATGCGCTTGCGTCAGCCCGCGATTGACGATGGTTGCCGACATCGAGGCGATGTTGATGATGGCTCCCTTGCGTCTCGGCAGCATCTTGCGTGCCTCGGCCTGGCACGAGAGGAACACGCCTGAAACATTGACGTCATGCACCTTGCGCCAGGCCTCGAGCGACAATGTTTCGGCCGGTTCGGAGCCGGCGATGCCGGCATTGTTGACGGCCACGGTCAGCGGGCCGAGTTCGGCCTCGACGCGATCCATCGCCGCCGCGAGATCGCTCTCGGAAGTCACCGTGCCGGCCAGCACCAGAGCCTTGCGGCCGACAGCCGTTATCCGCTGCGCCGTTTCATCCAGCCCGCCCTTCGACGCATGGCCGAAGCACGCCACATCGGCGCCGGCTTCCGCAAGGCCGATCGCGATCGCCTGACCAATGCCGCTGCCTGCGCCCGTCACCACCGCGACATCGCCTTCCAGCCTGAAAATGTCCATTTGGGCCTCCCTACTTGCCGCAAGGGTATGCGCGGAACCACGCCTCTTTCAAGGGTGATACAGGCAATCGGGCCGGAAGCCGGACGCGTCGACCATGAACCTCTAGAAATAGCCGTTGGACGCTGCCGTGGCTTCCTTGGGGATTTCGACGCCGTCAACCAGGATCTTGTCGACCAATTCATGGTGGAAGCAGACCAGTCCCTTGATGCGCTCCGCCTCGTGCACCGGCTCCGGATAGTACCAGACGAGGTTCTCGTGGCGCTTCGCCTTGGTCGTCACGTGATAATAGCTGGAAAGTCCCTTGTAGGGGCAGCGCGAGATGTAGCGGCTCGGCGCAAACAGATCGAGCCGCGTGTCCGAGATCGGTAGATAGTGGCGCACCGGATGGCCGGTCTCGAACAGGAACACGCCACGCCGTGAATCGGCGACTTGCTCGCCGTCGAGGATGACCTGCACCCGTCGGGACGAAGGCAGGCAGTCGACCCGGCGGAACGGGTCGCGGGCATGGACGAAGATCTCCTCGTCCTCCTCGTACCAGTGCGTCATTTTGGGCCAATAGAAGGCTATGTAGTCCGACAGCAGCGGGGAACCCTTGACCGGGTCGAGATAACGCCAGGCGGCATCCTCGACCAGGGTGATGCCGGTGTTGAGCGAAAAATGCGTGGCGACGCCCTTGAACGGGCTTTCGGTCGTGGTTGCGCTCGGCAGCAGGAATTCCTCGCGCACGTCGCTCATCGGGAAGTAGTAGACCGGCAGATGGTCGGATTCGTAGAGCACCAGTGCCCTGGTGGTGTCGGCGACGACCATTGCTCCCACCTGGACGCGCAGCCGCTTTTGCATCGGCATGGTGAAGGCGACATAGCCCGGCTCGAACTCATACTGCATGATCGTGTCGAGCAGGGGGAAATGCGGTCCGCGACCGCGCAGATGGGGCTTGCGAATGATACTCTCCCGTTTTCTTCTTTCAGGGCGTGGCGATGGCGCACGATCAGCTCAACGACACGCGATCGAGCAGCAGTCCGGCCGCGATCGGCGGCAGGCCGCTGACATTCTTGCGCACCGGCACCAGCAGGTCGGGGAAATAGCTGAAGATGACGGGCGTCTCGTCAAGCAGCAGTTTCTGGATATCGGACGCTGCTGTGCGCTGTGCCCCGATGTCGAGTGCCTTCAGATAGGAGGTGACCATGCCGTCATAGGCCGGGTTCTTGAAATGGGCGGCATTCCACGGGCCATCGCTGACCAGCGGACTTTTCAGGAAGACGTTCGGCACGCTGCGATGCGCGTAGTCGGTGATCCCGAGCGGGCTGTCCAGCCAGTCCGACTGGCCGAAGACCGCCTTGCCGTAATATTTGTCCTGG
>NZ_JBAZUD010000080.1:0-24313 GCF_041661565.1 Mesorhizobium sp.
AGCTACGGAGCATCGTTGGCACAATAATGGGAAATGGACACTATGCGGCTTTCGAAGCCATCGCACATGACGTTCCTGAGCTGACTCCCATTTGGATGAAGCGAAGCTGATGCGCCCACGCCCCCCCATCTCCCAAATCTCACGCCTCGCTCACCGTGCCAGCGGCACCGCAACCGCCAACCGCATGGTGCCGGAAGAGACGCCGGTGGCGTTCTCCTTTGCCGGCACCACCCATGCAGTGATGATGGCGAGCCCGGCGGATTTCGAGGATTTCGCGCTCGGCTTTTCATTGACCGAAGGCATCATCGCCTCGCCCGAAGAAATCGAGGCCATCGACGTCGAGGACCATGGCGCTGGCATCGATATCCAGATCCGCCTCAAGGACACCGCCAACACGCGCTTCGAGGCGCGCCGCCGCCGGCTGGCCGGGCCGGTCGGCTGCGGTCTGTGCGGCATCGAATCGATCGAGGAAGCGATGCGCTCGGTCGACGCCGTTGGTGCATCAGGACTTACGCTCGATGCCGGTGACGTCGTCCGGTCCGTCAAGCTGCTGTCCAAAGTGCAGCCGTTGCACGCCGAGACCGGAGCCGTGCATGCCGCCGGCTTCTATGTTCCGGGCATGGGCATCGTCATGGCGCGCGAGGATGTCGGCCGCCACAACGCGCTCGACAAGCTGGCCGGCGCCTTGGCCAAGGCCGGTATCGACGGCGCCTCGGGAGCCGTGGTCGTGACGTCACGCGTCTCCGTCGAGATGGTGCAAAAGACGGCGGCCATAGGTTCAGCCTTCATCATCGCCGTGTCGGCGCCGACCGCCCTGGCGATCCGCACCGCAGCAGAATCCGGCATGACGCTGGTCGCCTTGGTGCGCGGCGACGATTTCGATGTTTTCACCCACCCTGGCCGGGTGGTTAGCGGAGTTGCCCAGCATGTCGCATGACGAAGACCACATCATGAGCACCAGGGAGAAGCTGGTGCGCATGGCCAACCAGATCGGCACCTTCTTTCAATCCAAGCCGCGCGAGGAAGGCATCGCCGGAACCGCCGAGCACATCAACAAATTCTGGGAGCCGCGCATGCGTCGGCAGTTCTTCGAGATGCTGGACGCCGGCGGCGAGGGATTTAACGAAATCGTGGTGGCGGCTTCGGCGCAGATCCGCAGGCCCAATGAGCCGGAAGACCCGGCGTTCAGCGCCCAGGTCGAACGCGGCGCGCCCGGAGGCAAGGGCACCGCGGCGGGCGAATCCACCGCCGAGATCGCCGCTTCGCAGAAGTAGGCTGGCAGGACCTCTGCGGTTGCGCCCACGCCTTCGCCACCGCCTCTCGGGCCTCCGATATGGCTGCGGCCATTCGTCGGTCCGACCGCGCCTCACCCATGCGCGACCATCACATGCCGGACCGCGGTGTAATCCTCCAGCGCATACAGCGACATGTCCTTGCCGTAGCCCGACTGTTTCAGCCCGCCATGCGGCATTTCGTTGGTCAGCATGAAATGGGTGTTGATCCAGGTGCAGCCATATTGCAGGCGGGCGGCGGTGGCCATGGCGCGCGAGACGTCCTTCGTCCACACGGATGACGCCAGGCCGTAGTCGCTGTCATTGGCCCAGGAGACCGCCTCGTCGACTTCCGTGAAACGTGTGATCGACACGACCGGCCCGAACACTTCGCGGCGCACGATCTCGTCCTCCTGCAGCGCGCCGGCAATGACCGTCGGCTGGTAATAGAAACCGGAGCCCTCGCCCGGCTTGCCGCCGGTGGTGATCTCGATGTGCTTCAGTTCAGAGGCGCGCTCGACGAAGCTCGAGACACGGTCGCGCTGGCGGCGCGAGATCAGCGGCCCGATCTCGTTTTCCGTATCATCCGGACGATCGTACTTGATGGTCGAGACGGCCGACGAGAGGTCGGCGACGAGCCTGTCATAGATTTTCTTGCCGGCATAGATCCGGCAGGCGGCGGTGCAGTCCTGGCCGGCATTGTAGTAGCCGAAGGCGCGCAGCCCGCTGACCACCGCACCGAGGTCGGCGTCGTCGAAGACGATGACCGGCGCCTTGCCGCCGAGTTCGAGATGGGTGCGCTTGACAGACTTGGCAGCGGCCTGCAGCACCTTCTTGCCGGTGGCGACATCGCCGGTGATCGAGATCATATTGACCTTGGGATGGTTGATCAGCGTGTTGCCGACGCTGTCGCCGCGACCGAGCACGACATTGACGACACCCTCGGGCAGGATTTCGGCAAGTATCTTCGCCAGCTTCAAGGCCGTCAGCGGGGTCTGTTCGGACGGCTTGAAGACGACCGTGTTGCCGCCGGCAATCGCCGGCGCCAGCTTCCAGGCCATCATCATCAGCGGGTAGTTCCAGGGCGCGATCGAAGCGACGATGCCGATGGCATCGCGGCGCACCATCGAGGTGTGGCCGGGAATATATTCGCCTGCAACGACGCCCGGCATGGAACGCACCGCACCGGCGAAGAAGCGGTAGCAGTCGACGATCGCCGGAATCTCGTCATTGAGCACGGCATTGATCGGCTTGCCGCAGTTGAGCGCCTCGAGCGTGGCGAACTCCTTGGCATCGGCCTCGATGCGGTCGGCGATCTTGAGGAGATAGCCCGAGCGCTGAGCCGGCGTGGTACGCGACCACAAGACGAACGCCTTCTCGGCCGCGAGCACCGCCGCCTCGATCTGCGCCTGGCTGGCTTCTGGCAGGTTGAGGATCGTCGCCCCGGTCTTCGGATTGAGGATCGGCTCCTCGGTTTCGGTGCCCTTCTCGAATTTCGAGCCGATCAGCATCTGGATGTCCATGGGCGTCTCTCCCGTACGAACTCTTGAAATCATTTGCCCGAACCGGCGATCTGGTCGCCATCACGGGTCAGGTAGTAGGCGGCGAGGATGGGCAGCAGCGTCACCAGCATGACGACCATGGCCACCACGTTGGTGACCGGGCGCTGGCGCGGCCGGATCAGTTCCTCCAGCATCCAGATCGGCAGTGTCTGCTGCTGGCCGGCGGTGAAGGTGGTGACGATGACCTCGTCGAAGGACAGGGCGAAGGCCAGCATGCCGCCGGCGAGCAGCGCGGTTGCGATGTTGGGCAGCACGACGTGGCGGAACGTCTGGAAGCCATCGGCGCCAAGATCCATCGACGCCTCGATCATCGAACCGGAGGTGCGGCGGAAGCGGGCGACGGCATTGTTGTAGACGACAACCACGCAGAACGTGGCGTGGCCGAGCACGATCGTCCAGAACGAGAACGGGATGTCAGCCAGCGAAAAGGCCGAGCGCAGCGCGATGCCGGTGATGATGCCGGGCAGCGCGATCGGCAGGATGACGAGCAGCGAGATGGTTTCGCGGCCGAAGAATTTTGTCCTGGAAACCGCTGCCGAACAGAGCGTGCCCAGGATCAGTGCGATCGCCGTCGAGATGGCCGCAACCCTGACCGACAGCGACAGCGCCTGCCAGACATCGGGGCGGTTCCAGGTGACGGCGAACCATTGCGTGGTCAGGCCAGGCGGCGGCCACACAAAGCTCTTCTCCTCGGTGGTGAACGCGTAGACAAAGATCAGCAGGATCGGCAGATGCAGGAACAGCAGGCCGCAGGCAGCGGCAATCTTCAGGCCGAGCGGCGCCGATTGTGAACCGTCAGAGCGCATCGAACGCCCCCATGCGCTTGGCGCCCCAGAGGTAGAAGCCCATGATGAGGATGGGCACGACGGTGAAGGCGGCGGCGAGCGGGATGTTGCCGGCGGTGCCTTGCTGCGAATAGACGGCCTGGCCGATGAACAGCCGCGAGGTGCCGATGATCTGCGGGATGATGTAGTCGCCGAGCGTCAGCGAGAAGGTGAAGATCGAGCCGGCGACGATGCCGGGCAGTGCGAGCGGGAACAGCACGTTGCGGAAGGTCTGGCCGGGCGAGGCGCCGAGATCGGAGGAGGCCTCGACCAGATTGCCCGGCACGCGTTCGAGCGCCGCCTGCACCGGCAGGATCATGAAGGGCAGCCAGACATAGAGAAAGACGATGAAGGTGCCGGTGAACGACACCGACAGGGAATTGCCGCCGACCACCGGCAGCGACAGCCAGGCGTCGAGCACCCACAACAGATGCAGCTTGGCCAACAGCCAGGTGAGGATGCCTTCCTTGGCCAGGATCAGCTTCCAGGCATAGATCTTGACCAGGTAGCTCGACCACAGCGGCAGCATGATGCCGAGATAGAACAGCGCCTTCCAGCGGCCCTGCGCATAGCGCGCCGCGTAATAGGCGATCGGGAAGGCGACGATGGCCGAGGCCAGGGTGACCAGGGCCGCCATCGTCACCGTGCGCAGGATGATGTCGAGATTGGCGGCCTGGAACAGGTCGCCATAGGTCTTCAGCGTGAACTGGCGGTTGATGAGGCCGGAGTACTCGTCGATGGAGAAAAAGCTCTGCGCCAGGAGGGCGAAGAGCGAGCCGATATAGACGATGCCTAGCCACAGGACCGGCGGCAGCAGCATGAGGAGCAGCAGGACCCTGGGCTTGCGCCAGAAAAGGTCCGACAGCGCGCCGCGCAGGCCGCCGCTGCCGGGCAGGATGGCGGGCGCTGAGTTGGAGTTGAGCGCGCCGGTGGTCATGGCGCCGCTGCGCTGGCGATTGGATCAAAGGCGGCGAGGTCGAGATCCTTCACGCCCCCCTCTGTCCTGCCGGACATCTCCCCCACGAGGGGGGAGATTGGCAGCTTCTCTGCCCCGCGAGCCTTGCAGGATTGGAGATTGGCGAAGCCAGTGGCGATAGCCAATCTCCCCCCTTGAGGGGGAGATGTCCGGCAGGACAGAGGGGGGCGCTTCGCGCAAACCGTCCTCATGCCGGCTCGTCCATCAGATGCAGGCTCTCGCGATTGAAGGTGAGGATAACCGCCTCCCCCTCCGACGGCAGGGCCGTGCCGGCCGGCACGATGGCATGGAGCCTCAACCCATCGGCGTCGAGGGCGAGCCTCGTGGTGGCGCCGAGATAATTCGTGCCGATCAATCGCGCCGCAACGCCGTCGCCGCTGGCCGCGCTCGAGACACGAATGGATTCGGGGCGAAGGCTGGCCCAGCGATGTTGACCGGAATAGCGCTGGACGAAATCCGGCGGCAGGACGTTGGACGAGCCGACGAAATCGGCGACGAACCGCGTCCTCGGCCTCTGGTAGATGTCCTCCGGGGTGCCGATCTGCATGATCTGGCCGTCGTTGAAGACGGCGACACGGTCGGCCATCGACAGCGCCTCGCCCTGGTCATGGGTGACGAAGACGAAGGTGATGCCGAGCGCCTTCTGCAGCGACTTCAACTCCTCCTGCATGTTCTCGCGCAGCTTGAGGTCGAGCGCGCCGAGCGGCTCATCGAGCAAGAGCACCTTGGGCTGGTTGACCAGCGCACGGGCGAGCGCGACCCGCTGACGCTGGCCACCCGACAGTTGGCCGGGGCGGCGGGCGCCGTAGCCGGGCAGCCGCACCAGCGACAGGGCCTCTTCCGCCGCATTGTGGCGTTCGGCCTTGCCGATGCCCTTGACCATCAGCCCGTAGGCGACATTGTCGAGCACGCTCAGATGCGGGAACAGCGCATAATCCTGGAATACCGTGTTGACGTTGCGGCGGTAGGGCGGAACGCCCTCGGCGCGCTCGCCGAAGATCGTGATCGAGCCGGAGCTCGGCTGCTCAAAGCCGGCTATCAGGCGCAGGCAGGTTGTCTTGCCCGACCCCGAAGGCCCAAGCATGGCGAAGAATTCGCCCGGCGCAATGTCGAGATCGACCGCGTCGACGGCGCGGACGCTGCCGAAATGGCGCGAGACTTTCTGGAAGGAGACGGCTGATGTCATGGGCTGTCCTGCCATATGTCAGGGTCATCAAATCAAACGTGGGCGCCGCCCCTCGCCTGCCTGCCGGCATCCTCTCCCCGTCAAGCACGGGGAGAGGGGCGCTGTTGTCGATGGTTTCGCCAATTGCGAACGTCGCAAAATAGGCGCCGACATCGCGGCTGGATCCCTTCTCCCCGTCCCTATACGGGGAGAAGGTGCCGGCAGGCGGATGAGGGGCAGCGCAAACGCCGACAGAACGAGGGCGATCACCGCCCGCCGATGACGCCGATATAGTCCGACACCCAGCGGTAGTAGGGCACGCACTGGTCGTTCTGGGTGGCGCATTTCGAGACCGGTGTCTTCCAGAACTTGATCTTGTCAAAATTCTCGTAGCCGTTGGTCTTGCAGCCTTCGTCGGTCAAAAGCTCGTTGCCCTTGCAGGCCGCGGGCACGACCGGGAGCGACCCGAACCAGGCCGAGACATCGCCCTGCACTTTCGGCGACAGCGAGTGTTCCAGCCATTTATAGGCGCAGTTCGGGTTGGCCGCGTCAGCTTCCATCATGGTGGTGTCGGCCCAGCCGGTGGCGCCCTCTTCCGGAATTGTCGAAGCGATCGGTTTCTTGGCCGCGACCAGCGTGTTGACCTGGAACGGCCATGAACCGGAAGCAACGACACCTTCGTTCTGGAAATCATCGACCTGGATGGCGGCGTCATGCCAGTAGCGGCCGACCAGGGTGCGCTGGACGCGCAGCAGGTCGAGGGCCGCCTTGTACTGATCCTCATTCAGTTCGTAGGGATCCTTGATGCCGAGTTCGGGCTTGTGGAACATCAGATAGTTGGCGGCGTCAGCGATGTGGATCGGTCCGTCATAGGCCTGGACGCGGCCCTTGTTGGACTTGCCGTCCGACAGCTTCATCTCCTCGAAGACGACGTTCCAGCTCTTCGGCGCGTCCTTGAACACGTCGGTGTTGTACATCAGGACGTTCGGGCCCCACTGATAGGGCACGCCGTAATGGACGCCGCCGACGGTGAACCAGGGTGCATCCTTCAAGCGGTCGTCGACCGTTTTCCAGCTCGGGATGAGATCGGTGTTGATCGGCTGCACGCGCTTGCCGGCAACGAGGCGCAGCGATGCATCGCCGGACGCGGTGACAAGGTCGAAGCCGCCCTCGTTCATCAGCGACACCATCTCGTCGGAGGTGTTGGCGGTCTTGACGTTGACCTTGCAGCCGGTCTCCTTCTCGAAGGACGTGACCCAGTCATAGCCCTTGTCGGTTTCGCCGCGCTCGATGTAGCCCGGCCAGGCAACGATGTTGACCTGGCCTTCGCCCTTGCCGATCTCCTTGACCTGGGCGACGGCCTGGCCGGTGAAGGTCACGGCCACCATCAATGCAGTACATGATCTCAGGATTGAATTCATCGTCGATCTCCCATTTTGGCGCTTGCCCCCCCGAAAGCCGGTGCCGGTCTTCGCTACGAAACACGCGCGGACTGTAAAACTATCGGTTCTTCCACTGGACTTGATACCGCTCTGGCGGCGGCTTTGGTCCCTGCACCAAAATTGCTGCGAAATTCCCGGTTTCGCAAATTCATTTATCAGAACGACGTTATCGGTTTTCCCGATGGATTGACAGCCGGCCGGTCAAGGCCGTTGACGGATCGTGCGCTGCGATTGCGCAAGACCGATGAAATCGCGCGCCGCCTGCGGCAGGCCGGAGCCGCGACGCCAGACCATGCCGACCTGCACCACCGGCAAGGAGCCGGAGACATCGCGCGATTCGATGCGGTCGCCTTCAAGGGACCAGGGCCGGTAGACAAGGTCCGGAAGCAGCGCCACCCCGGCGCCGGTGGCGACGAGGCTTCGGACGGCTTCGACGGAACGGGTGCGGAAGGCAACATGCGGCCTGGCGCCGATCGCCGTCAGAAGCTTGCCGGTGTTCTCCTCGATCTCGTCGACCGTCAGCATGATCAGCGGTTCGCCGGCGATATCGCCGATGCCGATGATATCGGCGCCAACGAGCGGGTGGCCCAGTGGCAGCCACAGCCGATAGGCCGAGACTTCGAGGATCTCCGATTGCAGCGCCGTGCGATCGCGAAGGTTCGAGATCACCATGACGGCAATGTCGAGCTTGCCGCCAATCAGGAGATGTTCGAGGTAGTCGCCATTGTCCTCGATGGCCGAAACCTCGACGCCCGGATAGGCGCGGCGGTAGCGGGCAAGCAGGTCCGAAAGAACATAGCCGGCGACCAGCGAGGTGACGCCGAGCTGCAGCCGGCCGCCGGAAGCCGCCTGCTCGCCGGAGAAAGAGCGGCGGGCGTCGGAGACGTCGGCGAGGATCTTGGTCGCGTGGCGCAGGAACTGGTGACCCTTGTGGGTGATATTCAGGCCGCGCGAATGGCGCTCGAACAGTTCGACGCCGAGATCGTGCTCGAGTTCCTTGATCGCCTCTGTAACCGAGGATTGCGAAATGGAGAGGTTCTGCGCGGCACCCGACACCGTGCCTTGCTCGGCGACGGCGATGAAGAACTGCAACTGGCGGATGGTGAAAGCCATGGCCGGACTAAACACGCTGAACGCGACGCAGGGAAGTGGCGGCAGTCAGGCACCGGCCCAAGTCGGCCGCATCAGGAACCGGCTTCGTCGCCCGCGATGCTGAGCCGCGCGCCGGCTTTCGCCAGGGCAGCGGCAATGTCGCGCGGCGGCGCCCGGTCCGTGGCGAGTTCGGAAAATCCGTCGAAGCCGCAGACCTGAACCAGGCCATGGCGGCCGAACTTGCTGTGATCGGTGATGACGACCGAACGCTGGCCGCGCGACAGCACCATGCGGGCGAATTCCGCTTCCTCCAGATCGTAGTCCATGACGCCGGTGACAGCGTCGATGGCACCCGTCGAGATCACCGCGTGGCTGACCGAGAAGCGGCCGACGAACTCGATGGCCGAGACGCCGAACGCCGCGCCCGAATCGCTGCGCAGCTCGCCGCCGGCCATGTAGACCTTGTTGCCGTTGATGGTGGCCAGCGTGCGCGCGATGTCCGATGAGTTGGTTACCACCGTCAAACGCCTGTGGCCGAGCAATTCGCGGGCCAGGAATGAGGTGGTCGTGCCGGTGTCGAGCATGACCGATTCGCCATCGCGGATGGTGGCGGCGACCATGCGGGCAATGTGGCGCTTGGAACCGGCGTTCTCGCGCATGCGCCGTTCGAACGGCGCTTCGCCGATCATCGAGGGCAGGCCGATGGCGCCATGCATCTTGAGAACGGAGCCGTCTCCCGACAGCGGCTTGACGTCGCGGCGCACCGTCTCGAGCGAAACACCCAGCCGGTCAGCCAGGCTGGCTATGGTCACGGTCCCCTCTTCCTGCAGAAGTCGCAGAATCTCGCCGTGTCGTTTTGAATGAAGCATCTGGACGGTTTCCGTCATTGCGCAGGCGATCGACCGTATCCATGGCAAATCTGCCGCATATTGCAAGAAATCTCGCATGAATCGGTCAGGAAAGCATAAAACGCCACATAACCACGTTGACAACTGTCATGACGTAGCGTGACATGAAACGGAGAGGCTCGAATTGCCACACCAAACGATGGCAGAGCCGTATCCAAACTCGCATGCCAAAGGGTCTGGAATATTCAAGTGCGGGCGGGGGGTTTTTCGAATCCGCGGGGGCGGATGCCGGCCTCGACGAGGCTGGCGCATGGGGCTCGTCGGTGCGGCACGGGATAACGATCCTGGACGCCGCGCCGACGAGGTTTCTTGCCGGATCAGCATCCCTCGAGCCTCACGCTCACCGCGCCGCACCGTTCGTCGTTGCCGTGCCCATCCACTGACCGCCAACCAACAGGGGGCCAATCGATGACCGCCGCCGAGGATCGCATTCGCGCTCTGCCCTGCTGGAATGGCCGCCTTGAAATCGCGCCGCTGCCAGGCGGCCTGAGCAACGCCAATTATCTGGTCGAGGATGCTGCCGGAAAGCATGTCGTGCGCTTCGGCAAGGACTATCCGTTCCACCATGTCTTTCGCGATCGCGAGGTGATGACCGCGCGGGCGGCGCATGCCGCCGGCTTCGCGCCGGCCGTCCGCCATGCCGAGCCCGGCATCATGGTGACGGCATTCCTTGGCGCGAAAACCTATCAGGCCGAAGACGTGCGCGCCAACCCTGGCCGTGTCGCGACCCTGATGCGCGGCTTCCACCGGGAGATGCCCAACCACGTCTCCGGCGCCGGATTCATGTTCTGGGTGTTCCATGTCATTCGCGACTACGCGCGCACGCTTGAGGAAGGCGACAGCCGCAAGCGTGGCGAGCTGCCGCGCTTCCTGGCCCTGGCCGACGAACTGGAGCACGCGCAGAAACTGCTGCCGATCGTCTTTGGCCACAATGACCTGTTGCCGGCCAATATTCTCGATGACGGGCACAGGCTCTGGCTCATCGACTTCGAGTATGCCGGCTTCAACACGGCGATGTTCGATCTCGCCGGCGTGGCTTCTAACGCCGGCATGAGCGATGAGGAATCCTTCGCCTTCCTGACCGCGTATTTCATGAAGGAGCCGGACGAGGCGATCCGCCGCTCGCACGCAGCCATGCAATGCGCCTCGCTGCTGCGCGAGGCGATGTGGAGCATGGTGTCCGAACTCTATCTCGACGCGCCCGGCATCGACTACGTCGCCTATACCGAGGAAAACCTGACGCGACTTGCGGCCGCGCTGGAAAACTACAGAACGAAATACGGGAAACCGAAATCATGACACTGCCCACCCATGCCGCCATTGTCGTTATCGGCGGCGGGATCATCGGCTGTTCGACGGCCTATCACCTGGCGCGCGACCACAAGGCCGACGTCGTGCTGTTGGAACAGGGCAAGCTGACGTCGGGCTCGACCTGGCACGCCGCCGGCCTTGTCGGGCAATTGCGCTCTTCGGCCTCGATCACCCGCGTGCTCAAATATTCCGTGGATCTCTACAAGGGGCTCGAGGCGGAAACCGGGCTGGCGACCGGCTGGAAGATGACCGGATGCCTGCGGCTCGCCACCAATGCCGACCGCTGGACCGAGTACAAGCGACTGGCCACGACAGCGAAAAGCTTCGGCATGGACATGCAATTGCTGTCGCCGGACGAGGTCAAGACGATGTGGCCGCTGATGGAAACCGGCGATCTCGTCGGCGCTTCCTGGCTGCCGACCGACGGACAGGCAAGCCCCTCCGACATCACGCAGTCGCTGGCCAAGGGCGCGCGCATGCATGGCGCGAAACTGTTCGAGGATGTCCGCGTCACCGGCTTCGAGATGACGGATGGCCGCATCACCGTGGTCAAGACCAGCAAGGGCGACATCGCCTGCGACAAGGTGGTGAACTGCGCCGGCCAATGGGCGCGGCAGGTCGGCGCGCTTGCCGGCATCAACGTGCCGCTGCAACCGGTGAAGCACCAGTACATCATCACCGAGAAGATCGAAGGACTGGCGACCGACGCGCCGACGCTGCGCGACCCCGACCGGCGCACCTATTTCAAGGAAGAGGTCGGCGGGCTGGTGATGGGCGGCTACGAGCCCAATCCCCAGGCGTGGACAACCGGCCTCCCGGAGGGCGACGTGCCCAATGACTGGGAATTCCGGCTGTTCGACGACGATTACGACCATTTCGAGCAGCATATGAGCCAGGCGATCGCCCGCGTGCCGGCGTTGGAACGCGTCGGGGTCAAGCAGATGATCAACGGGCCGGAGAGCTTTACGCCGGACGGCAATTTCATTCTCGGCGTGGCGCCCGAATGCGCGAACATGTTCGTCGGAGCCGGCTTCAACGCCTTCGGCATCGCCTCAGGCGGCGGCGCCGGCTGGGTGCTGGCGCAGTGGGTCGTCGACGGCGAGGCGCCGCTCGACCTGTGGGTGGTCGACATCAGGCGTTTTTCCAACCTGCACCGCGATCGGCAGTGGGTGCGCGAACGCACGCTGGAGGCCTATGGCAAGCACTATACGATCGGCTTCCCGCATGAGGAATATACCAGCGGCCGACCGCGCATTGTCTCGCCGCTATACGACAGGTTGAAACAGCAGCGCGCCGTGTTCGGCTCGAAGCTCGGCTGGGAACGGCCGAACTGGTTCGCGCCAAACGGCGTCGAGCCGCAAGACATCTATTCCATGGGGCGGCAGAACTGGTTCACGGCAGTCGGCGACGAGCACCGGCATGTGCGCGAGCACGTCGGCATCTTCGACCAGTCGTCCTTCGCCAAATATGAGCTGAGAGGGCCCGATGCGGCCAAGGCGCTGGACTGGATCTGCGCCAACGACGTCGGCAAGCCGGTCGGCCGGCTGACCTACACACAGCTTCTCAACACGCGTGGCGGCATCGAGGCCGACCTGACCGTGGCGCGGCTGCGCGAGGACACGTTCTATATCGTCACCGGCACCGGTTTCCGGACCCATGATGCCTCATGGATCAGCGATCATATCGGTCAGGGGCTTGATGCCACGCTTACCGATGTCACCGAGGATTTCGGCACGCTGTCGCTGATGGGTCCCCGGGCACGCGATGTGCTGGCCGGCGTGACCGAAGCGGATGTGTCGAATGCCGGCTTCCCGTTCGGACATGCGCGCGAAATTGTCATCGCCGGCCACACAATTCGGGCCTTGCGCGTCACCTATGTCGGCGAGCTGGGCTGGGAACTGCATGTGCCGATCGGCGTAACAGGGGAAGTCTTCGACGCGTTGATGGCCGCCGGCAAGCGGCATGGGATCCGCCCCGTCGGCTACCGGGCGCTGGAATCGCTGCGGCTGGAGAAGGGCTATCGCGCCTGGGGCTCCGACATCACGCCCAACGACACGCCGCAGGAGGCCGGGCTCGGCTGGGCGGTCAAGCTGCGCAAGAATACCGACTTCGTCGGGCGGCGCGCCCTGGAGAAGGTTGGCAGCGCGCCGTTGAAGAAGCGATTTGCCGGCTTCACGGTCGACAATGCGGAAATCGTGCTGCTCGGCCGCGAAACCATCCTGCGTAATGGCCAGTCGGTCGGCTATCTCACCAGCGGCGGCTATGGCTACACGGTGGGCAGGAACATCGGCTACGGCTATGTGCGCAATGCCGATGGGGTCAGCGACGATTTTCTCGCCTCGGGAGATTACGAACTGGTGGTCGCGACGGAGCGGACACCGGCCAGGATCCATCTCGAGCCGCTTTACGATCCGGCCGGCGCGAGGGTCAAAGCGTAGATCATTTCACGCGGAGCACCAGACCACGGCTGGGCACCGTGTCGGTTTCGCCGGGCATGGAGACGTAAGGGCGCGTTTCCTCCACGGTGATGACGCGCCCTTGTTCCTCGAGTTCGGCGATGCGCGCGGCAAAGCCTGCTTCCCAAAGCGTGTTCTTGACCGTCAGCACGATGACGCCACCCGGCCGGCAGATGCGGATCAACTCGTCCAACCCTTCGACGCCGACATGGCCCGAGGTGAACACGCCGGCCGAGATGATCCCGGCATAGGCATGATCGGCAAAGGGCAGACTGCCGCCGAGCGCCAGGCAATGCAGCGCCGAATAGACGCCCTTGCGGGCCGCCTGATCCAGCATGCCTTGCGAGATGTCGAGCGCCTCGACCTGCGGGTAGCCCGCGATATCGAGCCATTCGCCGATGAGACCGGTGCCCGCCCCGGCGTCGAGCAACGGCGCCGCACCACGCGGCAGATGGCGCGCCAGCAAGGCAAGGCAGATGGTCGGATGACGGTAGCCGGCGGTCGACATGTCCGCATCGTAGGTGTCTGACCAGCGGTCATAAAGGGCGGCGACTTCCTCCGGCCTCTTGGCCGCATAGGCAGCGCCAAGCGCGCCCCGATGTTTCTTGTCCGCCACTTTTGTCCCGTCCGCCATTTTGTTGCGGCGATGATAGCCAAACCACGGAAATTGTGGAACCGTCACCACATCAAATATGCGTGGGAGCGCAGGCATGGATACAGACGAAGCTCGGGCAAGACTTGCCACGATCCCGATGCTGGCCGGCTATGGCGAACCGCTGGAACGGCTCGGCGGCCTCACCAACCTCGTCTTCAAGGCCGGAGAATTCTGCCTGCGCATTCCGGGCAAGGGCACCGAGGAATATATCAACCGCGCCAACGAGGCGGTGGCGGCGCGCGAGGCGGCAAAGGCGGGAGTGAGCCCCGAGGTGCTGCATGTCGACCCCGCCAGCGGGGTGATGGTGACGCGCTTCATCGCCGGCGCCAAAACCATGTCGCCGGAGAAATTCAAAGCCCTGTCGGGCAGCCCGGCGCGTGCCGGCGAAGCCTTCCGCAAGCTGCACTTATCCGGCGCGGTATTTCCGTTCCGGTTCGAACTGTTCGCAATGATCGACGACTATCTCAAGGTGCTATCGACCAAGGATGTCGCCCTACCCTCCGGATATCACGACGTGGTGCGCGAGGCCGGCAGTGTTCGGTCGGCGCTCGCCGCGCATCCGGCGCCGCTCGTTGCCTGCCACTGCGACCCGCTATGCGAGAATTTCCTCGACACGGGCGACCGGATGTGGATCGTCGACTGGGAATATTCGGGGATGAACGATCCGCTCTGGGACCTTGGCGACCTCAGTGTGGAAGGGAAATTCGATGCCGCGCAGGACGAAGAGATGATGCGGGCCTATTTCGGTGGCGAGGCAAGGCCGGCGGAGCGCGGCCGAATCGTCATCTACAAGGCGATGTGCGACCTGTTGTGGACGCTGTGGGGGCTGATCCAGCTTGCCAACGGCAACCCGGTCGATGATTTCCGCGCCTATGCGGACGGCCGTTTCGCGCGCTGCAAGGCGCTGATGGAGACGCCGGAGTTTTCACGCCACCTCGCGGCGATACGCAAGGGGCAATGAACGTCCTAACCTAATTCACGCCTTTCGGCACGTTTTCGGGTGGTACCGCGGTGTCGACCACCTTCTGGCGGTGGAAGATGAACAGGCCGGCGAGAACGACGATGCCCGAGCCGATCAGGATACGGGGGCCCGGGACATCTCCGAAGAACACCAGCCCGAACACCACGGCCCATAGAAGCAGCGTGTAGTGAAGCGGTGCCAGCGTCGAGGCCGGCGCCAGCTTGAGCGCCCTGGTGATCATCAGATGCGCGCTGCAGGAAACGATGCCGAGGAGCAGCATGGCACCGAGATCGAGCGCCGAGGGCGTGCGCCAGGCGCCGATGGTCATCACGCCGCCGATGACCAGCGTTCCGATCGTCTGCCATGTCACCAAATTCGTGTCGCTGGTGCCACGCAGCCGGCGGTTGAGGATGATGGCGAAGGCGAAGGCAATGCTGCCTATAAGCGCGAAGCTCGACGACAAGGAGAATGCGGCGGAAGACGGCTTCAGCATGATCAGCACGCCGCAGAAGCCAAGCAGGATCGCGGCCCAGCGGCGCCAACCGACCTTTTCGCCGAGCAGGAAATGCGACAGCGCCGCCACATAGATTGGCCCGGCCATATAGAAACTCATCACATCGGCCAGGGGCAGATAGACGACGGCGGCGTAGAACAGAGCGGTGTCCAGGGTCGTCGCCACGACCCGCAGGATCTGCAGCCCCGGCCGCTCCATCTGGAACAGTCTGCCGGCGCCCTGCCTGGCGATCATCGGTCCGAGCACGATGAAGGCACCGATGGAGCGGATCAGCACGACCTGGCCGACCGAGAAGCTGGCGACCAGCCATTTGCCCATGGCATCGTTCAGCGCGAACATGAAATCGCCGGCCAACATCAGCAGAATGCCGGCCAACAGCACGTTCCTGATCGTGGACGTGTGCGCCAAGGACTGCGTCATGCCGATCCCAATTCCTCCCCGAGTAAGCCCGCGTGGTAAACGGAAGCGGTCGCCTTGACGAGGATAATTCGGCAAATCAGCGAGACCAGAACCGGAAATCGGCTGGACCTAGGTGGCTCTGTGCCGGCGGTTCACCAGAGCAGGCCGGCCGGAGATGGACAGCCTGGTCTCCTGCCTTGTCCGCTCGGCAACCACCTTGCCCCTGGCGATGACGCAGATCCGCTCGGCGCGCAGGCGCAGGGCCTCGATCGGATTGCCGGCATCGAGCACGACGAGGCTGGCGCGCTTGCCGACCGCCACGCCAAGATGATCGAGGCCCATGATCGACGCGTTGACATTGGTGACCATGTCGAAGCAACGCGCCATGTCCGCCGGACTCGACATCTGGGCCACATGCAGGCCCATGAAGGCGACGTCGAGCATGTCCGCCGTGCCCAGCGAATACCAGGGATCGAGCACGCAATCCTGGCCCCAGCCGACGCGGATGCCCAGCGCCTGCATCTCCTTCACACGGGTGAGGCCGCGCCGCTTGGGGAAGGTGTCATGGCGGCCCTGCAGCATGATGTTGATCAGGGGGTTGGGAATGGCCGAGACGCCCGCTTCCGCGATCAGCGGCAACAGCTTTGAGACATAGTAATTGTCCATCGAATGCATCGAGGTGAGATGCGAGCCGACCACCTTGCCCTGCAGGCCAAGGCGCTGCGTCTCAAAGGCGAGTTGCTCGACATGACGCGACAGCGGGTCGTCGGTCTCGTCGCAATGCAGGTCGACCATCAGGCCGCGCTTGGCCGCGATCTCGCAGAGTTCGGTCACCGAGCGCGCGCCGTCGGCCATGGTGCGCTCGAAATGCGGAATGCCGCCGACGACGTCGACGCCCATGTCCAATGCGCGAAGGGTGTTGTCGCGGGCGCTGGGCGAGCGATAGAAGCCGTCTTGCGGAAAGGCCACCAGCTGCAGATCGATATAGGGCGCGATCGTCTTCTTGACGTCGAGAAGGGCTTCGACAGCAAGCAGCCGGTCGTCGCAGACATCGACATGGGTGCGGATGGCGAGCAGGCCCATCGACACCGCCCAGTCGCAATAGGCCAGCGCCCGGTCGCGCACAGCCTCGTGCGTCAGCAGCGGCTTCAGCTCGCCCCACAGCGAAATGCCTTCCAACAGCGTGCCCGAGGCGTTGATGCGCGGAAGGCCGTAGGAGAGGGTCGCGTCCATGTGGAAGTGCGGATCGACGAAGGGCGGCGAGACCAGATTGCCGCGGGCGTCAATCTCGTTGCGCGCTGGGCCAGGCAGGTTCGGCTCGACCGCCGCGATCGTCTCGCCGGTGATGCCGATGTCGGCGGCCCTGCCATCCGGCAGCGTGCCTCCACGAACGATAAGGTCGAAATCCATCTGTCGTCATCCCCTGAAGAATCGCTTTTGTATCGTGGCGCAAAAGGCACCCTGCCGCAGCCATTTCCTCGCGAAGGCCGCAAGCGGTTCCATCTGTCCGCAACTCCCTCTATAAGCCGCCTTCGTCATTCGTGGATCAAGGATCAGCCGTTGTTTCGTTTCTTCCGCTCGACGGAAAACCAGCGCCTCATCGCAAGGCTGGTCAGGGAATCGTTTTACCAGCACAGGTATGGCTACGGAGCCGCGATCTTGTCGATGCTCGTGGTCGCCGCCACCACCGGTGCCAGCGCATGGATTCTCAAGGAGATCACCAACGAATTCGTGGTCTACAAGCGGATTGACCGCATCAACCTGATCGCGGCGGGCGTCGCCGCGATCTTCATCCTCAAGGGCCTCGCCAATTTCATCCAGGCCTATTTCATGAGCCGGGTCGGCAACGCCATCATCGCGGACCGCCAGCGCAAGATCTACGACAGCATCCTGGCTCAAGGCATCGAATTCTATCATTCGACCTCCTCCTCCGACCTGATCACACGCATGACCAACAATGCCCAGGCGGCGCGCAACGTGCTCGACCTCGTCGTCACGTCCTATGTGCGGGATCTGGTCTCGCTGGTTGCCCTGGTGGCGGTCATGGTCTGGCAGCAACCTTATCTGTCGCTGATCTGCTTTGTCATCGGGCCGATCGCCATATATGGCGTCAACCATATCCTGAAGCGCGTCCGCAAGATCGCCGCGATGGAGTTTCGCTCGGTCGGCCAGATCGTGCAGGTCATGCAGGAAACGGCCATTGGCGTGCGCGTCGTCAAATCCTTCAACCTCGAAGGTGCGATGCGCAATCGCATGTACACGGCAGTCTCCGATGTCGAGAACCGCGCCAACAACATCGCGACGCTGGAGGCAGCGACAAGCCCGGTGATGGAGACCCTGGCCGGCCTGGCGATAGCCGGGGCCGTTTTCGTCAGCGGCTTCCTGGTCGTTCAGGGTGGCCAGATGCCGGGCAACATCATGGCCTTCATCGGAGCCCTGCTGCTCGCCTATGAGCCGGCAAAGCGGCTTGCGCGCGTACGCATCTCGCTGGAAAGCGGCATTGTCGGCGTGCGCATGATGTTCGAACTCGCCGACCAGCCGCTGACGCTTGCCGAGAAACCGAATGCAAAGCCGCTCCTCCCCGGACCGGGCGAGATCCGTTTCGATGCCGTCAGCTTCGCCTACCAGAATGGGCCGCCGGTGCTGGACCAGTTCGACCTCACCCTTGCTCCGGGCCAGATGACGGCTCTGGTCGGACCGTCGGGCGGCGGCAAGTCGACCATCCTGAACCTGATCATGCGCATGTACGATCCCAAGAGCGGCCAGGTGCTGTTCGACGGCCAGGACATTTCCCACGCGACACTCGCCTCGGTGCGGCAAAAGATCGCCTATGTGAGCCAGGACACGTTCCTGTTCGCCGGCACGATCATGCACAACATACGGCTCGGCCGCGAGGGCGCCACCGATGAAGAGGTCATCGCGGCGGCCAAGGCGGCCAATGCGCATGATTTCATCATGGCGCAGGCGAACGGCTACGAGACGGATGTCGGTGAAAATGGCGGCCTGCTGTCGGGTGGCCAGCGCCAGCGCATCTCGATCGCCCGCGCCATGCTGCGCGATGCCGAAATCCTGCTGCTGGACGAAGCGACCAGCGCGCTCGACGCCGAATCCGAAGCGTTGTTCCGCGACGCGCTGCAGCAGCTGACGGTCGGACGCACGACCATCGTCATCGCGCACCGGCTGTCCACCGTGCACCAGGCCGATACAATCGCCGTGCTCGAGGCCGGCAAGGTGGTTGAGAGCGGGCCGCACCGCACCCTGCTCAAGCAGGGCGGCCTCTATCAGAAGCTTTATGAGTATCAGTTGATGCCGTAAGGTCGAGCTTCTTCCTCCTCCCCCTGTGGGAGAAGGGGAGGAACCGCTCTACTCTGGCACGTGCCTGACCGCGCCCCTCGCCGCGCTGGTCGCCATCGCGGCGTAGGCGCGCAGGGCGGTCGTGACCTTGCGCTTGCGCTTTTCCTCCGGCTTCCAGGCCAAGGGCCCCCTGGCCTCCATCGCCGCGCGGCGGCTGGCGAGCTCGTCGTCGCTGACAGCCAGGCGGATGCTGCGGTTGGGGATATCGATCTCGATGGTGTCGCCTTCCTGCACGAGGCCGATCAGCCCGCCTTCGGCGGCTTCCGGCGAGGCATGGCCGATCGACAGGCCCGACGTGCCGCCGGAGAAGCGGCCGTCGGTGACCAGCGCGCAGGCCTTGCCCAGGCCTTTCGACTTCAGATAGCTGGTCGGGTAGAGCATTTCCTGCATGCCGGGACCGCCGCGCGGCCCCTCATAGCGAATGACGACGACATCGCCGGCCTTGATCTCGTTGGAGAGGATCGCCTTGACGCTGGCGTCCTGGCTTTCGAACACACGGGCGGGCCCGGTGAACTTCAGGATCGACTCGTCGACGCCGGCCGTCTTCACGATACAGCCGTCCAGCGCCAGATTGCCTTTCAGCACGGCGAGACCGCCATCCTTGGAGAAGGGATGCTGGGCCGAACGGATGACGCCTTTCTCGCGGTCGAGATCGAGCTCGTCCCAGCGCCTGTCCTGGCTGAAGGCGACCTGTGTGGGGACCCCGCCCGGAGCCGCCAGGAAGAAATCACGGACAGCCTGGCTGGACGTCCGCGAGATGTCCCAATGATCGAGCGCCTCGCCGAGCGTCGACGTATGCACGGTTGGCAAATCGCGGTTGATCAGGCCGGCGGTGTCGAGTTGGCCGAGGATCGCCATGATGCCGCCGGCGCGATGGACGTCCTCCATGTGCACGTCGGACTTGGCGGGAGCCACCTTGCACAGAACCGGAACCTTGCGCGACAGCACGTCGATATCGTCCTGGTCGAAATCGATCTCGCCCTCATGCGCCGCCGCCAGGATGTGCAGCACTGTGTTGGTCGAGCCGCCCATGGCGATGTCGAGCGTCATGGCGTTTTCGAACGCGCCCTTCGAGGCGATGGTGCGCGGCAGCGCCGTCTCGTCATCCTGCTCGTAATAGCGCTGCGCGAGATCGACGATCAGATGGCCGGCCTCGACGAAAAGCCGCTTGCGGTCGGCGTGGGTGGCCAGGGTCGAACCGTTGCCGGGCAGCGAGAGTCCCAGAGCCTCGGTCAGGCAATTCATGGAATTGGCGGTGAACATGCCCGAGCAGGAGCCGCAGGTCGGACAGGCCGAGCGCTCGATGACCTTGACGTCCTCGTCCGAAATCCTGTCGTCGGCGGCCGCGACCATGGCGTCGACCAGGTCGAGCGCCTGCGTCTTGCCGGCAAGCACCACCTTGCCGGCTTCCATTGGCCCGCCGGAAACGAAAACGGTCGGGATGTTGAGGCGCAGCGACGCCATCAGCATGCCGGGCGTGATCTTGTCGCAGTTCGAGATGCAGACCATGGCGTCGGCGCAATGCGCGTTGACCATGTATTCGACCGAGTCGGCGATGAGTTCGCGCGACGGCAGCGAATAGAGCATGCCGTCATGGCCCATGGCGATGCCGTCGTCGACGGCGATGGTGTTGAATTCCTTGGCCACGCCGCCGGCCTTCTCGATCTCGCGCGCCACCAACTGGCCAAGGTCCTTCAGATGGACATGCCCCGGCACGAACTGGGTGAAGGAGTTGACCACCGCGATGATCGGCTTGCCGAAGTCACTGTCCTTCATGCCGGTGGCGCGCCACAGCCCGCGGGCGCCGGCCATGTTGCGGCCATGGGTGGTGGTGCGGGAGCGATAGGCAGGCATGACTATTCCTTAGCTGGCTGGCCGCGCTTGACGCGAAGCGTGGCGGCGCTGAATTCGGACCGCACGCCTTATAGACGTGCAAGTATGGTCTGGCCACAATTTTGCAATGCGCCAGGGATCCCATCGGATCGGTGGCTTTAAAAAGCATGCGCCAGGCAAAGGCCGGTGCGCATGTCAGGCGTCATGCTGGAGCCGCCATTGCGGCGGCATCACCCCGCGCTCCTCAAGGAAATGCGCGATGCGCTTGCCGATGACAGGCAATGATTGCTGCTCCTTGAGCAACGCAAAGCCCCGCTGTGCGCGCGCATCCGCCTCGCCAGGCGTGTCATAGATGGCGCGCAGGGCGTTGGCCGCGGCGTCCGCATCCGCCGTCGCCCAGACCTGGCCCCTGGTGTGCACGTATTCGCCGTCTCGAACCGGCTCCATCGCGAAGGCGACTGGATATCCGGTCGCTGCATTGATGAAATCGGTCGTGCCGCCGTAGTCGGTCGCCACGACGGCCTTCCCGGCCGCCAGAGCCTCTGCGGCGCCGAGGCCGAACCCCTCGGACCGGTGCAGCGAAATGAATGCATCGCAATCCTTCATCAGGCCATCCATGCCGACGCGGTCCAGCGTCCGGTCCACAATCTTGATCCGCTCGTCCTGCATGCCCGTATCGCCAAGCCATTTGCGCAGACCTTCGTCGCGCGCGCCGCGGGTCTTCACAACCAGTTCCACGTCGCGCTGCGAAAGCGGGAAGGCGGCGCGGAATGCATTGATGGCGGCGCGCGGGTTCTTGCGCGCGACATAGGAGTCGTAATCGAGGAAGGTGAAGAAGCGAAGTGTGGAGCGTTCCGGGCGTGGCGCCGGAGGCCGAGCAGGAAGCCGCACGGGCTGCGGCACATACCGCACGGTCACGCCGGTGATGTCCGCAATGGCTGCGGCGATGAATCGGGAGGGAGCCCACACCTCGTCGAAATCCCGGATACCGGCGTGCCACTCCCTGGGGACCACTCCAAGTTCCCAGAACGGGAACAGGATGTTCAGCCGACCCGGCGCGATCTCAAGACGATAAAGGTCGATGGACGCCAGATCGGTGACGACCAGTTGCGCCTTGCGGTCAACGACCGGATTGCACTTGCTGGCAAACTCCGCGTCGTTCTCCCGCTCCGGCAAAGCCAGGGCACGCGAAGATACCGGCAGACGGACCGAATCGCAGGCATACACGACATTGCGCGCGGCCTGTCCAAGGCCAATCTCGGAACAAAGATAGCCAGTCACGCACAGGCCATCGTCCAGGTTACGGGGTAGCCGGAGCGGATTGTGCTCCGGCTGCTGCCGCGGCCGGGTGGCGTTGAGCAGGACCGAACTTTTGAGCAGCCAGGACATTGGATTGTCCTGGCCAGGACGAAAGCCCGGAATCATCACGGCGTAGCTTTCGATGTCGACCCCGTTGGCAGGCATCCGCTTCTCTCGCCAGCCAGTGTCCATATAGTCGGCGAATGGATCGACACCGCTGGCGGCGACGTCCGGATAGGCGTTGAGATACCACTGGGCATCGAAAACACCCGCAAACTCGGCGAATGCCCTGAGGTGCTCACGTCGCGGGTTGACGCCGAGCATCCGCCTCAACAATCGCTTCATCTGCAATCGCCAGGGAATGGCGCGTCGAACCCTTCGCAAGACCCGTCGGATCAAACTGTCAGACGTCATGGCCAAGCCACCCTATCGGTTCCAGGGGAACACGGCATCTGGCCTGTCCCACATATCCGCATGCGGATTACAGAAGGGGTCATGGTCCACCGCCTCGCCCCAACGCGCCGCCATCAAATTCATCGCCGCGGCACGCATCCTGCGCACTTCGAGCGTTATCCCGGACCCTCTGGTCGATGATTCCGGATGGAATATCCCTTCCGTCGGCAACGAAATAACCCGGAAGCCGGCTGCCCGGGCCCGCAGGCAATAATCGATGTCATTGGATTCGACAGGCAAGCTGACCTCGTCAAACCCGCCAAGTTGGTCGAAGACGGCTCGCCGCGTTGCGATAATGGCGCCCGTGACGGCCTGGTAGTTGCGGATGGTGCGAAGTGCATGGAGGTATCCATCCGACCGGTCGGCCGCGCCACGCAGAACATGCTGGGCCAATACAGCAAGCTCGCGGTTCGGTCCCGGCTGCAAGACGACGCCTGCGTGTTGAACGGTATGATCCGCGTAAAGCAGGCGCGCGCCAACGACACCGATTTCCGGGCGCATGGCATGGCCCGCCATCCGTTCGACTTCGCGGGAGTCGGTGACTTCAACATCGTTATTGACGAGCATGACCACTTCGGCGGTGGAAGCCGCGACGCCCAAATTCACCATGCGGGAGAAGTTGAAGCGACCGTCGATCCTGAGGATCCGGGCGCGGTGGCGAGTCTCGAGTTCAGCGTACAGTGCCAATGTCGCCGGATCGGTGCTCGCATGGTCGACGATCACCACTTCCAGTTCCGCGATGTCGATGAACTCCAGGAACCGCACGCAACGGCTCAGGAGCTCGGGCTTGTCGCGATTGGGGATGACGATCGCTATCGATCGCGCGGGTGGGTGCCCGACGACTGCCGCGACCGCCAGAGGACGCGGCATGGATGTTGGAAGATGCATGACTGGCTCGGTGAGATGTCCGACGACAGGGTTGCCGTTAGCCAGATGGCACAGCCACTCGTGCAGGGAGGCTGAGCGCTTGGCCGATCGCTGCTCGAGGATAAGCTTCCGAGAGACCATGAAGGCGGTGTCGACATAGTCCATAGCGACGATCAGGTCAGGATCCCAGCCGGGCAGGAAGCAAGGGCTCGGGCTGGGCCCGGTGCCATCGATGCGGTCGTGATCGCAGACAATCAAGTCGGGCGGCGGCCTCTCTTGCAATGGCGAAAGCATGCGATTGAGCAGGTAAAATGCGTCCGGATCGAAGGTCGTACCGGCAGAAGCGAAGACGAGGTGGCTGCCGCGCCAGAGATGGTCGGCCGCAGGATCCGACAACAGCGCGAGCGGATCGAGTGCCTGCTCGACAAAAAGGCCCCTCAGGCTTGCGAAGTCGGACGGCTCCAACAGTGCGGACGCGCCCGCAACCACGATTTCGACGTTGCGATAGGTCTGCGCCTGCAACGACGAGAGCGTGCGGCCCATGGCTTCAGGACCAGGCGCCGTCCCTTCGTACACCACGACCGTGATCAGATGGTTCCACACGCGCTGCCCGCCAGACAAGCGCATCCTTTCGGCCAGCCTGGAGCGACGCCAAGCGTCGTAGCCCGCGAGCGGCGCGTCGTTGCCGATTTCGCTCATGTGGCAGACTGCCGATGATAGTCCAGAATGTCCGACAGGGTTTGCCGCAGCGAGTAACGCGGCTCCCAGTTGAGCACGCGTCGGCATCGCGCCGAATCTCCACAGGAGGTCGTCAAGTCGAGTTTACGCCATCGGCCTGTGTCGGTCTCAACCGTTATCGGTGCGCGGGCAAGGGCGACAAGTTTGTCCAGCAGCGCTCGTATTTTCACAGGTTGGCCGGAACATATATTCAGGATGGTCCCTGGCGGGATGTCCTCCGCCATCATGACCGT
>NZ_JBAZUD010000081.1:0-23647 GCF_041661565.1 Mesorhizobium sp.
TCGTGCTTTCCTGGGAAGAGATCGGCGTCACCCTGTTCATCACCTCGGTCAACGCCATCACGCTGCCGCGCCTGATGTGGATGGGCCTGCGCGACAATATTGATCCTGCGATCGCCGCACTGTCGGTAATCCTGATCATCATCACCGTGCTGGCGTTGGCGGTGCGGAGCCTGGTGGCCAGGCAGCGTGGCGCGCTCTAGACAAACCTCACCGAGACGCGCCCGAACCTGCCCAAATCGCCGATGACTTCGTCACCGGGCTCTACGCTGATCGGCGTCACGCAGGTGCCTGTAATCACCATTTGTCCGGGCTCGAGCGCTATGCCGAGGCCCGACAGTTCATTGACGATCCATGTCAGCGCGATGCGGGGGTCGCCCAACGCAGCCGCTCCGGTCCCGTCATACCGCGTCTTCCCGGACACGAAACCGACCACCGTGTGCTTGGCGAGGTCCACGTCGCGCCAATCGTCATCCGCGGCCTCGCCGATGACAAACAGATTGGCACAGGCGTTGTCGGCTATCAGCTGCGGCGCGCCGACGGCGCAGAAATCGTCATATCGCGAATCCGGTACTTCGATCGCCGGGTGCAAGGTCGCCACGGCCTCCATGACCTCGGCGATTTCATAGGGTGCTGGACGAGGCGGTAGCTGGCGGCCGAAACGGAAAGCGAATTCGATCTCGGCCACGCGCATCTTGCTTGTCGCCAGGGAAACGGTGCCGCCGACCTCGACCGATTTTTCGGCGAGAAGGCGCCCCGCCATCGGCCCGTCGACATTGATGTGCCTTTGTCCGGCAAGACTGGTCGCGGCGATCTTCCAGCCGAATAGCGGAGCCGACGAACGATCCACCACATGCGACTGGATGGCGTAGCCATCCATCCGTGTCTGTGGCCGCAAGGCCTGGGGGATGGCGTCGAGGCGGGTGCCGTTGTCCCAATGGCCGACCAGCAAACGCGACGCGGCTCTGGACTTTTCTGGATCAAGCATCGTTGCTCCGAACTCAAGAACGCCCCACTGCCCGGAGCTAAGCGGGCCACTGGCCAGGACGGAAGGTCCGAAATTGGAGCCCGTTCCTCATGTAGCAACGATAGGGAAGCAGGAATCGAGAGTCCACATCCATGCCATTGGCGAGCGGCATGGCTGGACTCCAATTTCAGGAAGCGTCGGCGTCATCATCGAGTTGCTGGCGCTTGCACTTCGCGCTTTCGTGGTTAGGTTGCCCGGCGTTGATTGATTGTGGAGAAGCGCGCCGCGATAAACCGCAGGGCCGCGACAATGAGGAATGACGATGACCGCGTCCATCGACTTGCAGCAGGCATTATTCCAGAGGTTGAGAAGCGATAAATCGCTGTCGGCGTTGCTGGGTGGGGCAGGCCTTCTTGAACAGCCCGCCGACAATGTCGCTTTCCCCTATGTGACCTGCGGCCAAACCAGGGCCTTCGACTGGGACACCGGCGCCAAGGATACAGCCGATCAGCTGATCACCTTGCACGTCTGGTCGAAGGCCAATGGCGACGCCGAGACACAGGCCATCATGGAGCGCATCAAGGCGCGCCTCGCCGACGCCGTGCTGGTTATCGGGCCGCGTGGACAGACACGCCTTGTGCTTGAATTCTCCGAGGCCCGTTATGACGAGGACCTGTTGGTGCATCACGGGTTGCTGCGCTTTCGCGCGATGACGCAGGAAAATGCCTGATGCGCCTTCAATATGGGTGAAACTGGGTCTAGACTGGAAAGCCGCGATTTCACCGGGTTGGTCCGCGAAATCGCCGGTAGGTGTCTCGCGTCGCAGGGGGTAGCGCGCATGTTTTCATCGGCGTTCACTGTTCATTTCACGTTCAGCACCGACGCGTTACAACGCCGGCCATGAACACGCTTGGCTGCCATTTCCGAACCGCGACGCTGGCGCTCTGTGCCGCGGGACTTTTCGCGTCATCGCAGGCGATGGCGATGCCAATTGTCGCGCCGGATCAGGTCAGCCCGATCGTGCTAGCCGCGTCCGATTGCTACGCGATCGGCCAGCAGGTGGCCGAGCAGAATGGCGGAACGCTGGCCAAGGCCTCGCAGTCGACGCGGGGCGGCCAGCCGGTCTGCGTCATCGTCGTGCTGGTGCCGGGCAAGGACGGCCAGCGCCCGCGCCGTTCCGAGATCGTCGTGCCGCAGAACTGACCCCCGTTTCCCAAGGTCGTCGGAATCGGGCAGTATCCAAGGCAATCTTCCATCTAACCAAGCACTTCAACAGGTATTGATCTCCGCATGCGCGTACTCGTCGTCGAGGATGACAAGGATCTCAACCGGCAGATAGCGGACGCGCTCGTCGATGCCGGCTACGTCGTCGATCGTGCCTTCGACGGCGAGGAAGGCCATTTCCTCGGCGACACCGAACCCTATGACGCCGTCGTGCTCGACATCGGCCTGCCGCAGATGGATGGCATCAGCGTGGTCGAGCGCTGGCGTCGCGGCGGCCGCAAGATGCCGGTGCTGATCCTGACGGCGCGCGACCGCTGGAGCGACAAGGTGTCCGGCATCGACGCCGGCGCCGACGACTACGTCACCAAGCCATTCCACATCGAGGAGGTCCTGGCGAGGGTCAGGGCCTTGATCCGGCGAGCCGCCGGCCATGCGTCGTCCGAACTGACCTGCGGCCCGCTGCGCCTGGACACCAAGGCGTCAAAGGCCGATGTCGACGGCGTGCCGCTGAAACTGACCTCGCACGAATTTCGCCTGCTCGCCTATCTGATGCATCACATGGGCGAGGTCATCTCGCGGACCGAGCTGGTCGAACATCTCTACGATCAGGATTTCGACCGCGATTCCAACACCATCGAGGTGTTTGTCGGACGGCTGCGCAAGAAGATGGGCATCGACATGATCGAAACCGTGCGTGGCATGGGCTACCGCATGCGTGAGCCGGAGGCGTAACTCGGAACCGCTCAAACCATCCGCAAGGACGTCGCTTTCGCTGCGCTGGTGGCCGCGTTCGCTGACGTTCCGCGTGATCGCCTTCTCCACGGTCTGGGCGATCCTGACCCTTGTGGTCATCTTCACCCTGATCACCACGCTCTACCGCCAGGCCAGCGAACGCGGCTTCGACAGCCTGCTTTCGGCGCATCTGTTCAACCTGATCGGATCCATCGGCATTTCCGACAGCGGCGCGCTCACCGGCGCTCCCGACCTTGGCGATCTTCGCTTTTCGGAACCGGCTTCCGGCTGGTACTGGTCGGTCGAGCCGGCATCGGAAGGTGTGCATGGCAACCTCCACTCGTCATCGATGACGAAGACCATCCCCTCGCCGAGCGTCGCCGCCGTGCCGTTCAATGCCAGCTTCCAGCGCAGCTACGCGACCGAAGGCATCGACGGCGAACGGCTCGAAGTGTTCGAGAGCGAATTCGTCCTCGACGCCAAGAACCGCGCCGCCCGTTTCCGCGTCATGGGCAACCAGAGCGAACTTGAACAGGAAGTCGGCAGCTTCCAGCGCCGGCTGCTCACCTATCTCAGCCTGTTCGGCGTTGGTATGATCGCCATCAACGCCATCGCCATCCTGCTCGGCCTGCAGCCGCTGCGCAGGGTCAGGAATGCCCTTGCCATGGTGCGCGAGGGCACCGCGCAGAGGCTTGACGGACATTTCCCGGCCGAGATCGAACCCTTGGCCAACGAGACCAATGCCTTGATCGAGAACAACAGACGCATTGTCGAGCGCTCGCGAACCCAGGTCGGCAATCTCGCCCATTCGCTCAAGACGCCGCTGGCGGTCCTGCTCAACGAGGGCCGGGCGCTTGGCGGCGCCAAGGGACAGCTGATCGCCGACCAGGCCGCCTCGATGCAAAAGCAGGTCGAGCACTATCTGCAGCGCGCCCGTGTCGCGGCGCAACGCGACAGCGTCGTCTACCGCACGCCCGTGACGCCGCTGGTCCAGCGCATGGTGCGGGTCCTGCAAAAGCTCAATCCACGCACAGACCTGTCACTGACATTGCCTGCCACCGAAATCGTCTTCGCTGGCGAGCGTGAGGACCTTGAGGAATTGCTGGGCAATCTTCTCGAGAATGCGATGAAATGGGCACGGAGCGCCGTCTCGGTCCGGGTGGTGCCTTTGGTCGGCAAGGAGGGCCTGTTCGAGATCGGCATCGAGGATGATGGCCCGGGCATCCCGGAGGACAAGGCGCGCGAGGCACTGAAGCGCGGGAGACGCCTGGACGAGACAAAGCCCGGATCGGGTCTCGGACTGGCCATTGTCGCCGACCTCGTCAACGAGTATGGAGGCGTTCTGGCGCTAGAACGGTCCGACATGGGCGGATTGAAGGCGGTGGTGCGATTACGGAGCCTTCAGTGATGTATTTCGAGGCCAATCGAAGGGCTGGACGCGCCAAGGGACGGGCGGCAGGCCTGTTGGTCCCGACGCGGCCGGGAGCGGCCAAATTTCCGACAAATATCAATACTATGGCCACGCCGACGTCTCCGATGACGCGGCCCCCGGCGCATCCAAGGCAGGCTCCAATGCAAGAGAACCGGTTGTTGGCATGAAGATTCGCGTCGCGCTTGTTTCCGCTCTGCTGGCAGTTTCCGGCTGCACGACCTTGGGTGGCAAGGGCCCGAGTGTGGCGCCAACGCTCGCCGCCGTGCCGCCTTCCGGCGGCAAGGTCAACACGACGATCATCTCCGCGATGGGCGGAGGCCTCATAAGCGGGTCGATCGGAAACGGTCTCAGCGACGCCGAGAAGCGCAGCGCGCTCGAGGCTGAATACAAGGCGCTGGAATACACGACAAGCGGCCAGAAGGTGGCGTGGAAGGGCGCGCAGGCCTCACGCTATGGCGAGGTGGTTCCCGCCCAGCCCTATCGTGTCGGTTCGCAGGACTGCCGCCAGTACACCCAGACGGTGTTCACCGGCGGGGCAGGGGTCACGGCACGCGGAACCGCTTGCCGCAACGCCGACGGCAGCTGGACGCCGCTGACCTGACAACCGACCGTCCGGTGGAATCCGGCCGATTGATGTCGATCAAGGACGTGCGGCGCACCCGCCGTCAAAGCGTCGCAGGATGCGTGTGTTGGCAGGGCGGGGCTCTGCCCTTATTGGAAGAGCCATGCTGTTCTGGGTCATAGCCGCAATTCTCACGCTGGGCGCCAGCCTGGCGGTGCTGTTGCCGCTGGCGGCGGGTGCCAGATTGGCGTCGTCGAGCCGTGATCATGATCTCGCGGTCTATCGCGATCAGTTGGCGGAGCTTGACCGGGACGGAGCCCGCGGCCTGATCAAGCCGGCGGAGGCGATCGAGGCGCGCGCCGAGATCGCGCGCCGCATATTGCGTCTCGACAGCGCGGATCCGGCCGGCAAGGCCAACCCCGGCAAGGCCTCGGTCACCGCAAGGCTGGTGGCGACGGCCGCCGTGCTCATCGTGCCCCTCGTCAGTTGGGGCCTCTATGGTCAGCTTGGCTCGCCTGACCTGCCGTCGCAGCCGCTCAGCGAGCGGCTGGCCAAGAACCCGGCCGACAGTTCCGTCGACGAACTGGTGGCGCGGGCGGAAGCCCATCTTGCCGCCAACCCATCCGACGGCAGAGGCTGGGATGTGCTGGCGCCCGTCTACCTGCGCATGCAGCGCTTTTCCGACGCGGCCGCGGCTTATCGCAATGCCATTCGTCTCGATGGCGACAGCGCGGCCCGACAGGCCGGCCTTGGCGAGGCCATCGCCGGCGCGGCAGGTGGCATTGTCTCGGCCGACGCCCAGGATGCCTTCGAGGCGGCGCTGAAGCTCGATCCGGCCAATGCGAAGGCCCGCTTCTATCTCGCCGTGGCGCTGGCGCAGGAGGGCCGCGGCAAGGAGGCGGTCGAGGCCTGGCAGGCAATGCTGGGTGGATTGCCGCCGGATTCACCCTGGCGCGACGCGGTCCAGCAGGCGCTGGCGAAATCCGCGAGCCCCGAGGTCGCGGCGGGAGGCGCGAATGGAGCCGACGCCGGCGACGTCGATGCCGCTTCCGCCATGTCGCCGGCCGACAGGCAAGCCATGATCGGCACCATGGTAGCCGGCCTCGACGAGAAACTGCGACAAAATCCGCGCGACCCGGAAGGGTGGATGCGGCTCGTTCGTTCCTATGTCGTGCTGGGCAAGACCGATCAGGCGCGCGACGCGCTGGGTCGCGCTATTGCCGTCTTTGGAACCGACAGTGACGAAGCCAGGAAATTCACCGCCTTTGCCGCCTCGCTTGGCCTGACGGCAACGGAGTAGAACATGACACGCAAGCAGAAAAGACTGTCGGTGATCGTCGGCGGATTGGCCTTCCTGGGCGCGGCCACCGGGTTGACGTTCTACGCGCTCGGCCAGAAAGCGTCCTATTTCTACATGCCGGCCGACCTCACCACCGCCAGCGTGGCGCCGGGGCAGCGTATCCGGCTCGGCGGGCTTGTCGAAAAGGGCACGGTCCAGCGCGGGCAGGGCGCGACGGTCGCATTTTCGGTCACCGACACCCAAAAATCCGTCAAGGTGACCTACACCGGCATCCTGCCCGACCTGTTTCGCGAAGAGCAGGGTGTCATCACCGAAGGGACTTTCGGTCCAGACGGCGTTTTCGTCGCCGACAGCGTGCTGGCCAAGCATGATGAGCGCTACATGCCCAAGGAAGTGGCCGATGGCCTTAAGGCAAAGGGCGTATGGCAGGAGAGCAAGAGTGAATAGGTCTGCCCACAGCACAAGAGTGAACCGCGGGCATGGTTGAAACCGGACATTTCGCCCTGGTCCTGGCGTTCGCGCTTTCCCTGGTGCAGATGATCGTGCCACTGTTTGGCGCGCGCCTCGGCAACCAGCGCCTGATGGCTGTCGGCGGTCCGGTCGCGGTGACCGGCTTTGCCCTGACGGCGCTGTCTTTCACGGCATTGGCGAGTGCCTATGCAAGCTCCGATTTCTCGGTGGCCAGTGTCTGGGAAAATTCGCATTCGCTGCAGCCGCTGATCTACAAGATCACCGGAACATGGGGCAATCATGAAGGCTCGATGTTGCTCTGGGTCCTGATCCTGACCTTCTTTGGCGCGCTTGTCGCTGCTTTCGGATCCAACCTGCCGGCAACGCTGCGCGCCAATGTCCTTGCCGTGCAGGGTGCCATCGGCGCCGCCTTCTTCCTGTTTATCCTGTTGACGTCCAATCCCTTCGTCCGGCTCAATCCCGCGCCGATCGAAGGGCGCGATCTCAATCCGGTTCTGCAGGATCTCGGCCTCGCCATCCACCCGCCGCTGCTCTATCTCGGCTATGTCGGTTTCTCGATCTGCTTTTCCTTCTCGGTCGCCGCCCTCATCGAGGGGCGCATCGACGCCTCCTGGGCACGATGGGTGCGCCCATGGACGCTGCTTGCGTGGATGTTCCTGACCGGCGGCATCGCGATGGGCTCGTACTGGGCCTATTACGAACTCGGCTGGGGCGGCTTCTGGTTCTGGGACCCGGTCGAGAATGCCTCCTTCATGCCCTGGCTGGCGGGCACGGCGCTGCTGCATTCGGCCATCGTCATGGAAAAGCGCTCGGCGCTGAAGATCTGGACGCTGCTGCTTGCCATCCTGACCTTTTCGCTGTCGCTGCTCGGCACCTTCCTGGTGCGTTCGGGCGTGCTGACTTCGGTCCACGCCTTCGCCAGCGATCCGACGCGCGGCGTCTTCATCCTCGGCATCTTGACGCTGTTCATCGGCGGATCCCTGGCACTGTTTGCTCTGCGCGCCTCCCGGCTGACGGCCGGTGGCCTGTTCCACCCGATTTCGCGGGAAGGCGCGCTGGTGCTCAACAATCTGTTCCTGACCACGGCGACCGCGACCGTTTTGGTGGGCACGCTCTATCCGCTGGCGTTGGAGGCGCTCACCGGCGACAAGATCTCGGTCGGGGCGCCGTTCTTCGACCTGACCTTCGGCCCGTTGATGCTGCCGCTTCTGGCCCTGGTGCCGTTCGGGCCTCTACTGGCCTGGAAGCGGGGCGATGTTTTCGCCGCGTCGCAACGCCTGATGGCCGCCTTTGCCACCGCGCTTGCGGCGATGCTGGTCACCGCCTTGTTTATCGACGGCGCATCGGTGTTCGCCGCCCTCGGCATCGGCCTTGCCGTCTGGCTGGTCGCCGGCGCGCTCACCGACCTCGCCGTCAAGTCCGGAGTCGGATCGGTTGCACCCGCCGTGATGTTCAGGCGCTTCGCCGGCCTGCCGCGTTCGGTCTTCGGCACTGCATTGGCCCATCTCGGCCTCGGCCTGACATTGCTCGGCATCGTCGCCACGCTCTCCTTCGGCACCGAGAAGATCCTCAGCATGCGCGCCGGCGAGACGGTCGAATTGTCCGGCCATACACTGCGTTTCGTCGGGCTCTATCCTGCGCAGGGGCCAAATTACAGCGAGGACCGGGGCCGCTTCGAGCTGATCGGTGCCGGCGGCAGTCCTGTCGGCGAAATCAGCTCCGCCAAGCGTTTCTTTCCGGTTCGGCAGACGACGACGACGGAGTCCGGCATCAAGACGCTCTGGTTCAGTCAGCTCTACCTTTCGCTCGGTGATGAAGGCAAGGACGGCTCAGTCGTGGTGCGCCTGTGGTGGAAACCGCTGGTGACGCTGATATGGGGCGGCGGCCTGGTGATGATGGCGGGCGCCGCCATGTCGCTGATGGACAGGCGCCTGCGCGTCGGCGCGCCGTCCCGCCGGCGCAAGCAGGCCGAGGCAGCCGCGGGCGTGCCATGAGCGCGAGACGTTCGCTGGCCTCGATCATCTTGCTGGTGACGCTGCTCTTGCCCGGCACGGCCATGGCGGTGAAGCCCGATGAGATGCTGGCCGATCAGGCGCTCGAGGCGAGGGCGCGCGCGCTGTCGGAGGGACTGCGCTGCATGGTCTGCCAGAACCAATCGATCGACGAGTCCGACGCCGACCTCGCCCGCGACCTGCGCATCCTGGTGCGCCAGCGCCTCGTGGCCGGAGATACGGACCAGCAGGTCATGGACTACGTTGTCTCGCGCTATGGCGAATTCGTGCTGTTGAAGCCGCGTTTCGACCTGCGCAATGCGTTGCTTTGGGGCACTCCTGTGCTGCTTCTGCTGGTGGGGGGCATTTTCATCGTGCTGTCGGCGCGCTCGCGCCGGAGCCTGGCGACGAAATCCCTCTCCGCAGAAGAGCAGGCATCGCTGGACGCGATATTGCGCCGGGACTGAAGGCCTCGGCCGCCCAACATTACCAAAGTTTCATGCCTCGGAAATGGCGCCGTAATGTGCGCCGCTCTAAGTCTCTCCTCCGATGATGCCTATCAAGCGCATCCATTTGAAAGAGGATACGAGATCCATGAGTATTGCCCCCAATTCAAATTCCCCGACCCGCAAGCGTCTCATGGCCGCTGTCGCTTCCATCGCGGTTGCCGGTGCGATCGGCGTTGGCGCGCTGACGACCGGAACAGGCCCCGTCCTGGCGGATGCCGTGCGCGTCGAGGCGCCGCAGGTTCCGGGCTTCGCCGATGTCGTCGAGCGTGTGTCGCCCGCCGTGGTGAGCGTCAAGGTCAAGGCCAAGATCAGTCCGGCGGCGGACGACGGCTCCGACCAGTCCGATGATCCGGACGGCATGGACAACATGCCCGACAACCCGCAGTTGCGCCGCTTCTTCAAGGAATTCCGTGGCTTTGGCGATCAGAACGGCCAGGGCGGCGGCAACAGGCGGTTCAGCCACCGCGACCGCAGCCACGACCAGCCGCGGCCGGTCGCCCAGGGTTCCGGCTTCTTCATTTCCGATGACGGCTATCTCGTCACCAACAACCACGTCGTGTCGGAAGGCTCTGCGTTCACCGTCGTGATGAGTGACGGCAAGGAACTCGACGCCAAGCTGATCGGCACCGATTCACGCACCGATCTCGCGGTGCTAAAGGTCGATGGCGTCGGCAAGTTCACCTATGTCGATTTTGCCGACGATTCCAAGGTTCGCGTCGGCGACTGGGTGGTGGCGGTCGGCAATCCGTTCGGCCTCGGCGGCACCGTGACCGCGGGCATTGTCTCGGCCCGTGGCCGCGATATCGGTGCTGGCCCGTATGACGACTTCCTCCAGATCGATGCCTCGGTCAACCGCGGCAATTCGGGTGGCCCGACCTTCAACCTCAACGGCCAGGTCGTCGGCATCAATACCGCGATCTTCTCGCCTTCCGGCGGCAGCGTCGGCATCGCCTTCGACATTCCAGCTTCCACCGCCAAGCAGGTGGTGCAGGACCTGATGAAGAGCGGCAGCGTCCAGCGCGGCTGGCTTGGCGTCGAGATACAGCCCGTCACCACGGATATTGCCGAATCGCTTGGCCTCAAGTCTGAAAGTGGAGCCTTGGTCTCCAGCGCCCAGGACAACGGTCCCGGCAAGAAGGCCGGCATCACCGCCGGTGACGTGATCACCCAGGTCGACGGCAAGGACGTTGCCTCGCCGAAGGAACTGGCACGCCTGATCGGCGCCTACTCGCCCGGCAAGTCGGTCGACGTCACGGTCTGGCGCGACGGCAAGAGCCAGACGGTCAAGGTTGATCTCGGCACGCTTCCCTTGAGCGACAAGCAGGCTTCGGCCGCCGACCAACAGCAGCCCGCCGCTCCGGCAAAGCCGGATACGCTGGCCGATCTCGGCCTGACCGTCACCAAGTCGGAAAACGGCAAGGGTCTCGTGGTCACCGATGTCGATCCCGACAGCGACGCCGCCGATCGCGGCATCCAGCCGGGCGACGTCATCACCGCCGTGAATTCGAACGAAGTGAACGGCATCGAGGACGTTTCCAAGGCCATGGCCGATGCGGTCAAGTCCGGCCGCAAGGCCGTGCTGATGCAGATCACCCGCGACGACAACAACCGCTTCGTTGCGCTGCCGGTGGCCAAGGGCTGACGCCTCGTCCGAAGCCGGTATCCGGCTTCGGGATCCGACTTTTCCAGTGCGGCGGCTTCAACACCCCCGAGCCGCCGCACGGAAAGCAAGGAGGAGCGCGCGTTAGTCAGTCATCGCGCTTTCCCCCGGCGGCAGCGGGCTCCCATCGCCCGCTGCCGCGCCATCGGCCATCTCGATCAGCGGTCCTGCCGCTCGGGACAAGGATTTAATCGCGTACGGCCTCGAATCATCTTGGTCGCGTTGCGCTTGGCAAAGGCCATGATGCGGATGTCTGCCACTCAACCTTCCGGCGAAATCGCGTATAACAGTCCCATGAAGATTCTCGTCATGGAAGACGACCGCGAGGCTGCGGATTACTTGCAGAAAGCCTTCACCGAGGCTGGTCACACCGCGCATGTCGCCGGTGATGGCGAAACCGGTTTCGCGCTCGCCGATGCCGGCGACTATGACGTGATGGTCATCGACCGGATGATGCCGCGCCGCGACGGCCTGTCGGTGATTGCCGGTCTTCGCTCCCGCGGCAACACCACGCCGGTGCTGATCCTCTCGGCGCTGGGCGAGGTCGATGATCGGGTGACCGGCCTGCGCGCCGGCGGCGATGACTATTTGACCAAGCCCTATGCCTTCTCCGAGCTTCTGGCCCGCGTCGAGGTGTTGAACCGGCGTGCCGGCGCCAAGGAGTCGGAAACCGTCTATCGCGTTGGCGACCTGGAACTCGACAGACTTTCGCATTCGGTCCGCCGCGCGGCGCGCGAGATCACGCTGCAGCCACGCGAGTTCCGGCTGCTCGAATATTTGATGCGCCATGCCGGCCAGGTGGTAACGCGCACCATGCTGCTTGAAAATGTCTGGGACTATCATTTCGATCCGCAGACCAACGTCATCGACGTTCACGTCTCGCGGTTGCGCGGCAAGATCGAAAAGGGTTTCGACAAGCCCATCCTGCACACGGTTCGCGGCGCCGGCTATATGCTGAAGGGCGGCTAGGCCCAAGCATGGCTCTTTCCGTGCCAGCCATCATGAAGACGACGGCAGCGCGGCTTTCGGCGCTCTATCTCCTGCTCTTCGCGCTCTGCGCCGTTCTGCTTGTCTTCTACATGACCTCGCTGTCGGCGCGCATGCTGACCGCGCAGACGCAGGAGACAATCAACGACGAGGTGCTCGGTCTCGCCCGCGCCTACCAGCGCGGCGGGCTGCCGATCCTGGTGCGCGTGGTCGAAAACCGCTCCCGTCAGCCTGGCGCCAACCTCTATCTGATCGCCGACACCAATGGCCAGATCCTGACCGGAAATGTGCAGGCCCTGGAACCTGGTGTGATCGATACCGAAGGCTGGACAACCGAGCCGTTCTCCTACAAGCGCTTCGGCGAAGGCGAGCTTGACCGTCTGCGCGGCGGGACCTCCGACCAGACGACGCCTCCTGCAACTGGCGACAACACAACTCAGCAAGCTAAAGGCGAGAAAGGTCACAACGCCATCGCCCTGGTGCTTCGGCTGCCCAATCAGATGATCATGCTCGTCGGCCGGGACCTCGGCGAGCCGGAAAGATTTCGCGCCGTTATCCGTCGCGCCCTGATGCTGGCACTTGGCATGATGGGGCTTGGCGGCCTGCTGATCTGGTTTTTCGTCGGCCGCGCCGCGTTGAAGCGCATCGACAGCGTTTCCGAGGCAAGCCGCCGCATCATGGGTGGCGATCTTTCGGGACGGCTGCCGGTCACTGGCGCGGGAGACGAGTTCGACCGTCTTTCCGAGAACCTCAATTCCATGCTGGCCAGGATCGGCACGCTCAACGAAGGCCTGAAGCAGGTCTCCGACAACATCGCGCATGATTTGAAGACGCCCTTGACGCGCCTGCGCAACCGCGCTGAAGCGACGCTCTCGGGCACGCACAGGGCCACCGACTACCGTCAGGCGCTGGAAGCGACGATTGTCGAGTCCGACCAGCTCATCAAGACCTTCAGTGCCATCTTGATGATCTCACGGCTGGAGGCTGGATATTCATCCGAGAACACGATCCGGGTCGATCTGGCGGCAGCGGTGCGCGATGTCGTCGAGCTCTATGAGCCGGTGGCGGAAGAGGGAGGCGTCTCGCTCGAAGCAGAGGTGAACGGCACCTTCATTGTCGTGGGCAACAGGGAACTGATCGGCCAGGCGCTGTCCAACATCGTCGACAATGCGATCAAATACTCGACCGACTCCACGTCCAAGCCTGCCGTTCGCGTGACGCTTGAGCGCACTGGCGGTGAGATCAGGCTTTCCGTGATCGACAATGGCCAGGGTATTCCCGACGACACGGACCGTGCCCGGGTCACCGAACGGTTCGTGCGTCTGGAGAAGAGCCGTTCGCAGCCTGGCTCGGGGCTCGGTCTCAGCCTCGCCAAGGCGGTCATGACATTCCACAAAGGCCGGCTTGATCTGTTGCCTGGCAACCCCGGACTGTCCGTGGTCATGAGTTTTCCGGCGCGGGAGGATCACTGATGAGCAGGGCCGCCGCAGGGCGTGTCGATACGCACTGGCTTCTGAAGCCGACGGCGAGCCTTGCTCCGCTTGACGAAAACCGCGCGCGGCTGGAACTGGCCGAGATCGCCGCGGCGGCACGGGAGGAGGGTCTGCCTCGGCTGGCCGAATTCCTGGCAGGCAACGGTGCGGCCCAGGACTTTCTCGCAGCGGTCTTCGATCTGTCGCCATTCCTGCGAGACACGGCGCGGCGTCGGCCACGGATCCTCGACGGACTGTTCGACATGACGGTCGAGGCCCGGCTGAAAGCGATCGGTACGGAGATCGACCAGGTGCATTTGACCGAGGCGATCTCGGAATCTGGCCTGATGATGGAACTGCGCCAATGGAAGGCCGAGGCGCATCTCCTGATCGCGCTGGCCGATCTTGCCGGCGAAGCCGAAACGAAGCTGACGGTGCGGCGGCTGAGCGACCTCGCTGAAGCCTGTACCCGCGCTGCGGTCGATTTCCTGCTGCGTGATGCGCACGGCCAGGGCAAGCTGAAGCTTCCGGATCTTGACAATCCGTCGAGGCAGTCAGGCTGGATCCTGCTTGGCATGGGCAAGCTCGGCGCGCACGAGCTGAATTTCTCCTCCGACATCGACCTCGTGGTTTTCTTCGATCCGGAAGCGTCCGCCATTCTCGATCCACTCGACGCCACGGAGCTGTTCTCGCGGCTGACGCGGCGTCTCGTGCGCATCCTCCAAGACCGCACCGAGAACGGCTATGTCTTCCGCACTGACCTGAGGCTGCGCCCCGATCCCGGTTCGACGCCGCTGGCAATTCCGGTCGAAGCCGCGCTGCGCTACTACGAAGCGCGCGGCCAGAACTGGGAACGCGCGGCGATGATCAAGGCGCGTCCGGTGGCCGGGGATCAGGCGGCGGGCGGGGCCTTCCTCAAGGAGCTTCAGCCCTATATCTGGCGCAAATACATGGACTACGCGGCCATAGCCGACGTCCATTCCATCAAGCGCCAGATCCATGCGCACAAGGGCCACGGCCAGATCGCCGTGAAGGGCCACAACGTCAAGCTCGGCCGCGGCGGCATCCGCGAGATCGAGTTCTTTGTCCAGACCCAGCAGCTCATCGCCGGCGGCCGTTTTCCAGAACTGCGCGGGCGCGAGACCGTGCCGATGCTCGGCCAGTTAGCGGCGCGCGGCTGGATCACCGCCGAAGCGCGCGATGCGCTCGCCCGCCAGTACTGGTTCCTGCGCCGTGTGGAACACGCCGTGCAGATGGTCGCCGACGAGCAGACGCACACGCTTCCCGAAGACGATGAAGGGTTGGAGCGCATTGCCCGCATGCTTGGCTTCGCCGATGCGGATGCCTTTTCCCAGGCATTCCGCGCCTCGCTGCAACAGGTCGAGCGCCATTACGCCGCGCTGTTCGAGACCGCCCCGGAACTGTCGACCGGCATCGGCAATCTGGTCTTCACCGGCGATGTCGATGATCCCGACACGTTGCAGACGCTGCACGGCCTCGGCTTCCAGCGGCCAAGCGACATCTGCCGTGTCATCCGCGGCTGGCATTTCGGCCGCTATCGCGTCACGCAGTCGGCGGAAGCGCGCGAGAGGCTGACGGAGTTGACGCCGGCGCTGTTGCGGTCCTTCGGCCAGACGCGACGCGCCGACGAGGCCCTGATCCGCTTCGACGAATTTCTCGCCGGTCTGCCGGCCGGCATTCAGCTGTTTTCACTGCTGCAGTCCAATCCGGCCCTGCTCAAGCTCCTGGCCACGATCATGGGCGCGGCCCCCCGTCTGGCGGCGATCATCACGCGCCGGCCGCATGTCTTCGACGGCCTGCTTGACCCGGCTCTGCTGACGGAACTGCCGGACCGCGCCTATCTGTCGGGGCGGCTTTCCGCCTTTCTCGAAGGCGACAGGGCCTATGAGGACGTGCTCGACCGGCTGCGCATATTTGCCTCGGAGCAGAAATTCCTGATCGGCGTCAGGCTGCTCGCCGGCTCGATCGATCCGGCCCGTGCCGGCCACGCCTTTTCCGATCTCGCCGATCTCACCATCGAGGCGGCGTTGCGGGCGGTGACCACCGAATTCGCCGCACGCCACGGCAAGATCGCCGGCGGCATGGTCTCGCTGCTTGGCATGGGCAAGCTCGGCAGCCGCGAGCTGACCGCCGGCTCGGATGTTGATCTCATCCTGCTCTATGACCACGAGGCGGACGCCGACGAGTCCGATGGGGACAAGCCGCTGGCGCCGTCGCACTACTACACCCGCATGACGCAGCGCCTGATATCGGCTGTTTCGGCGCCGACCGCCGAAGGGGTACTCTACGAACTCGACCTGCGGCTGCGGCCATCCGGCAACAAGGGTCCGGTGGCCACCCACATCGATGCGTTCAAAAAGTACCAGCGCGAACAGGCCTGGACGTGGGAGCACATGGCGCTGTCGCGCGCGCGCGCCATTGCCGGCGATGCCAGCCTGTGCAGCGAGGTTGAGGCGGAAGTTGCCGCGGTGCTTGGCCAGCCGCGCGACGCGGCGAAGGTGAGGTCCGAAGCCGCGGAAATGCGCGCCATGATCGAGGCCGAAAAGCCGCCGCGCGACCTCTGGGACATCAAGCTCATTCCAGGCGGTCTGATCGATCTCGAATTCATCGCCCAGGTGGCTGTCATCACCGGGCAGGTCGAGGCTGGACCGCGCAGCACGGGAACCGCCGAGATCCTGTCTCGCCTGGCGCCTCGCTTCGCCAATACCGCGGTCAGGCAGGACCTCGTGGATGCCTATGCGCTCTATCTGGCGCTGACCCAGATGACCCGGCTGTGCCTCACTGGAGCCTTCGAGCGCGACGACGTTCCGCCGGGGCTTTCGGATCTGCTTCTGGCGGTGACAGACCTGCCGGATTTCGGTGTGCTGGAAGCACACCTCAAGGAGACGTCGCGGAAGGTCAGGACGGATTTCGACCTTCTGCTGCGGGCCGGACGACCGTGATGAACGGCTGGCCGGTGAGCATCGGGGGTGACGGTGCAACAGGAGAAGACCATGAGAAAGACCAAACTCGCATTCGCGTTCATCGCCCTGGCCGGAGCCGTCGGCACGGCGGCCTATGCCGAAAACATTGACGGCGGCAGCATGGGTGGCCGCCCGATGATGCGCCTCAACAAGGCGATGAAGGATTCGCACGGCAGCATAAGCTTCGACCAGTTTTCCAATGTGATGGACTCGCGGTTGAAGAAACTTGTCGCCGACAATGGCGGCAAGCTCACCGTGGAGCAGCTCGCCGAGGCGCTGGAGAAGGCGCGTTACCAGCGGATGGCCAAGCGCATCATCGCGCGTTACGACGGCAAGGACGACGGCACGCTGACGAGCGACGACATCGGCAGCCGGGAGAAGAAGATCTTTGCCATGCTCGACAGGAACGATGACGGCAAGATCGAAAAGGGCGAATTGCCGAAGGGAGGCCGCTTCGGCAATCACCGGCAGTGGAATGGCGGCGACATGCAGTAGGGAGAGCCAGTGGAGCTCCCGCCCTCCGATTGAAGGACTGGCTCCGGCGGCAGATGTCGCCGGAGCCACGTCCGGGAATAGCCCTGACCGTCTATCAGGCCGCCGCCTTCACCGCGGGCATGGCCTTCTTCACCGGGATGCGCACCGAAACGATGGTGCCGACACCTTCTGTCGAACGGATCTTCAGCGCGCCGCCTTGAAGCTCGGCCAGCGACCTCGAAATCGCGAGGCCGAGACCGGACCCGGCGTGGTTCTTGGAGAACTGGTTCTGCACTTGTTCGAAGGGCCGCCCGAGCTTGCCCAGCGCTTCCTTGGGGATGCCGCAGCCATTGTCCTCGATTGTCAGGACCAAGGCGCCTGATGTGTTGCGTGCCCTGACCGATATCTGGCCGCCCTGGCCGGTGAATTTCACGGCATTGGAGAGAAGGTTGATGATGATCTGCTTGACCGCCCGGCGGTCGGCGAACAGCGTCAAGGCGTCGGCGATGCGCGTGTTGACGGTAATCGCCTTCTGCGCCGCTTGCAGCGAGACGACACGCACTGTTTCGCTGATCAGCGGACCGAGGTCGATCTCCTCCCGGTCCAACGAGAATTGGCCGGCCTCGATCTTGGACATGTCGAGAATATCGTTGATGACGCCCAGCAGATACTTGCCGCTGCTGTTGATGTCGGTGGCGTATTCCTCGTAGCGCTCCGATCCCAGCGGACCGAACAGCCCCTGTTCCATCAGTTCGGAGAAGCCGATGATGGCGTTCAGGGGCGTGCGCAATTCATGCGACATGTTGGCCAGGAACTCGGATTTGGCCCGGTTCGCCGCTTCGGCGCGTTCGGTCTCCTTCATGTATTTGCGGTTGAGGTCGACCAGTTCGCGCGAGCGCTCCTCTTCGGCCCGTCGCGCGAGGCTGAGATCATGGATCGTCGCCATCAACCGGCGCTCGCTGTCGACCAGCTTGTCCTGGTGCAGCTTGATCTGGGTGATGTCGGACCCGACCGAGACGATGCCGCCATCACGGGTCCTCAGTTCGTTGACCTGCAGCCAGCGGCCGTCGGCCAGCTGTCGCTCGAATGTGGCGCCGCCTTGGAGACCGCTGGTGTTGGCGAGACGCCGCTCGGAAGCAAAGGCCAGCATGCGGTCCTCCAGCACCGTGCGCGGGGTGCCCGGCATCACGTCACGGTCCGAAAGCCCGTTGTCCTGCTGGTACTTGGAGTTGCACATGATCAAGTGCTGGGCCGAATCCCACAGCACGAAGGATTCATTGATGTTCTCGATCGCCGTCCTGAGGCGAAGGTCGGCCGCCTCGGAACGCAGCGCCAGATGGCGTTGCTCGGTGACGTCGACGGCGATGCCGATCAGTTGGATCTCCGGCGCTTCGGGATCGATCACCTGGGCCCTGGCGCGCATCCATACCCATTGGCCATCGGCATGCCGCATCCGGAACACCTGGTCGATATGGTCGATCTCGCGGGCAACGATCCTGTTGGCGAGTTCGAACAGGTCGCCGTCCTCGGGATGGATGATCTCGTCGACCTCTCCGAAAGACAGCATCGTGTTGCAGGGCTCGTAGCCGAGCATGTCGTACATCGAACGCGACCAGTACATCTTGCCGCGCACCATGTCCCAGTCCCACAAGCCGCAGCGGCCGCGAACCAAGGCCATGTCGATGCGCTGATGGGCTTCGAGGTAGATGCGGTCGGCCGCCTGCGCGCGTGAAGCCTGGCCGAAATAGGCGTAGAGAATGATGATCAGCACGCTGGCCGTCAGCACGAACAGCGTCACGTTGAGCGAGACGGTCTTGCGCCAGGCGTCGTAAACCGCATCCTGGGGAACCAGCGCCGCCGCGGCCCCTTTGCGATCATTCGCCAGGCTGACGGCCGCGTACCAATCCTGCCCGCCGATATTGACCTCCATGACGCCGGCGCGATCGCCGAACATGAACAGGGGCTGGCCGCCCTGGACGAGACCGTCGAGCGAATGGCCTTGCCACGGCACGGAGCGCGGTGTCACCGCCACGATCTTGAAAGCGCTGTCGGTGATGACGAGCACATGGCTGCGACCCATCGCTCCCTGGCGGCTGGTGGTTTCCAGCAGGTCCTGGATGGCGCCCGGCACCGTGTCGGACGTGGTGGCGAGCGAACTGGCCAGTTGCCCCGCCGCCAGCGTGAGAATGGCCTTGGCGTCGCGCTCGACATCGTCCCGCTCGTTCATCAGCGACAGCACCCGCAGCGCCGCGATAACGACGAGGAACGTGATGATGAGGGCCGGTATCGATCGGCGCAGCAGCGGCTCGGCGGCCAGAAGCCGCCGGTAGGCCGGCTCGGCGATGAGCCGCGTGTTGCCGGCAAGGCCGTCGCTTCGCGTTTCGCGATGCGCAAAGGCCTTCCCTCCGGGCGCGCCCCACGCGTCCGCCTTCGCCATAAATGGCACTCCCCGAATTTGCCTATGCTGCTTGGTGATCCGGCAAACGCCGCACTTCCGAATCGTCAGTAAAGAATCAAAGGTGATTCGCCTTGTCCAGTGGCGCGGCGAAAAAACATTAAAAATCGACTAAAATAATGGACATTTCGAGATTCTGACCCCTAGGCAAGCGTGCGCTCCACGATATCGCGCAGATCCGCCGACAGATTTTCGGTATTGGCGATCGCAAGCAGAGCCTCCCGGGCCTTGGCTTGGCGGCCGGGTTCGAGCGAACGCCACGACCTGAGCGCCGTCGCCAGGCGTGCCGCCACTTGCGGGTTGCGTTTTTCCACCTCGAGCACCATCCGCGAGAAGAACCTGTAGCCCTCGCCATCCGCGCGGTGGAAGCCGATCTGGTTGGCGCTGAAGAATGTGCCGATCAGCGAGCGGACCCGATTCGGATTGGACATAGAGAAGGCGGGATGAGATGTCAGCGCGCGCACTGTCTCGACGGTTTGCTGGCCAGGCACGCTGGCCTGGATCTGGAACCATTTGTCCATCACCAGGGCGTCTGACCCGTATGATGTCTCGAAAGCCGCCAGTGCCGTGGTGGCTTCGTGCGAACCGTGGTGGCGATGCGCAAGCACGGCTAGTGCCGCCGCGCGGTCGGTCATATTGGTCGCCGAATGGAAATGTTCGGCTGCGAGCGCCGCGCCGCCCGGCAACAGGGCTAGATAGTCCAAGAGGGTGTTGCGCAGGGCGCGCCGCCCGGCGCTTGTCGCGTCGGGGCTGAACGCGGCCTTGTCGGCAAGGCTATCGTAAAGCGAGGAAAATGCTCCCTGGTTGGCGCTGCCGATGGCCAGGGCCAGCGCCTCCCGTGCCGTGTGAATGGCGTCCGGATCGATGTTCTTTCCCATATCGCGCGCGATGTCCGCTTCGCCGGGCAGCCCCAGTGCGAGTGCCCGGTAGGCCGGCTCCAGCGTCTCGTCGCCGGCGATGTCGCCGGCCAGTTCGGTCAGGCGTCGGGCGAAAGCGTGTTGCTTGCTGTCGAGGGTGTGGCGGACGGCCGCGATCAGCGTGTCGGTCAGCAGCGTGTTGAAGGCCTGCCAGCGGGAAAAGGCATCGCTGTCATGGCGGGCGAGGAAGAACTGGTCGTCGGCCTTTTGCTCGACCGACAGCGTCACCGGCGCAGAGAAGCCGCGATTGAGCGATAGCGCGGGGCGCTCCGACACGCCTGAGAAACGCACGATGTGTCGGCGCTTGCGGATGTGGATGACGCCGTCCTCGACGCTGGCGCCCTCGACGCCGCTATACGCCACGGGCTCGCCGCCGGCGCCGATCAGGCCGAAGGCGAGCGGGATGTGCATCAGCCGCTTGCGGCTTTCGGATGGTGTCGGCGGCACCGACTGCTCGATCTCCAGGGTAAATTCCCGCGCAACCGGATTATGCTTGGAACTGACGGTCAGATTGGGCGTGCCGGCCTGATGGTACCAGAGCGAGAACTGCGACAGATCACGGCCCGAGGCATCCTCGAACACCCTGATGAAATCCTCGATTGTCGCTGCTTCACCGTCATGCCGCTCGAAATAGAGATCCATGCCGGCGCGGAAGGCGTCGCTGCCGAGAATAGTGCGGATCATGCGCACCACCTCGGAACCCTTTTCGTAGACAGTCGCCGTGTAGAAATTGTTGATCTCGCGGTAGCGGCGCGGCCGCACCGGATGCGCCAGCGGCCCTTGGTCCTCGGGAAACTGGTGGGCGCGCAACGTGCGCACCTCGGCGATGCGCTTGACCGCGCGCGAACGCTGGTCGGCGGAGAACTCGTGGTCGCGAAACACCGTGAGCCCTTCCTTTAAGCAAAGCTGGAACCAGTCGCGGCAAGTGATTCTGTTGCCTGTCCAATTGTGGAAATATTCATGGGCGATGATCGCCTCGATATTGGCGAAATCGGCATCCGTCGCTGTTTCCCGGTCGGCCAGCACATACTTGTCGTTGAAGACGTTGAGGCCCTTGTTCTCCATCGCGCCCATGTTGAAATCGGACACGGCGACGATGTTGAAGACGTCGAGGTCGTATTCCCGGCCGAACTTCTCCTCATCCCACTTCATCGACCGCTTCAGGGCGTCCATGGCGTAACCCGCCAGCCGCTCCTTTCCGGGCTCGACATAGATGCCGAGCTCGACGTTGCGGCCGGACTGGGTGACGAAGCTGTCGGCCACCTTGCCCAGATTGCCGGCCACCAGCGCGAACAGGTAGGATGGCTTGGGGAATGGGTCGTGCCATCCGGCGTAGTGCCAACCGTCACCCAGATCGCCCTTGTCGACAGGGTTGCCGTTGGAAAGCAGCAGGGGCGCCTCGTCGCGCAGGGCCTCGATCCGCACCGTGTAGACCGACAGGATATCCGGCCGGTCGAGGAAATAGGTGATGCGTCGAAAGCCCTCGGCCTCGCATTGGGTGCAGTAGACATTGCTGGACCGATAAAGGCCCATCAGGGCCTCGTTGCCGGCCGGCGCCAACTCGGTTTCCATGGTGAGCTGGAAAACGCGCGCGGCTGGCGGCTGCAGGATGGTCAGTTGGTCAGGCGTCATCAGGAGGTCCGCCTGCTCGACGGACTTACCGTCGATCTCGATGCGCTTGAGCGTCAACCCGTCGCCATCGAGCACCAGGGGCGCCGAGGTCGCCGTTGCTTCACGGCGTTCGATCGTGAGAACGGCGGTCACGCGGGTGGCGTCAGGGGAGAGACGGAAGGTCAGGTCGGTTCGTGGAATGAGGTAATCGGTGGGGCGGTAGTCTTCGAGCCTGAAGACCTGGCCTGTGTCCGTGCGCATTCCGTGGGTTTTCCCGTCGACTGTGTTGGACGCGGATCGTTTCCGCCGGCCCAAAAATTTGAAGTCCGCGCTCTTTACACGAAACGGTCTCTCGACAAAACTCAGGCAATGCCTATTTCAGGCATTCCCTCTCCCGTCATCATCACGAGGCATCCATGACCGTCGTCACGCCGAAATTCGGAATGGGCGCCTCGGTGCTGCGGCGCGAGGATGCCGCCTTCATCCAGGGGCAGGGCCGCTACACCGATGACATCCAACCGGCTGGCGTCCTGCATGGCTATGTCGTGCGCTCGCCCGTCGCGAAGGCAAGTTTCACGATCGGCTCGACCGAGGCGGCGAAGGCGGCCGCCGGTGTCCACCTCGTGTTGACCGGCAAGGACCTCGCTCATCTGGGGGATCTCAAGTCCGGCGCCATGCAGGCGCAGCCAGACGGAACCAAGGCGCTGACGCGCGACATTCCGGTGTTGTGCCGCGACCGCGTCGCCTATGTCGGCGATGCCGTTGCCTTCGTTGTCGCCGACAGTCGCACCCTGGCGCAAGATGCCGCCGAACTGATCGATGTCGATTATGATGGCGAAGACGCCGCTTCCGGCACCGCCACGGCGCTTGCTGAAGGCACGCCGCTGGTTTGGCCGGAGCTCGGCTCCAACCGCGCTTTTTCCTATCAGATGGGCGACAAGGCCAAGACCGCGGCGGCTTTCGCCAAGGCTGCGCACGTCACCCGCATCGAGTTCGTCAACAATCGGCTGGTCTGCAACTATATGGAGCCGCGCTCGGCCATCGGCGAGTGGAACGAGCGGGAAAACCGTTTCGTGCTGACCACCGGGTCGCAGGGCGTGCATTCGATGCAGAAAATCCTTGCCGGCCTGTTCAACATCAAGAAGGATCAGCTGCGCGTCATCACCCCGGATGTTGGCGGCGGTTTTGGACCCAAGAGCTTTGTCTACCGTGAATATCCGTTGGTGCTGGAGGCGGCAAAGCGGCTCGGCCGTCCGGTCAAATGGGCCGGCGATCGCACCGAGCACTTCCTGACCGACGCGCAAGGCCGCGACAACGCGGTGACGGCCGAGATGGCGCTGGACAAGGATGGCCGCTTTCTTGGCATGAAGGTGGAGCTGCTCGCCAATATCGGCGCCTATGTCTCCCAATATGGGCCGTTCATTCCCTATATCGGGGTCACCATGTCGACCGGCGTCTACGACATCCAGGCGCTCGATGTCTCCGTGACCGGCCTTTACACCAACACGTGCCCGGTCGATGCCTATCGAGGCGCCGGGCGGCCGGAAGCGGCTTTCCTGCTGGAAAAGCTGGTCGATGCGTGCGCCCATGATCTCGGCCTGCCGGTGGACGAAATCCGCCGCCGCAATTTCATCCGGCCAGAGCAGTTTCCCTACCGCACGCAGACCGGCCGCCTCTACGACAATGGTGAATTCGCTGGCCATATGGACCGCGCCATCGAACAATCCGAATGGAAAGCGTTTCCGCAGCGGCTCGCCCAGTCGAAAGCCGAAGGCAAGATCCGGGGCGTCGGAATGGCGACCTATATCGAGGCCTGTGCCTTTCCCGGTTCGGAACCGGCCTTCGTCGAACTCAATGGCGACGGCTCCGTCACGTTGAAAATAGGCACCCAGACCAATGGGC
>NZ_JBAZUD010000082.1:0-23372 GCF_041661565.1 Mesorhizobium sp.
TCGCCGGCGGCGGCCAGCGCTTCGAGCTCGTCGCCGCTGATCGAATAGCTCTGCGCCAGCACCGCCTTGAACTTCTCCCATTCGACATCCTGGCGCACGCCGTCGGCATTCATCACATGGTAGAGCAGTGCCGAGGCCGCGACACGCGGATCGTCCGTCCCGGCACTCGCGCCGGACTCGGTCGACAAGTCCCTGATAAACGACAGCACACGTTCAAACATCATTCATTCCCAAGGTCGCCCGACAAATTGGAGAGGTTCAAAACAGCCGAAACCGGCGCGACGATTTTTCCGCTTCGTCATCGGGATCGACGCCGGGATCGTCCGGCAGGCGCGCCAGCTCCTCGGCCGGGTCGACAGCCTCCGCGTCGGCGGGCACGTCGGCGAAGGCCGCCGCCGTGATCGGCCTGACGTGGTCCTCATGGCTTTCGGCCGGCCTGCCGTCCGGCACGCCCGGACCCGCACCGTCTATCATTTCGGCCGGCTTTTCGCTAGCCGGCGCCGCCAGCGCCTGGCGGCTCGGACCCGTTGGCTCGGACGCGTCGTCATCGCTGTCGATCAACTGCCCGATCCGCTCCATCGGCGCCCGCCACTCGAAGGCGTCGAGCCGTCCCGTGATCGGCGAGACCGGCGCCCAACGCTCGGAAGCAACGCCGTCGGCGACCCAGACCGGGTCGCGCGGCGCCCGCACCGCCCTGGACAGGAGCTGCCGCACCTTGCCCTGGTCGCCTGTCTCGGCCTCCTCGATGTCGGCCAAAAGCAGATAGGCGCCCTCGCGGCGGTCCATGCGGATCGCCGCCTCCGCCTCGCGGCGGGCGGTCGGGAAATCCCGCGCGTCGAGTGCGGCGCGCGCCACCGTCATCGACGATTCGGCATGGTTCTTCTTCATCTCCTGCAGCTTCTTCGCCCGGTGGAGGCGGTCGAGCACGGCGTCGCCCGGCCTTGCATGGGTATAAAGCTCGGCGACCTCCGGATGCGGCTCGGCCCTCCATGCCGTCTCGAGGATCTTCGAGCCCTTGCGCACGTCGTTCTGCTTGAACAGCGCGGCGGCGGCGGCGACAGCGGCGGGAGCGAAGTCCGGCCGCAGCTTGTTGGCCTCGATCGCCGCCGTTCTCGCGGCAGCGGGATCGGTCTCGGCAAGCGCCTGCGCCTTGGCGGTCAGCAGCACGGCGCGCCGGCGGTTGGCGGCATCCCGTTCGATCTGCCGCGTCGACTTCTGCGCTTCGACCAGTTTCAGGGCACCATCCCAGTCGCCGCGCGCCGTCAGCTCCTCCAATGTCGATTCGGCAGCCCAGGCCAGTTGCGGGGCCACGGCGGCGGCACGGCCGGCATAGTGCCGAGCCGCATTGCGGTCGCCCAGCCGCTCGGCTTCGAGATAAAGCCCGCGCAGGCCGAGCAGCCGCATTTCGGGATCGTCGAGCATGCTTTCGAACTTCTGCCGCGCCCCTTCATGATCGCCTTCGAGCAGCGAGGCCTGCGCCTCGAGCAGATGGATCAGCGGCTCCTGATCGGAGCGGATCAGCTTGGCCGCTTCCTTGGTCTTCTTGCGCGCCAGCGCGCCGTCACCGGCCCCGGCGGCGATCATGCCGGTCGACAGCGCCTGATAGCCGCGGTCGCGGCGTCGCACGCGGAAATAGCGCGAGATGGTGTAGGGGCTGTTCCACAACGACTTGAGGAGCCACCATAGGATCATCACCGCGGCGACCATGGCAACGATGGCCACCGCCGCCACCATCAGGCTGACCTGGTATTGATAGCCGTTGAAGGTGACGACCATGTCGCCGGGCCGGTCGGCCAGCCAGGCAAAGCCCAGCCCGAGCGCGAACACGACGATGAGGAAGACCAGGAGGCGGATCATTGCGTTGCCCTCATGCCTTCATCGCGGTGGAGATCAGCGCGTCGACTTGGGATTCGACCTCGATCCGCGCCTTCAGTTTGCCCGCGAAATCAGCGCCGGCGGCTTTGGCTGCCTCGGGCAGCGTGTCATATTCACCAAGTGCCTTCGCATAATCGCCCTGGTTGACCGCCACCTCCATGCGGGCAACGGTTTCCGGCGCGCCGGTCCCCGCCACGGCGCCGATCGGCCTGACCTTGACCAGCGATTCGGCGCTCGACAGCAGGTTCTGCAGCAGCCCGGCATTCTCATCGACAGGCGTCGCGGCGGCGACCACGGCACTGGCGGCGGCGTCCGCCTGCGATGCGATCTCGGCGCGGGTCGCGACACCCTTTTCGGCATAGGGACGCAGTGTCGCCAGTTGTGGCGCATCGGGCGAAATCGCGGCGAAGGTCTCGAGTTCGGCCGAGAACGCCCCACCGCGCTCGAGCGCTGCCTTCAGCGCCGACGCGGCGATGGCGAGCGCGATCTTCGGCTGTCCGGCCTGCGCCCCGACCTTGCCGGAAAGCTGCGACACCGACTGCTCGAGCGCGGCGAGCCGGCCATCCTGCGCCTTTGCCGCCTCGCTTGTCGACTTCACCAGCGCATCGAGAGCTGCCAGCTTTTCGTTGAGCGGGCCGAGATCAACCGGTGTTGCGCTGCCCGCCTTGCCCAGGGCCTCGACCGCGGTTTCGATTTGCGTGACCTTGTCGCCAAGGGCTGCAAGCCCGGCAGGGTCACCGGAGCCGCCTTGTCCGACTGCCGATTTGAGCGCCGCTACATCACTCTTGACCTGATCGAGTGCGGCCGAGAGGCCGTCGACCTTGGCCGAGGCGTCGCTGTTGCCGCCAGCCTCTTTCAAGCCCGCGATCTCGGTCTTCAGCGAAGCAATGTCGCCGTTGACGCCATCGAGCGAAACTCCCGAACCGGAGCCGGGCGCGCCAAGGACGCCGGCGAATTGCAGGCCACCGGCGCCGACCAGCGCGATGACACCGCCGATGATGCCGGCGGCAACGCTGTTGAGGCCGCCGCGCTTTGCCGCAGGAGGTGTCGGCGCCATGGTTTCACCCCGTGTCTCGGTTCCTGTCTTGCTGTCGTCGGCACGCCTGGCCGATGCATCCTCGAAATTATAGTCGGAAGCCCTGGCGCGGTTGGGCGGCGAATCCGAACCGGGATAGGGCAGCTCGGGCTCGGTGGCTTTGACCTCTGCCTCTGCCGGAGTTTCCGTAGGCTGAGCGGTCGCGGTATCGGAATGCTCCCAGGGTTCAAGGTCAACCTGGTCCCCATGCACCGGCTCTTCGGGAACCTCAGCTTGAAAAGCTTCCGGCGTAGATGCGTCGACAGAGACATTTTCGGCTGCCACTGGCGACGTCGCGGCATCCTCGTCGACGATACGCGACACGGCGCCGGGCTCGAGGTCAATGGTGACCGGCTCGCGGCGGCTTTTCGAGTGTCGCATCTTCGGCGTCTTGACCATGACGGGGCTCCGCAAAATTCGCTTCGTCTCAACGCCTGGCGGCGCATGATGGTTCAGAAAGGGTCTAGCACATCACCAAGCGGTGAAAAGGGGCGGTGTGATGACGCGGCTCAGCGCCAGTCCTGCAACAGCGCCAGCAGCGCATCCTCCTCGGGCTGTGCGGGGAAGCGGATCCTGGCGCCGACGGCATCGTCAAGGGCGGCGCCAATGCGGGCGGAAAGGGCGAAAAACCGTGTGCTTTCAAAGTACTCCCGTAGACTAGGCCGCGCGACCAGGATCCGCATGGCGGCGCCGGCCTTGGCCGAATAGAGCAGCACCGCATCCACGGGCCGGGCCGAAAGCAGCGCGACAATGGCCTCGTCCGAATAGCTCATTGCAAGCGTGTCATAGGTCTCGACGGCATGGACGTGAACCCCGGCAGCCGTCAGCCGCTGTTCGAACACCGGAAACCGGACTCGTCCGCAGAGATAGACGATGGACTTGCCGGAAGACGCCGGGGCAATGGCTTCGGCCAAGGCCTCGGCATCGCCCGGCCCTTCGCCGACCGAAACGAAACCCGCCTGGCGCGCGGCCGCCGCAGTCTTCTTGCCGACAGCATGACAAGGCAGACGGGAAAGCACCGCCATCAGATCCTTCGAGGCATGGCGCGGGGCATTGGCGCTGGTCACCGCAACGGCGCTGGCCTCGTCTGGAACCAGTCCGGCATCCACCGGCAAGGACACGGTTTCGGTAAGGGGCAGGAGAATCGGCTGAAAACCTGTTTCCGAGAGCCGCCGCACCGTCCGTGACGCGCCCGGTTCCGGTCTCGTCACCAGGACGCGCAGCATATCAGAGCCAGCCGTCGAAGAATGTCTCGCCCGCCTTGGCCCGCACTGTCCGTGCGGCTTCGTCGCCGATGCGGACGGCCTCCTCCGCCGGTCCTTGCAGTTCGACCGTGTGCGACTGCGTGCCGTCCGGCGAGATGATCAGCCCGCGGAAAGCGAGTTCTCCGGCCTCGATCGCGGCATAGCCGGCGATCGGCGTGCGGCATGAGCCGTCGAGCGCCGCCAGGAAGGCACGTTCGCAGGCCAGCGCCTGTCCGGTCGGCACGTGGTGGATAGCAGCCAGCATCCTTTCGGCCTCGCGGTCGCCGATGCGGGTCTCGATTCCGATCGCGCCTTGCCCTGGCGCCGGCGGGAAGATGTCGAGAGGCATCAGGTCGGTGACAAAATGCTCGAGACCGAGCCGTTTCAACCCGGCATAGGCAAGGATCGTTCCGGCCGCGACCCCTTCTTCGAGCTTGCGCAGCCGCGTCTGCACATTGCCGCGAAACATCACCACGTCGAGATCCGGCCGCATCCGGCGGATCAGCGCCTGCCGCCGCAGTGACGACGAGCCGACTTTCATGCCCTGCGGCAGGTCGGCGATCGTCTTCGCAACCTTGCCGACAAACGCATCGCGCGCGTCCTCGCGCGGCAGGAAGGCGGACAGTTCAAGTCCGTCGGGCAGTTTCGTCGGCATGTCCTTCGATGAGTGCACGGCGACGTCGATCCTGCCGGCAAACAGCGCTTCCTCGATCTCCTTGGTGAACAGGCCTTTGCCGCCGGCTTCCGACAACGGCCGGTCCTGTATGCGGTCGCCGCTGGTCGAGATGGCGATCACCTCGAAGGCCGCCGCGGGCAGGCCATGCGCGGCCATCAGCCGCTCCCGCGTTTCATGCGCCTGCGCCATCGCCAGCGGGCTGCCGCGTGTTCCGATTCTCAAGATTGTTTGCATGGCGCGCGGTCCGTGATAACCCCCGGCCGAGGCATCCCGCGGCCAGGTGCAACCACCTGGCGTCGCGGACATGCGGCTGAAACAACCGAGGCCTTCCGGTTTCTCCTAGCGGGGAAAGGCCGGATAAACAATCTCCGGGGTAGCGACCAATTGATCCGCGTTCTGGGCATCGAGACGAGTTGTGACGAGACAGCCGCCAGCGTTGTCGCGCTGGACAGCGACGCCGTGCCGAGAATCCTCTCCAACATCGTTCTCAGCCAGATCGAGGAGCATGCCGCCTTCGGCGGTGTCGTGCCGGAGATCGCGGCGCGCGCCCATGTCGAGGCGCTGGACGGCATCATCGAGGCCGCGCTCGCCGATTCGGGCGTGGCCCTTACCGATATCGACGCCGTCGCCGCCACCGCCGGCCCGGGCCTTGTCGGCGGCCTGATCGTCGGGCTGATGACGGCCAAGGCGATCGCCGCCGCCGCGGGCAAGCCGCTGATCGCCATCAACCACCTCGAAGGGCACGCCTTGACCGCCCGGCTGACCGACGGGCTCGATTTTCCCTATCTGCTGCTGCTGGTGTCCGGCGGCCACACGCAGATCCTGGCCGTGCGCGGCGTCGGCGACTATCAGCGCTGGGCCACCACCATCGATGACGCGCTCGGCGAAGCGTTCGACAAGACGGCCAAGATGCTCGGCCTGCCCTATCCTGGCGGCCCGAACGTCGAAAAGGCGGCACATGACGGCAACGCCGCGCGCTTTGCCTTTCCGCGTCCGATGAAAGGCTCGGCGCAGCCCGACTTCTCCTTCTCCGGCCTCAAGACCGCCGTGCGCCAGGCGGCGACCGCGATAGAGCCCCTCAGTGACCAGGACGTCGCCGACATCTGCGCCTCATTCCAGGCGGCGGTGGCCGATGCACTGGCCGACCGTGTCTCGCGCGCGCTGGCGCGCTTTCGCGAGAGGTTTCCCGGCACGAAAAACCCGGCGCTGGTCGTCGCCGGCGGCGTCGCGGCCAACCGCACGATCAAGGCGACGCTGCAGCATCTATGCGCCGAGGCCGGTTTCTCCTTCGTCGCGCCGCCGCTGAAACTGTGCACCGACAACGCGGCGATGATCGCCTGGGCCGGCATCGAACGGCTGCGCGAGGGTTTGGCGCAGGAGAACGGCTTCGATTTCGTGCCGCGCTCGCGCTGGCCGCTGGACAGTGTCTCGACGCCGATGGTCGGCTCCGGCCGGCGCGGAGCCAAGGCATGATTGCCGAAGCCGAGAACCCGCCGGGGAACAGCGGCTGGCGCGTCACCGTGCTGGGCGGCGGCGCCTGGGGCACGGCGCTGGCGCTGGCCATGCTGCGCGCCGGCCATGCGGTGCGGCTTTTCGCGCGTGACCCGGAAACCGTCGCCGCGATCGGCCGTGGCGAAAATCCGCGCTATCTGCCCGGCATTGCGATTACGCCCGGCATCGAGGCGACGAGCGACATCGGGGCAGCGCTTGTCGGCGCGGACTGCGTGCTGGCGGTAACGCCGGCGCAGTCGCTGCGGGCAACTCTGACCGCCGCGAAGGACCACATGCCGAGCGGCATTCCGCTTGTTTTATGCGCCAAGGGCATCGAGCGCGACACCGGCGATCTGCTGTCGGCGATCGTCGAGGAGATCCTGCCGCGAAATCCGGTGGCCGCCCTGTCGGGGCCGAGTTTCGCCACCGACGTCGCCCGGGGCCTGCCGACGGCCGTGGTGGTCGCCGCCCGCGACGAGGCCCTGGCCGCCGACCTCGCCGCGCGCTTCTCGGCGGAAAACCTGCGCTGCTATTCGAGCGACGACCTGATCGGCGTCGAGATCGGCGGCGCCTTGAAGAATGTCTTCGCCATTGCCGCCGGCGCCGTCACCGGCGCCGGGCTCGGCGCCAGCGCCCAGGCCGCCATGGTGACGCGCGGCTTCGTCGAACTGCGCCGCCTCGGGGCCGCCTTCGGCGCCAGGCCGGAAACGCTGATGGGGCTGTCCGGCCTCGGCGACCTGCTGCTGACCTGCTCGTCGGCGCAATCGCGCAATTTCGCCTACGGCCTGGCGCTGGGGCAGGGCAAGCCGCTTGCCGGGCTAAAGCTGGCGGAGGGTGTGCCGACCGCGGCGATCGCTGCCCGCATCGCCGCCGAGCGCGGCATCGACGCGCCGATCATCACCGCCGTGTCGGCCATACTGGACGGCACGATCACCATCCGGCAGGCTGTAACGGCCTTGATGACCCGGCCGCTGAAGACCGAAACCACCGATTGACGCCATGACCATGATGGCAAAACCAGGAGAGAGAGAATGCTGTTCGCGTTGATTTGCAAGGACAAGCCCGGAAGCCTGCAGGTGCGCCTCGACACGCGGCCCGAACATGTCGCCTTCCTCGAAGGCTTGAACGGCGACAAGACGCTGGCCTTCGCCGGCCCGTTCCTCGATGGCGAAGGCAAGCCCAATGGCAGCCTCGTTGTTGTCGAGGCGCCAGACCTTGCCGCGGCACAAGCCTTGTCGGCCGCCGATCCCTACGCAAAGGCCGGACTGTTCGAAAGCGTCGAGATTCGCCAGTGGAACTGGACGTTCAACAAGCCGGCGGCTAGTTAAGTCCGGCCGCTGAAAGGCGAACCGCACGCAGGAGCGAAAGATGAACCACTGGCTGTTCAAATCGGAGCCGTTCAAGTTCTCCTTCGAGATGCTGAAAGACAAGGGCAAGGCCGGCACCCAGTGGGATGGCGTGCGCAACTACGCCGCGCGCAACAACATGAAGGCGATGCAGGTCGGCGATCTCGGCTTCTTCTACCATTCCAACGAAGGGTTGAACGTGGTCGGCATCGCCGAGGTCTGCGCGCTTGCCCATCCTGACAGCACCACCGACGACCTGCGCTGGGAATGCGTCGATATCCGCGCCGTCAGGGACATGCCGCACCCGCCGACGCTGGAGCAGATCAAGGCCAACCCCGCCCTTGCCGAGATGGCGCTGGTGCGGCTCGGGCGGCTTTCCGTGCAGCCGGTGACACCGGCGGAATGGAAGGAAGTCTGCCGCATGGGCGGCTTGACGCCAGCTCCGTGACGGCGCTCACCCCGCACGGCGCGACGCAGTTCATTCTCGACAACACCGCGCTGATGGCGCCGCCTCATGTACCGGAAATCCAGCTTTATCTGGCCGACGAAGCGCATGATCTGTGGCAGCGGACCGAGGACGAACTGGTCGAGATCGGCCTGCCTCCACCCTTCTGGGCATTCGCATGGGCCGGCGGCCAGGGTCTTGCCCGCTACGTCATCGACAATCCTGCCGCGGTGCGGGGTAAGCGCGTGCTCGACTTCGCCTCCGGCTCCGGCCTTGTCGCCATCGCCGCCGCCAAGGCAGGCGCCGCCAAGGTGATCGCCGCCGATATCGATCCATTCTGCGTCACGGCGATCCGTCTCAACGCGCGGGCCAACGATGTCGGTATCGACTTCCTCGGCACGGATTGCATCGGCACCGACGCAGGGTGGGACGTGGTGCTGGCCGGCGATGTCTTCTACGACAATTCCTTCGCCGGCCGGCTGATGCCCTGGTTCGCGATGCTGAAGGCACGAGGCGCCGAGATCCTCGTCGGCGACCCCGGCCGCTCGTATATGCCGACGACGGGGCTCGAGCCTTTGGCGGTCTATGAGGTGGCCGTCACCCGTGCGTTGGAGGATTCGCTCGTCAAACGCACCACCGTCTGGCGCTTTGCTTGACGTGATCGCCGAACAGGCGTTTGCATGAATTTCTGACCGGAGGGGAAAGCATGGATTTTTCAGCAGTGAACTGGCTGGCGGTGCTTGTCGCCGCCGTCCTGGCCTGGCTGTTCGGCGCCCTATGGTACATGGCCTTGAGCAAGCCGTGGTTGAAGGCCGCGAAACTCGATCCCGCGACGATGAGGAGGTCGCCGCTGCCCTTCATCATCAGCTTCATCGCCGAACTGCTCATGGCCACGATCATGGCGCTGGTCGTCGGCGCCATGACCGGCGGCGAGCCGACCTGGCTCGCGGGCCTCGTCTTCGGCTTCGTGCTTTGGCTGGGCTTCGTCGCAACGACGCTATCGGTCAACCACCGCTACGAGAATTTCGGCTGGGACCTGACCCTCATCGACGGCGGCCACTGGCTGGGCGTGCTGCTGATCATCGGCGCGGTGGTCGGCTGGTTCGGCGCCGCGGCAAGCTGAGCTGCGTTGATGCCGGCGGAAGGTACCGGATTCCCGCGCGACCTGGTGTTCACGCGCGTCTGCCACGTCAAGCAAGGCTATGACGACCGTCGCCGCCACATCGTCGGCGAGTTCGAGCGGCGCGGCGTGCCGGTCACCTTCTACACCGACTGGGACCAGCGCGATGTCACCCCCGAAATCCGCGCCGAGTTGGTTGCCCCTCACTTCGTCCATCCGGCGCAGGTCTCGCTGGCGCTGAAGCATGTCGGCATCTGGCGCGACTTCCTCGAGACCGACCTGCCCTATTGCCTGGTCTTCGAGGACGACGTGTTCCTGGCCCGCGACTTCGTCGCCAGGTTCCGCCAGGGGCTGGCCGAATTTGGCAGCCCGTCGCGCAAAGCCGTCATCTATCTCGGCAACGGCAGCAACTACTACACGCCGATCTGGAAACTGCGGAAGGGTCAAAGCCTTTATCCGGCACTGCATGCCAGATGCGCCGATTCCTACCTGATCACGCGGCCGGTCGCCGAAGCCCGTTGCGCCTGGATCGAGCAGAACAAGATATCGACCGTGATCGACCACCAGATCGAACAGATGGACGCCGCGTTGGGCATTGAAATGCTCTGGTTCGAACGGCCCATCGCCGAGCAGGGCAGCGAGAATGGCGCTTTCCACACCTCGGTCGCCGGCAAACGGCATTCGCTGCTTTACAAGAAACTGAGCTGGAACTGGAAGAAGTACACAAGGATGATCTTCGGCCACACCGCCCGCTCCTGAAGGGACCTTGCGGCGTCGCTGTCACACCCGGTCGGCGCTCGGCGTCCTTGCCACCTCCCCCAATATCCAGTCCCGAAAGCCGGCGATGCGCGGATCATCGGCCACGGCCTGGGGGTAGACCAGGAAATAGGCGAATTCCGGCGCGACCCTGATGCTGAGTTCGAAAGGCCGCACCAGGCGACCCTCGGACAGGTCGTTCGCCACCATGGCGAAATCGGCCAGCGCCACCGCGTTGCCGTCGACCGCCGCCTGGACCGCGTCCGTCGACGTGCCGAAGACGATCGTGCGACTGTCGTCGAAATCGTCGACACCCGCCGCCGCCATCCACATGCGCCAGTTCGGCCATGTCACGCCTTGGCGGGCCCATTCGATATGGGCCAGCGTGTGGTGGAACAGGTCGCGTGGTTCGCGCAAGGGCGGTCCTGACGCCAGCAGGGCCGGGCTGCACACCGGAATGATGATGTTGTCGAACAGGCGGTGCGCGCAAAGCCCCGGGTATTTGCCGGCGCCAAAGCGGATGCCGACATCGACATCGTCGAGGTCGAAATCGCGCAAGCCGTAGGCGATGTCGAACCTGAGCTCGATGCCCGGCTTCTGCCTGCGGAAATCCTCGACGCGCCGCATCAGCCATTTCGCCGCGAACTGGGCGTCCAGCGTTACTTTCAGCAAGGCCGTGCCGCGCGTCATCTTGCGCGCGCGCATCACGGCCCGGCCAAGCAGGTCGAGCGCGTCGGTCGACGCCTCGAACAGGACCGCGCCGGCTGCGGTCAGGCGCATGGTCCGGCTGGTGCGCGTGAACAGAACCAGCCCGAGCTGGTCCTCGATTTCCTTGATCTGGTGGCTGACGGCGGCCGGCGTCAGCCCCAGTTCATCAGCGGCACGGGTGAAATTGAGATGCCGGGCCGCTGCCTCCAGCGTCCTCAGCGCCCTCGTTCCGGGCAGCGGATTTGTCATCAGGACAAAACGCAGACAGACGCGGCCAGCACTCTTCGATCCTCAAAGGAAACTTGATGATGGGCAAAAAACTACTCGTTTCCCGTATGGATTTCAATCGGGCAGGATGGAAGCATCAAAACACCATCAAATCGGATTTGATATCCGATGAACGGATCCGTCATGTCGCACATTGCTCTCCACCCTGTTCATGTCAGGCCGAATTGGCTGACCGCGATCGCCGACTGGCTGCGCCAGGCCAGGGTCGCGGTGAAACTCCCGCTCCCGGATGTCGAGAACCTGTCTGACCGCCAATTGCGCGATATCGGCGCCGGGCGAAAGGACGTCACCCGCGCAATGGACCGCGAGACCGGGCGCCTGGGGCTTCTGGGCCTTGGCTGGCAACAGCCGCGCAGGTAGGGGAATAGGGAATAGGGAATAGGCAGTAGGCAGTAGGCAGTAGGCAGTAGGCAGTAGAGAAAGTCAGGAGCAGCGGACATCAACCCGCTCACCTACTCCGTACTCCCTACTCCTACTCCCTATTGCCTACTCCCTACCTCCCCTACCTCCCCTACCTCCCCTACCTCACCACCCTCATCACCGTCCGGTTCGACAGCAGCGGCAGAAGCCGCGCCATCGTGCGGGCCGTCACCGCGACGCAGCCTTGCGTCGGCGTGAAGCCGGGGCGCGCCAGATGGAAGAAGATGGCACTGCCGCGTCCGCGCCGGCGCGGCGACAGGTTCCAGTCGAGCACCAGGCAGGCGTCGTAGAGCCGGTCGTCGCGCCGCATCCGCTCGTGGCTGGCGCCGTAGGGGATCTTGACCGGCCGGTTGTAGTTGCGGTCGTCCGGCACCTCGCACCAGCCGAGATCGGGCCCGATCGGCGTCATCGCGAGGCGGGTTCGCCGGCCGCCGGCGAACTGATCCGCCCGGAAATAGCCCGACACGATCCGCATAGGGCCAAGCGGCGTGGCGCCGTCGCCCTCGCGCTTGTCGGCAGAGATACCGCCGCGTCCCAGGGCGCACGCAAACACGGTTCCGCCAGCCTGCAGAAGACCCTGGCTCGGATGGCCGGGCCTCGCCCGCACGGTCAGCACGCGCAGCCCTTTTGGCAAAATTGCGCCGGCTGCATTGCGCTGGCGTTTTTTCTTGTATGATCGCGCCACGGAACAAATCACTGTGATCGGCTATTGTGTCGGCCAGCTTCCGCATAAATACGCAGCGGTCAACTGAATTTACTTTTCAAAACAACGGATTGATCCATGACTTCACGCACCATACTGATCGTCGACGACGATGACGACCTGCGCGGCACACTCGTCGAGCAACTGTCCCTCTACGAGGAATTCGACGTGCTGCAGGAAGCGACGGCGGCAAAAGGCGTCACTGCGGCGCGCGGCGGCCTCGTCGATCTGCTCATCATGGATGTCGGGCTGCCCGACATGGATGGCCGCGAGGCGGTGAAGATCCTGCGCAAGGGCGGCTACAAGGCCCCCATCATCATGTTGACCGGCCACGACACCGATTCCGACACGATTCTGGGTCTCGAGGCCGGCGCCAACGACTATGTCACGAAGCCGTTTCGCTTCGCCGTCCTGCTGGCCCGCATCCGCGCCCAATTGCGCCAGCACGAGCAGAGCGAGGATGCCACCTTCTCGGTCGGCCCCTACACCTTCAAGCCCAGCCAGAAACTGCTGCTCGACCAGCGCGGCGGCAAGGTGCGGCTGACGGAGAAAGAGGCCTCGATCATCAAATATCTCTATCGCGCCGACCAGAAGGTGGTGACGCGCGACGTGCTGCTTGAGGAAGTGTGGGGCTACAATTCCGGCGTCACCACGCACACGCTGGAAACCCATGTCTACCGGCTACGCCAGAAGATCGAGCGCGATCCTTCCAATGCGGAAATTCTTGTGACAGAAAGCGGCGGCTACAAGCTGGTTCCTTAAACATTTCATTATCCAATGAGCGGCCGGGGTGGGGACGCTTTTTCGGGTACGGTCCTGATACTGGAGGCGGTTTGGATCGGACCCGCTACGCATCGCTCGAGAATCCGAAGCGGTTTCTGGAAGCGTGATGCGTAGGCCCAAAGTGTCGGAGCGGCCTTGCGTGTTCAGGGGACGCGCGGCGCTCCAAAGGAGGAGTCGGACTGTCGGTTCGGGGACATAGCTAGATGGCGCTGGATGACGATATCCGCATCCTGTCCGCCGTGAGGCTCTTCGAGGGCTTCACGCAGGAGCAACTGCGCCTGCTCGCCTTCGGTGCCGAAAACACCATGCTGCGGGCCAATCACAAGCTCTACCGCGAGGAAGACGAGGCTGATTCGGCCTATGTGGTGGTCAGCGGGCAGATCGTCCTCTACCGCGAGCAGAATGGCGAGCGCATCCCGATCGGCACGGCAGGCCCAGGCGCCATCCTGAGCGAGCTGGCATTGATCGCCGACAGCAACCGGCTGACCAGTGCATCGGCCGAAATCGATTCCGAGGTCATCCGCCTCAGCCGCAAGATGTTTCGCCGCATCCTCGAGGAATACCCCGACGTCGCGGTGAAATTGCATCAGCGCATTTCCGAAGAGTTCCAGGCCATGATCCGCCGCATCGAGGAACTGGCCCCGCGCTTCGCGGGCTAGTCCAGTTCCAACTCTCCTCTGACAGCCCGCAGATGCGTGAACACCGACTTAGCGCCAGCGCGTGGGTGTGTCGAGATTCAGGTCAGGCAGAGTCGAAAACGGCGGATGCCGAGAACCGGAGCGGAGCGTACTTTGGGTACGTGAGCACCGGAAGCGCAGGAAGCCGTCGTTTGCAGACCTGCCTCACCTGAATATCGGCACACCTACTCCAGATCGAACCGCGCGATGACAGGCACATGGTCCGACGGCCGTTCCCAGCCGCGCGCCGGTCGCAGGATCTCGTAGCCGGCAAAGACAGGTACCAGATTGGGCGAGGACCAGACATGGTCGAGCCGGCGGCCGCGGTTGGACTCTTCCCAGTCCCGCGCGCGGTAGCTCCACCAAGTGTAGAGCTTCTGCTCATGCGGCACGTTGAGCCGCATCAGGTCGACCCATTCTCCGGCAACGCGCATCGCCTCGAAGCTCTCCGTCTCGACCGGCGTATGGCTGACCACGTTGAGCAGTTGCTTGTGCGACCAGACATCGTGCTCGAGCGGCGCGATGTTGAGGTCGCCGACCAGCACCGAGGCGGACACCTCGTCGTGCTCGGCGCGGATGGCATTCATTTCGGCGACGAAGTCGAGCTTGTGCCTGAACTTCCTGTTGATCTCGGGGTCAGGTTCGTCACCGCCGGCGGGAACGTAGAAATTGTGCAGCAGGATCGCCTTGCCGCCGGCCCGCACCGTCACCGAAAGATGGCGGCTGTCCTCGATGCCGCAGAAGCGGCGCTTCTCGACAAGTTCGATGGGCCGCCGCGCCACCGTCGCCACGCCGTGATAGCCCTTCTGGCCATGGAAGGCGATGTGCTCGTAGCCGAGCTTGCGGAACACCTTTTCGGGGAAAAGCTCGTCGGGAACCTTGGTTTCCTGCAGGCACAGCACATCGGGGGCATGCTCCAGCAGCAGGCGTTCGACGATCGGCATGCGCAGGCGAACGGAATTGATGTTCCAGGTGGCGATGGAAAAGGGCATTCGGCGGTCCGGAAAGAGGGTCCCGCACTACTGCCAGCCGCGCGCCGCAAAGACAAGCGGCATGCGCGTGCTGCTTCCTCTTGCACCGGCGACAGCCCGGATCCAGGTCCGTCCGGGTCGAAAATGGTGGTTTTCGAGAACCGGCGCGGAGCGTACCTGGAAGGACGTCAGCTCAGGTCTACTGCGACGCAGTAGACCCAGGAAGCCAGGAAACCGCCTTTGCAGGCCGGCCTCACCTGAATCTACCGCGTCTTGGTGTTCAGCTCGCGGTTGGCCGTGTAGTCTATCGCGAAAGTGTCGGCGGCGAAACTGACACCTTCCTTGACGTTGAAGATCATCACGGTCGTGTCCTTGCCCTGCGCGTCGGTGATCGTCCACTGGCGCAGTTCGGAGGATTTGGGATCGAACATCATCGTGATCTTCGAATTGCCGAATACGGACTTGTCGGCAAGCTGGATGGTGGTGAGGTCATCTTCCTGCTTGACGCTTTTGACGCGGCCGCCGGAGAGGTCGATCCTGTCGTCAAGCAGCAGCTTCAGCGGCGTCTTCGACAGCGGATAGAGATCGGACGTGTTGAGCTTCTTGTTCAGGATCACCACCGACGTGCCGTCCGAGATCACCTTGAAGTTCGAGGCTCCGTCATAGTTGAAGCGGATCTTGCCCGGCCGTTCGAGAAAGAACTTGCCACCGGACTGCTCGCCCTTGGGGCCGAACTGCACGAATTCACCGCTCATCGATTTGACCGACGAAAAATGGTCCGCGATCTTCTGGGCGCTCGCCGGCACGGAAGCCTGCGCCGAGGCCAGCAACTGGAATCCGGGCACCAGGTTGAAGGCCGCCGCGCCCGCGAATGCCAAGCCGAAACCAAGCAGCCGGCGCCGGCTGAGAGCGAAATCGCTGGGCGCTGAAGCATCGTTTTTCATGTCGGTCACTCTCGTCTGATCCTCGATCTGTGGCTGTCCTTGGACCCCCAGTTGGGCTGAAGTTTGGCGGTCGTCACGGCGCTGTCGCTCAACGCTCCGAAAGGGTCAAGGTTTCCGAGCCGGCGGATTTCAGCGACGCCGAGGCCCTCCGTCAGAACTTGTCGTCTTCGGTCGGCACCAGGATTTCGCGCTTGCCGGCATGGTTGGCCGGACCGACGATGCCTTCCTTCTCCATCTTCTCGATGATCGAGGCGGCGCGGTTGTAGCCGATGCCCAGCCGCCGCTGGATATAGCTGGTCGATGCCTTGCCGTCGCGCAGCACCACCGACACCGCCTGGTCGTAGGGATCGTCGGAATCTTCGAAATTGCTGTTGCCGCCGCCGCTGCCGGAGCCGCCCTTGCCGGTGGGCGCGTCGTCATCCTCGTCGCCGTCGTCCTCGGTGATGGCGTCAAGATATTCCGGCACGCCTTGCAGCTTCAGGTGCGCCACGATCTTCTCGACCTCCTCGTCGGCGACGAACGGACCGTGCACGCGCTGGATGCGGCCGCCGCCGGCCATGTAGAGCATGTCGCCCATGCCGAGCAGCTGTTCGGCGCCCTGCTCGCCCAGGATGGTGCGGCTGTCGATCTTGGACGTCACCTGGAAGGAGATGCGGGTCGGGAAATTGGCCTTGATGGTGCCGGTGATGACGTCGACCGACGGGCGCTGCGTCGCCATGATGACATGGATGCCCGCGGCGCGCGCCATTTGCGCCAGGCGCTGCACCGCGCCTTCGATGTCCTTGCCGGCCACCATCATCAGATCGGCCATCTCGTCGATGATGACGACGATATAGGGCATCGGCTCGAGGTCGAGGTTCTCGGTCTCGTAGATCGCCTCGCCGGTCTGCCGGTCGAAACCGGTCTGCACGGTGCGCGAGATCTTCTCGCCCTTCTTGTCGGCCTGGGTGACCCGGGCATTGAACCCGTCGATGTTGCGAACGCCGACCTTCGACATCTTGCGGTAGCGGTCTTCCATCTCCCGCACTGTCCATTTCAGCGCCACCACCGCCTTCTTCGGATCGGTGACCACCGGCGTCAAGAGATGCGGAATGCCGTCATAGACGGAGAGTTCCAGCATCTTCGGGTCGATCATGATCAGCCGGCATTCCTCCGGCTTCAGCCGGTAGAGCAGCGACAGGATCATGGTGTTGATGGCCACCGACTTACCGGAGCCGGTGGTGCCGGCGACCAGCACGTGCGGCATCTTGGCGATGTCGACGATGACCGCCTCGCCATTGATGGTCTTGCCCAGCGCAAGCGCCAGCTTGGCCTTGGTCGTCTCGAAATCGCGGCTGGCCAGGATTTCCCTGAGATAGACGGTCTCGCGCTTTGCGTTCGGCAGTTCGATGCCGATGGCGTTGCGGCCCGGCACAACAGCGACGCGGCAGGCGATCGCGCTCATCGAACGGGCAATGTCGTCGGACAGGCCGATGACACGCGACGACTTGATGCCCGGCGCCGGTTCGAGCTCGTAGAGGGTCACCACCGGACCGGGGCGCACGGCGATGATCTCGCCCTTGACGCCGAAATCCTCCAGCACCCCTTCGAGCAGGCGCGCGTTCTGCTCCAGCGCGTCCTTGGACAGGCTGGCGTCGCGCACAACGTTCTTCGGTTCGGACAGGAAATGCAGCGACGGCATCTCGAATTTTTCCGAGCCGATCAGCGACGTCTGTGCCTCGCGCTGGACGCGGGCGCCCGGCGCCGGCCGGGGAGCCGGCGCCTCGACGCGGGTGGCGGCATCGGAACGGAACTGCTGCACCTTGGCTGTCGGCGCGGCGCGGCGCTGGCCGACAGGTTCAGCCTCCGGCTCGAAATCCATGCCGTCGTCGGCTTCGAAGCCTTCGGCCTCGAAGACATCGGCATCGTCGGGATCGAGCGAAGCGCCGCGATCGTTGACCATGGCGGCGAAGAATTCAGGCTCGACCCGGGCACGGCCGTCAGGGCTCATCCGCTGCTCGGCGAACTCGGCCGATTCAACCCGTTCGGCGGCGCGCCGCCACGCGGTCGAACGCTGCTCCATCACAGGTTCGAGCGCATCGCGCTCCTTCTCGCGGCGCACGGCGCGGCGATGCATCCAGGCGCGCAACGAAAGCCACCAATGGGTGATGGCGCCGAGCGCCAGGATGCCTTCGTCGCCCTCCTCGTCCTCATTGTCAAACAGGAGGTCGTCCTCGCGCGGGTCGGCTGCCGGCTCCTCTTCCATGACGGCGAAGCCGTTCTTGCGTCCGATGAGCGCCGAGCCATGGGCAAAGAGCCACAGCGCGGGCACGGCGAGCAGGATGGCGATCACGGTGGCGATCAGGCCGGTCGGATAGCCGCCGATGAAGACACCTGGAATTTTCAGCACCATGTCGCCGAACACGCCGCCAAGGCCCGTGGGCAGCGGCCAGGTCTTCGGCGGCACCACGCAACCGGCCATCGCCGCTGCCAGCAGGGCAAAGCCGAACCAGGAAAGCCCGCGCCTTGGCAGTCTGTCGACACCGCGCGCGGAAAACAGCAGGAAGCCCCAGACCACCGTCGGGACGAGAGCGGCGACGGCGGCAAGCCCGAAGAACTGCATGGCAAGGTCTGAGAACACCGCACCGGGATAGCCCATGGCATTGGTGACGACGTTGCTTGTCGCGTGCGAGAAACTCGGATCGGCGACGTTCCAGGTGGCGAGGCTGGCCACGCCGAACGCGGCCAGCGCGAACAGCCCGGCGCCGACCAGCCGCCCGGCCTGGCGCCGCGCGAACGCCTGGATGCCGTGCCCCGTATCGGCCAGCGCGAGCGGTGCTGAAGCCCCTGAACGCATGCTCTTCCCCGTCTGTCATTGCCTCGCGGGTGCATGACGCACGCCGGCGGATTCGGATGTCAGACTATCGGTGGGAAGGTTAAGGCTGCATTAACCATGGCTCCGATGCCGCCGCATGGCGCGAATAATCGCCCTGCGGGCTCCATCCGGCCCGGGCCGAGAACGACAATGGCGGACATCGTGCCCGCCATCATCCGTCCCGTGCAGAAGATCAGGCCATGGCCCGATCGCGGCAAGATCAGTTGGCGCCGCCGAGCGCCTGGACATTGGCGCAGAATTCGGCGTGCGGCTTGCTCATCGCCGCATCGTTGCATTCCTTCTTCATCGCTTCCTGCTTTTCCATCGGCATCGCCATGAAGGCCGTCTTGAAATCCGCCATCGGCTTCATGGTTTTCATGCCGGAATCGGTGAAGAACGGCGCCATGTTGTCCGGCTCGTCCAGTGCGCCGGCAAATGCCACGCCACCAACCATGGAAAGAGCAAGTGCCCCGAGGCAGATTGTCTTGAGGTTCATGAGAAAGTTCCTTCCCTGAGTTTTGCAAAACGATCGCCAAAACGACGATCGCCTTCACAGTTCGGAACGGAACCGGTCGATGTTTCCTCGAAAATCTTCTTCACGCGAACGTGATTGCGTGTGTACGGGCGAGGGCAGGACGTCTGTACCAAAAAAGAGGCCCGGACGTGATCCGGGCCTCAAGGCGTGAGCTCCTTTCGGGAGCCCACGACGGGATGTTTTTGAAGCAGTCCCAAGGATGCGTGCAGCGACTTTCCGTCTGGACTGCTTGAACAGACAGGGCCGGCTGGAGGAGGATTCCGCCGGCCCCGTGGGCTAGGCTGGCCTCACGGCACCACTTCGCCATGCTGGGAGATGTCGAGGCCTTCGACCTCTTCCTGGGTCGTCGGACGCAGGCCGACCAGGGCCTTGACGACGTAGAGGATCACGAAGGTGGCGACCGCCGTCCACACGATGGTGACCGCGACACCATAGATCTGCTTGCCGAGCGAAGCACCCGACGACAGGCTGTTGATCGCCGGATCGGCCAGCACGCCTGTGAGCAGGGCGCCGACGACACCGCCAACGCCATGCACGCCGAACGCATCGAGCGAGTCGTCATAGCCGAACATGTGCTTCACCTTGACCGCCGAGAGGTAGCAGACGACGCCGGCGACGATGCCGACGATGAAAGCGCCGGTCGGGTTGACGAAGCCGGAAGCCGGCGTCACCGCGACGAGGCCGGCAACGGCGCCCGAGATGATGCCGAGCACCGAAGGCTTCTTGGCGACGATCCATTCGGCGAACATCCAGGCCAGCGCCGCGGCCGCGGTGGCGACCTGGGTGTTGAGCATGGCGGCGCCGGCGAGGCCGTCGGCGGCGAGTTCCGAACCAGCGTTGAAGCCGAACCAACCGACCCACAGCAGCGAGGCGCCGATCACCGAGTAGACGAGGTTGTGCGGCGCCATGTTGGTGGTGCCGTAGCCTTCACGCTTGCCGAGCACGAGGGCGCAGACCAGGCCGGCGACACCGGCGTTGATATGGACGACCGTACCGCCGGCGAAGTCGAGCACGCCAGCCGAGCCGAGGAAGCCGCCGCCCCAGACCCAATGCGCGACCGGCACGTAGACGATGAGCAGCCACAGCGCCATGAAGATCAGCAGCGCCGAGAATTTGAAGCGCTCGGCGAAGGCGCCGGCGATCAGCGCCGGGGTGATGATGGCGAAGGTCATCTGGAACATCGAGAAGACGAATTCAGGAATGTTCGCGACGCCCGGCAGCCACAGCGAGGCGGTGGTGATGCCGTGATGGAAGAATTTCGAGGTGCCGCCGATATAGCTGTTCATGCCGCCGCCGTCGGAGAAGGCCAGCGAGTAGCCGAACATGAACCACAGCACCGTCACCAGGCAGGTGATGGCAAAGCTCTGCATGATGGTGGCGAGCACGTTCTTCTTGCGCACCATGCCGCCGTAGAACAGCGCCAGGCCGGGAATGGTCATCATCAGCACCAGGGCCGTGGAGGTCAGCATCCAGGCCGTGTTGCCGGTGTCGAGGACCGGGGTGGGGGCAGCAGCCGGCGCTGCCGCGGCAGCGGCGGGAGCCGCTTCCTGCGCGAAAGCGGCGACCGTGCCCAATGCCACGAGCGTGAGCGAACCCAGAAGGGCCGCCCGTCCCGTTGTCTTCAAGGTGGAAGGAATATTCATTGAACTCTCCATTGGAATACGTTTTCGCCGCTCAGAGCGCGTCGGTGTCTGTTTCGCCGGTACGGATGCGCACCGCCTGGTCGATGCCGAAAACGAAGATCTTGCCATCGCCGATCTGGCCGGTCTTGGCGGCGGCGGTGATGGCTTCGACGGCCTTGTCGACCGTATCGGCACTGACCGCGACCTCGATCTTGATCTTCGGCAGGAAACTGACCGCGTATTCCGCCCCGCGATAGATTTCCGTATGCCCCTTCTGACGCCCGTAGCCTTTGACTTCGGTGACGGTCAGGCCCTGGATGCCGACGGCGGTAAGCGCTTCGCGTACCTCGTCGAGCTTGAACGGCTTGATGATTGCCATCACGATTTTCATAAGGTTTAACCCTTTGCTGTTGCGGTGCCCCGCGTTTGCACGACTTCACCGATCCCAAAGAGCCGGAGAGTGCCCACGAGGATTCAAGCTCCGTGCCAGTTGCCGAAGCGGGTGTTAACCTGTTGTAAACAAAGCGCTTGAGGCGAGCGCCACCTATGCCCGCGCACCACAGCTGGGCTACACATGATTATAAAATAGGCAATTTTTGAGAAATGCCTATTCCGCAGGCGGCCGCTTGAGCCGGATCAGCCCTTCCTGCGCCATCGAGGCGATCAGCGTGCCATCGCGCGCATAGAGGGTGCCGCGGCTGAATCCGCGTGAACCCGAGCTTGAAGGGCTGTCCTGGACGTAGAGCAGCCAGCCATCGAGCGGATGCGGCCGATGAAACCACATCGAGTGATCGAGGCTCGCCGCCTGGATATCGGGATCGAAGAGGCCGCGGCCATGCGCGAAGGTCGACGTGTCGAGCAGCGTCATGTCGGAGAGGTAGGCAAGCAGCACCGATTGCAATGCCCGGTCGTCCGGAACCGGCCCGGCGAGGCGGATCCAGACATTCTGCCTTGGCGGCAGCTTGTCGCGGCTTTCATAGTGCTGGAGGTTGACCGGACGCAGCTCCAGCGGCCGCTCCCGCGCCCAGAAGCGGCGCACCGCCTCGGGCACGCGTTCGGCTTTCTCGAGCAGCTGCCGCTGCGTCTGCAGGCCTTCCGGCGGCGGCACGTCGTCAGGCAGCGGGAACTGGTGCTCGAGCCCTGTCTCGTCGACCTGGAACGAGGCTTCCAGCGAAAAGATCGCCTGCCCGTGCTGGATCGCCAGCACGCGGCGCGTGGTGAAGGAGCCGCCGTCCCGGATGCGGTCGACCTCGTAGACGATCGGCACCTTGGTGTCGCCGGGCCGCATGAAATAGCCGTGCAGCGAATGCACGTGCCGGTCGGGCTCCACCGTCCGCTGGGCGGCCACCAGCGCCTGGGCGATCGTCTGGCCGCCGAACACGCGCTGCCATTCCACCTGGGGGCTGCGACCACGATACAGATTGTGTTCCAGCCTCTCGAGGTCGAGAATGCCGAGAAGCTCGTCCATGGCCGACGTCATGTTTCATGATCCCATCGCAAGATGCATGGCGGGTTTCCGACAGGATGGACGAGCCGTCAAGGGTGGATGACCCGGCCGGCGCGCAAGGAGCGAAGATGATCGAAAGCAAGACGGATGCGAAGACCGGGTCCGGGCTCGACGTTCTGGTCGCAGGCGCCGGTTATGTCGGCCTTGCCGCCGCCGTCTCGCTGAAGCAGGCGCGCCCCGGCCTTGCTATCGCACTCGTCGATGCCGCGCCCGCCGGCGCCTGGCAAAAGGATGGCCGCGCATCGGCCATTGCCGCCGCGGCCTGCCGCATGCTTGACCAGCTCGGCGTCTGGGCCGAGATCGCGCCGCAGGCCCAGGCGATCACCGAGATGATCATCACCGATTCGCGCGGTTCGGACCCGGTCCGCCCGGTCTTCCTGACCTTCGACGGCGAGGTGGCGCCGGGCGAGCCCTTCGCGCACATGGTGGCCAACAAGGTGCTGAACGGCGCCCTTCGTGCAAAGGCCGGGAAACTCGGCATCGACATCATCGAAGGCGTTGCCGTGCAGGGCTTCGAGACCGGCGGCGCCGGCATCATCGTGCGCCTTGCCGACGGCGCGACGCTGAAGGCCCGGCTGCTGGTCGCCGCCGACGGCGTCAAGTCGAAGCTGCGCGACATGGCCGGTATCAAGACGGTGAAATGGGACTATGGCCAGTCCGGCATCGTCTGCACCGTGGCGCATGAACGCCCGCACAATGGCCGCGCCGAAGAGCACTTCCTGCCGCCCGGCCCCTTCGCCACGCTGCCGCTCAAGCCGTCCGAGGACGGCACCAACCGCTCGTCGATCGTCTGGGTCGAGCGCACGGAAGACGCCAGGAAGCTCGTGGAAGGCGACGACCTCGTCTTCGAGCACGAACTCGAACAGCGCTTCGGCCTGAAGCTCGGGGAAATCCGCGTGGCCGACAAACCGCGCGCCTGGCCGCTTGGCCTGACGCTAGCGCGCGCCTTCGTCGCGCCGCGCATCGCGCTCGCCGGCGATGCCGCGCACGGCATCCACCCGATCGCCGGCCAGGGCCTCAACCTCGGCTTCAGGGATGTCGCCGCCCTTGCCGAAGTGATCGTCGAGGCCGACCGGCTCGGCCAGGACATCGGCGCGCTCGACGTGCTCGAGCGCTACCAGCAGTGGCGCCGTTTCGACACGGTTCAGATGGGCATCACGACGGATGTGCTGAACCGGCTGTTTTCGAACGACATCGGCCCGCTGCGCACCGTCCGCGATATCGGCCTGGGCCTCGTCGAACGCATGCCGCGCCTGAAGGATTTTTTCATCCGCCAGGCGTCGGGACTGTCAGCCGATACGCCACGACTGTTGAAGGGCGAGGCGATCTAGC
>NZ_JBAZUD010000083.1:0-22486 GCF_041661565.1 Mesorhizobium sp.
GTGCGCGAGATGGCTTCGCCCATCAGATCGCCGATCGAGATGACGCGGATGTTGGGTGCGTCGAGCACGCCTTGCGTCGGCTGGATGGAATCGGTGATCACCAGCTCCTGCAGCTTCGAACTGCTGATGCGGGCCACGGCGCCGCCCGACAGCACGCCGTGGGTAATATAGGCGGTGACGCTGGTGGCGCCGTTGGCCAGCAGCGCGTCGGCGGCATTGCACAGCGTGCCGCCGGAATCGACGATGTCGTCGATCAGCAGGCAGTCCTTGCCTGCGACCGCGCCGATGATGTTCATCACTTCCGATTCACCGGGCCGTTCGCGGCGCTTGTCGACGATGGCAAGCTGCGCGTCGAAGCGCTTGGCCAGCGCCCGCGCGCGCACCACGCCGCCAATGTCGGGCGACACCACCACGACATTGCCGAGCTGCTTGTATTTTGCCTTCACGTCGCGGGCCATCACCGGGACGGAGAACAGATTGTCGGTCGGGATGTCGAAGAAGCCCTGGATCTGGCCGGCATGCAGGTCGAGCGTCAGAACGCGGTCGACGCCGGCGCGGGTGATCATGTTGGCGACCAGCTTGGCCGAGATCGGCGTGCGCCCAGAGGCGCGGCGGTCCTGCCTGGCATAGCCGAAATAGGGTATGACCGCCGTGATGCGCTTGGCCGACGAGCGCATGAAGGCATCGATCATGATGAGCAGTTCCATCAGGTGATCGTTGGTGGGAAACGAGGTCGACTGCAGGATGAAGACATCCTCGCCACGCACGTTTTCCTGGATTTCGACGAAAATTTCCTGATCGGCGAAGCGCCTGACGCTGGCCTTGCCCAGCGGGATGTTGAGATAGCGGGCGACCGCTTCAGCCAGCACCCTGTTGGAATTGCCTGCGAAGAGTTTCATGCACCGTTCCTGGTGAAGGATTTCCTCGGGCTTTTAGCGGCCCGCGCCGGTATTGCAAGCGCCGTGATCGGGAATCCGCCGGCTAAGATGAAGAAAGCTCCAAGCCCTCCCAGGCGGGCGGCATTTCAGCTCGCCTTGCCGCCAAGCCACGATGCGAACTGGTCGATGGTCTGGTCGGCGATTGCCTTCATGGTGGCCGGCGAAACCGTCTTCCAGCTGTCGGCGCCGCCGGCGCCGGAATCGACCGATGGCGCCTTCTGCTGGCCGTTGATGCGGTGCAGCCGGTTGCCAGCGGGATCATAGATATCCCAGACATAGATGACGGTGGTGTCCTTGCCTTCCGACATCGCCGAGAAATAGCCCTTCAGCACATGGGTCGCCGTCTGGTCGGCACTGCCGGCAAGCGTGATGCCGCGCTGCCTGGCGCGCGTCTGCAGCTCCGCCGTCAGCGGCGTCGCGGCTTCGACCGAGGCGCCGACGATCGGCGCGATCTGCAAGCGGGTCTTGGACAGGATGGCGGCGCTTTGCGCCGGCGTGAGCGGTGTCGCGGTGGTTGCGGGACCACCCACCGTGGTGGTGGCGGGCCCGGTCCCCGCGGCAACCGCGCCCGCGGCCTTGCCTTGCGTGGCCGGCGACGCCGCTGTCGATGTCGCGGGCGGAGTGATCGCCGATGGCTCGAGGACATCCTTGGCGTTGGTGCAGGCGGCCAGCACGAGCGCCGCGAGCAATGACACGGTCGTCACATGCGATCGTCTCATTTGCCTGGTAACTCCTTGGCGAACAACGCCCCCCATTATGGATTCACTGCACGATCAAGTCGAGATCATGGCGGGAGAGCGGCTTAGGCTGCGTTTCGGTGGTCAGGTAGGTGCGGCCAAGCGTCATCGCCGTCTCCGTTTCGGAGTCCATGATGATCATGTGCGCGAAGAGCGTCATGTTGGGGGCGATCGGCTCCGGGTTGCCCTGATAGAACATCGGCATGTCCATCCAGGACGGGGTGAAGCGGGCGCCGACCGAATAGCCGCAGGCGTTCAGCCGGTGCTTGGTCAGGCCGTGCGCCTCCAAGGTGCGGGCGTGGGCGTCGAACACGTCGCCAAAACTGTTGCCGGGTGTCATCGCCTTTTCGACCGCCAGCAGCGCCGCGCGGGCCGCATCGAACAATTCCTGGTGGCGCTTCGACACTTTGCCGGTCAGCACGGTGCGCATCATCGGCGCATGGTAGTGGTTGAAGACGCCTGCCCATTCGAGCGTCAGCTGGTCATTCTTGTTGAGCTTGCGGCGGCCGGCCTTGTAGCGGCACAGCAGCGCGTCGACGCCGGAGCCGATGATAAACTCGTTGGCCGGATAGTCGCCGCCGCCGGCGAAGATCGCGCCCTGCATGGCGGCCAGGATCAGCGCCTCGTCGCCGCCCTGCTTGATCAGCGGCAAGGCCGCGTCGAGCGCGTCGTCGGACAGATTGGCGGCTTTCTCCGCCTTGGCGATCTCAGCGGGACTCTTGAACAGGCGCAGACGGCCGACAATGCCGGACGCATCGGCGATCTGGCCGAAGGTCTGCAACTGCTCGTCCAGCCGCCGGCCATTGAAGGCGGTCAGGCCGTGCGTGTCGTATTCGACGCCGATGCGGGCGCCGAGCAGATCGAGCTCGTTGAGCAGATTGCGCAGGTCGACCGCCGGATTTGCGCCGTTGCGGTCGGTCCAAAGCACGATGTTGTCGATGATCGAGGTGTGGCGTGCCTGGCGCAGATCGGCCGAGCGGGTCAAAAGCACCATCGAACCGTCTGCCTTCATCACCAGGCACTGGAAGAAGCAGAAGCCGAACGTGTCGTAGCCGGTCAGCCAGTACATGCTCTCCTGCGCAAACAGCAGGACGGCGTCGAGCTTCTTTTCGGCCATTTCGATCATCAGCCGGTCGCGCCGAGCGTCGAATTCCGATCGTTCAAAATGCAGCGCCATTATTCCGTCTCCAAAACGATTGCCGAAACCTGCCGGCCGTAGTCAGGCTCCTTGCGGTGCGTGGTGCGCCGGTAGGAGTAGAACAGATCTTCCTCGGCATAGGTGCAGCGGCCAAGTCCCTCGGCCAAGACGCCGGCCTTGGTCAGCCGGTCGACCGTGTAGCGGTTGAGGTCGAACAGCGAATGGCCGGGGTGCGACGAGGGGATGAAATAGCGGCTGTTCTCAGCGTCGGCCTCGACGAAGCGGGCGACGAATTCGGGGCCGACCTCATAGTTCTCAGGGCCGATCGATGGGCCGAGCACGGCAACGATGTTTTCGCGCCGGGCACCCAGGCTCTCCATTGCGGCGATGGTGTTTTCGAGCACGCCGGTAAAGGCGCCCTTCCAGCCGGCATGCGCGGCGCCAATGACGCGCGCCTGGCTGTCGGCAAACAGGACCGGTCCGCAGTCGGCGGTCGAGGCGCCGACGGCGATGCCGGGCCGGTCGGTGACGATGGCGTCGGCCTTGGGCCGCTCGCCGGAAAAGGGTTCGCGGGCGACGATGACGTCGGGCGAATGGATCTGCCAGGCGGTCAGAAGGTGGCTGGCCGGCACGCCCATCCAGGCGGCGACGCGGGCGCGATTCTCGGCCACCAGCGCCTGGTCGTCACTCGATCCGGTGCCGATGTTGAGGCCACGGTAGATGCCGCCGGAGACGCCGCCGGTTCGGGTGAAATAGCCGTGGCGGATGCCTTGGGCCCTTGCCTTGTCCAGCGAGGGCGACCGAACGGGATCCGGCTTGGTCTGATTCAGCATGCGGGCGTTGTTGTCCGTGTGGGCGGTTTCGTCAAGAAAAAGCGGCGCGTCGTGAAGAAGGCAGGGCTGGCTCCGGATGCGCGGTTCGACCCGTCCCTGCCGAACGGGAGATTGGAGGGCGCATGAGTGAAAAGTCAATCCGCCGTGGCAAAGGGCCGGACTGCCACGCCGCGCGTCACCACGCCGAGCACCTTGAACAGCTCTCCCATCGCCTGCGGGCCGGCGAGACGTTCGACATCGCCGGCGAGCCTTTCGCGGGTCGCCTGGTCGGCATCGGCGCCGAGCCGGCCGGCGCGCTCGAGAATGCCCATGCCGAGCAGAAAGTCGCCCTGTGTCGACAGATGGGCGTCGAGCCCATGCGCGCGGACGATCGCGGCAAGGCCGGCGAAATCGACATGGGAGGTCAGGTCGGCCTCGCCGGGAGTGGCCAGCACATCTTCGTGACTGTGCCTGCGCAAGGCCTGCATGGTGTCGCCGACGCCCGGCTGGAGATGGCCATAGTCGAGGAACAGGCCGGCGCCGCCGTGGGTTTCCAAGCGTTGCGCGATCGCCGCCATCAGGGCCGCGCGGGCCGGCGACACCTCGACGACCGCGCCTTGCGGCGCCTCGGCCGCATCGACGGGCAGAAGCGTCGGGTCGATCGAGCCGGCGCCGGCGAAGAAGCGAAGGTCATGGGCATCGTCGAGACCGACCATGCGCTCGCGCCAGCCGGCACCGGCGCGGATGAACTGGCGGATCGGCACCGCGTCGAACAATTCGTTGCCGACGATGAGAAGCGGCTGCTGCGGCAGGGTGTCGATGGTCTCGTGCCAGCTGACCGAAAACGGTGTCGCGGCAAGCGTCCGTTTCTGGATTTCGGCCAGGCGCGGGCTGGTTTCGATCATTGCGAAGGCGGCGCCGTTTGCCAGGTCCGGATCGAGCCGCGACAGGGTGCGCAGCATGTCTTTCATCAACGTGCCCCGGCCGGGGCCGATCTCGGCGACGGTCACCGGCATGGGCCGGCCGACCGCCAGCCAGGCCTGATAAATCCAGACGCCGACGAGTTCGCCGAACATCTGGCTGATTTCCGGCGCGGTGATGAAATCGCCGGCGGCGCCGAAGGGCTCGCGCGTCATGTAGTAGCCATGCTCGGTGTCGAACAGGCAGAGGGCCATGTATTCGTTGACCGGGATTGGCCCCAAGGCCTCGATCAGCCCGACTATCCGGGTCTTCAGAGGTGTCATGCGGGCCGCGGCTGTGCGACCGGCTTGGCGGTGGCCATCGCCCAGATGCCGGCCAAGACCATGGGCGTGGACAGGATCATGCCCATGGTCAGCCAGTCGGTGCCGAGGAGGTAGCCCAGCTGCTGGTCCGGCTCGCGGAAGTACTCGACGAAGATGCGCGACAGCCCATAGCCACAGATGAAGGCGCCGCCGACGAAGCGCGGCGTCTTGAGCTTGAGCCGCGAATGGGTGAGGATGCGCAGCACGAGGAACAGCACGATGCCTTCGAGGAAGGCTTCGTAGATCTGGCTTGGGTGACGAGGAATGAGGCCGGCTGGACAAGCTCCCATCGCCTGCTGGATGCGGTCGTTGCAGAAGACGACGCCCCAGGGAACGTCGGTCACCCGCCCCCAGAGCTCCGCATTGATGAAATTGGCGACGCGCACCAGGCCAAGGCCTACCGGCACGCCGGCGGCCACGACATCGAACAGCGACCAGGTGCGGATGCCGCGCCTGAGGGAAAACAGCGTCATGGCGAGGATGACGCCGAGCAGGCCGCCATGGAACGACATGCCGCCCTGCCAGACCGCGAAGATGTCGAGCGGGTGGGCGATGTAGCGGGCCAGATCGTAGAACAGCACATAGCCGGTGCGCCCGCCCAGGACGACGCCGATGGCGGCCCAGACGATGAAATCGTCGAGGTCTTCAGGTTTCATCGGGACAACGCCGCCTGGCCACAGCTTCGCATTGGCGGCGAGCCGCTTGGCGTACCACCAGGCGAACAGGATGCCGACAATGTAACCGACGCCATACCAGTGCACCGCCAGCGGCCCGATCTGGACGAGGATCGGATTGATGTTGGGGAAGCCCAGTGAGGCCAGCGGCAGCAGGAAATAGTCGTTCAAAGGGGACTCTCGGTTGCGAAACGCGTTTGGGCGCGGACCATGCGGCAGGGTTTTGGCGTGGTCAAGGCGAGGCGGGTGGCCGTCACGTGTCGGACAGGATCACCATTGCGGTTCATCCTGCAGACGGGAAGCTCAATCCTTATTGGCCACCAATCGGCGCAGCGCGTCGTTGATCCTGTCCTGCCAGCCGGGACCGTCTTCCTGGAAATGGTCCAGCACGGCGCGATCGATCCTGATCGAGACAAGCTCGCGCACGTTCGGCGCGGTCGCAGGCTCGCGGGGCGGGGCCGATGGCTTCTTGACCGGCTTGAAGGCGGCTTCGGCTGCTGCCATTGGATTTGTCGGTCGGCGCGGTGGCGTTGCCATTGGCTAATCCTGACTGAAGTGCATGGCGAGAGACGTGATGCAGCAACGATAGGCGCTCGGTGCCATCGAGTACAGTTAGACACTGTCTTTGCACACGGTCCAATCATGCGCCATAGCAACGCAGAGGCGGCCCCGGCCCTCAACGTTCTTGCATTCGGCGCGCGACGCCACTACGTCATTTCAAGCAAGCGAGGATTTGCCATGTCGACCGGACCGAACCGCATTCTCGATGAATTCGCCAAGCTGATGACCGACGCCGCCGGGGCCGCCCAGGGCGTGCGCCGCGAGGTGGAGACCGCCTTCAAGGGGCAGGCCGAGCGCATCCTCAACACCATGGACGTCGTGCAGCGCGAGGAGTTCGAGGCCGCGCGCGAGATGGCCGCCAAGGCACGCGAGGAGAATGGCCGCCTTGCTGCCCGCATCGAAGCGCTGGAGGCTAAGCTCGCGGATCTGGCCGGCAATGCCACGGCCGCCGCGACCCCGACTCCCCGCGCAAAAAAATAATTTCTTAAACTTTTCCACAAAGCCCGATCCTGAAAAGCGCTTTGCCGTGAATCGCTTAACGGCAATGCGTGAATCTTTGTGACAGCGGGTTTCCACATGCGAATGACGCAGTGCGAAGAAATGGGCTGTTCACGCGACTCCCGATCAATAGACTGAATTTGTTGCATGATTCGGAGCAGGGTCATGTGGCCGGGCGGTGGGGTCCGGTCCGGGGTCTTTGTGTCGAGAAGTCCTGGCCGTCCGAGTTCTAGACAAGATTGTTCGTTGTGTGTGCCCTCCCGCGGAGCGTGTGGCGGCGCTCCTTAGAACACAGGAAGCATTCCATGGAACTTCTCGAACTCGAAGTGTCCCGCGAAATCCATCCGGTGGATGTCATCGAGCAGGTCGCGCACAACAATGACTGGTCCTTCGAGCGGGCCGGCGACGACGAGATCTCGATCTCGGTTGCCGGAAGCTGGACCGACTACCACGTCTCCTTCTCGTGGATGGAGGATTTCGAGGCCCTGCACCTGGCCTGCGCCTTCGATATCAAGGTGCCGGAGGCCCGCGCGCTGGAGGTGATGCGCCTCTTGTCGCTGATCAACGAGCAGATGCTGTTCGGCCATTTCGATCTCTGGGAGCAGGAAGGCGCGATCATGTTCCGGCAGTCGCTGCTGCTGGCAGGCGGGGTCGAGCCCTCGAGCCAGCAGGTCGAGGTGCTGCTGTCTTCGGCGCTGGAAGCCTGCGAATGCTATTTCCAGGCGTTCCAGTTCGTCGTCTGGTCGGGAACGTCGGCCAAGGATGCGCTGGCCGGGGTGCTGTTCGAGACGCACGGCAACGCCTGAGCGGTGCACGAATGAGTTCGACCGCCGAGCGCAAGCCCGAAATCAGTTTTGCCGACTTCGATCGTGTCGACATCCGCGCCGGCACGATCGTCGAAGCCGAACCGTTTCCGCAGGCGCGCAAGCCGGCCATCAAGCTGAAGATCGATTTCGGGCCGGACATCGGCATCAAGAAATCGTCGGCGCAGATCACCAAATACTATGCGCCCGAGACATTGATCGGCCGGCAGGTGTTCGCGGTCATCAATTTCCCGCCGCGCCAGATCGGGCCGTTCATGTCGGAAGTGCTGACGCTCGGCTTTCCCGACGAGGAGGGTGCCGTGGTGCTGGGCGCGATCGAGCGCAAGGTGCCTGACGGCGGCAGGTTGTTTTAACCTTCGTCATCCTCGGGTCTGCGCGTCCGCTACGCTCCCGCTTCGCCCGTGGATAACGAAGGTGGCGCTACGCCGCCAGCTTGCGCGCCGTGCCCAGGGCTTCGTCGACCGCGTCCAGAAACATTTCGGCGCAGGCTTTCCAGCTGTAGCGCATGGCGCGCTCGCGTGCCTGCGCGCGGTCGACGCCGAGGGCGGCGAGCGAGGCCTCGCGCAGGTCGTTGGAGACCGCGCCGCCGAAGCCGTCACCGACGATGTCGATCGGGCCTGTCACCGGATAGGCGGCGACAGGCGTGCCGCTGGCCAGCGCCTCGATGATGACGTTGCCGAAGGTGTCGGTGCGGCTGGGGAAGACGAAGACATCGGCCGAGGCATAGATCTCGGCCAGTTCGTCATTGGGCCGGTGGCCAAGGAAATGCGCTTGCGGGTATTTCGCCTTCAGCCTGGCGAGTTCCGGTCCCTCGCCGACAATCACCTTGCTGCCGGGCAGGTCGAGGTCGAGGAAGGCGGAGAGGTTCTTTTCGATGGCGACGCGGCCGACGCACAGGAAGATCGGACGTGGCAAGCCGAGGTCCTTCCTCTTGTCGGGCCGGAAATGCTCGGTGTCGACGCCGCGCGTCCAGGGCCTCAGCTTGTTGAAGCCCCGCGCCGAAAGGTCGTCGGCGAGCGACTGCGTGGCGACCAGCGTGCCCTGGCCCGAATTGTGGAAATCGCGCAGCCAGCGATAGGCCCAGCTTTCCGGCACCGGCAGCCGGGCGCTCAGATATTCGGGAAAACGCGTGTGGTAGCTGGTGGTGAACGGCCGGCCGGCATTGCGGCAATAGCGCCGCGCCATGATGCCGAGCGGGCCTTCGGTGACGATGTGGATATGGTCGGCCTTGCCGGCATCGATCAGCCGCGCGACGTGGCCGGGCGTGGTCAGCGCCAGCCTTATGTCGGGGTAGGTCGGCAAGGGCAGCGTGCGAAAGATGTTGGGCGTCAGGAAGTCCACCGCGACGTCGAAGGATTTCAGTGTTTCGGTGAGCCGCTCCAGCGTGTGGACAACGCCATTGACCTGGGGGCGCCAGGCATCGGTGACCATCAATATGCGCATGGCGGCCTTCTGCCTGAACGGTCTACGGGGGCGTTGAGGCGATGCCGGAACGGCGACCAGCTCGCCGCCCTCGCTTCGCTCCAGCGCACCCGGGCGGGCCAGGGGTCGAAGTGAGGCGGCAGGGCCGAATCGATTGTTGTCGCGCGCTTCATTCGCGCTCTTCACCATGGTTTCATGACGGGCGGATGAAGCCTTGGCTCAGATCAGGGCGACGTGTGTCAGGCCGGAACCTTGATCACCGCCCGCAGGCCGCCGAGCGGACTGTCGCCAAGCGTGATGTCGCCGCCATGGCTGCGGGCGATGTCGCGGGCAATCGACAGGCCGAGCCCGGTGCCGCTGGCATCGAGGTTGCGGGCTTCGTCGAGGCGCACGAAGGGTTTGAACACGTCTTCGCGCCGGTCGGCCGGGATGCCCGGGCCGTCATCGTCGATGGTCACCAGAAGCGAGCCGCGGCCATGCGTGGCGTTGACCTCCACCGTCCTGGCATAGCGGAACGAGTTGCCGATGACGTTGGACATCAGCCGGGCGAAGGCGTTCGGCCTGACATGCACATCGCGGTCGCCGGAGAGCGTCGTCGACAGTTTGCGCTTGCGCAGCCTGGCTTCCTCGCCGAGCTTCTGGAAATAGACCTCCAGGTCGAAGCGTCCCGCGTCTTCCGAGGCCTCGCCGCGGGCGAAGGCGAGATAGCCCTCGAGCATCGACTGCATGTCATCGATGTCCTGGTCCATCGCCGCCTTGGTCTCGGCCTTGCCGCCGGCCAGCGCCAGCTGCAGCTTGAAGCGGGTGAGGATGGTCCTGAGGTCATGGCTGACGCCGGTCAGCATGGCGGTGCGCTGTTCGATCTGGCGCTCGATGCGCTCTCGCATCTGGATGAAGGCAAAGCCGGCGCGGCGAACCTCCTCGGCGCCGCGCGGCCGAAAATCGCGCGGCATCGGCCGGCCCTTGCCGAAGCTTTCGGCGGCCTCGGCCAGCGTCAGGATCGGCCTGATCTGGTTGCGCAGGAAGGGGATGGCGATCATCAGCAGCACCAGCGAGGTGCCGACCATCCAGATCAGGAAGATGTGGGTGTTCGAGGCATAGGCCTGGCTGCGGCGTACGAAGACGCGCAGCACCCTGTTCTCGAGTTGGACGCGCACCTCCACCATGTTGGAATTGCCGACCGTGTCGATCCAGAAGGGCCGGTTTATCTGCCTTGTGATCTCCGACGACAGGGCCTCGTCGAGAATCGAGAAGAAGGGTTTGGGCCCTGGCGGCGGCAGCGGGTCGGGCGGCAGGAGGTCGATCTTCAACTGCACGCGGTCCTGGGCGATGCGGATGATGTTGGCGTAGTCGGCGTCGTGCGGATAGGTCTCGATCAGGTCGATGATGGCCGCGATGTCGCTTACGGTGGCCTGCGACAGCCGCTGCGTCACGGTCGCCCAATGACGCTCCATGAAGACGAAGGCGACGACCGATTGCAGCATGATCATCGGCGCGATGACGATGATCAGCGAGCGGGCATAGAGCCGCTTGGGCATGTACAGCGAAACGAGACGCCAGAACCGGTTCCAGGCACGCGGCACCGCCCTCAGCGCACGCGTGGCGCGTGCGCTCAGGCCGTCATCGCCCGGCTGTTGCAGTTCCGTCGTTGCCATTCGCTCTTTTCGTCACCCCATGGCCGTTCGCCGGCCCCGGGCGGCACTCTATTCCACGCTCAGCCTATACCCAATTCCGCGCACAGTCTGCAGCCAGACAGGGTTGGACGGATCGCGCTCGATCTTGCGCCGCAGCCTGTTGATCTGCACGTCGATGGTCCGCTCGCCGACTTCCGAATCATCGCCGACGAGTTCGTGACGCGGGATCGTCTCACCCGCCCGCGCGGCGAAGATCGCCAGGATCTCCTGCTCGCGATCGGTCAGCTTGAGTGTCTCGCCGCCCCGCTTCAACTCGCGCCTGGCGATCTGGAAGGTGTAGGGCCCGAAGACCAGCTGCTCGACCTTGGGCGTGGTTGCCGGGCCACCGCGGCGCAGGATGTTGTTGATGCGCAGGATCAGCTCGCGCGGGTCGAACGGTTTGGGCAGGTAGTCGTCGGCGCCCGCTTCGAGCCCGCTGATGCGGCTGTCGGTTTCCGAGAGCGCCGTCAGCATCAGGATCGGCACGTTCTTTTCGGTGCGCAGCGACTTCGTCAGGTCGACGCCCGTTTCACCCGGCATCATGACGTCGAGCACGAGAAGGTCGAAGTCGAGGCCGGCGAGCTTGCGCCTGGCTTCGTCGGCATTGCCGGCAACAGTGACGCGAAAGCCGTTCTCGGTCAGATATTGCTTGAGAAGATTGCGGATACGGGTGTCATCGTCGACTACAAGCAGATGCGGCGCGTCGTCATCCGGTGCGGCCGCCTGGTCGACCCTTTCAGTGCTCTCCATGGTTTTTCCCCGACATTTTTGCCGATCCTACGTCGATCTGCGCCCTCAATTCCGGATTGACCATCGCCTCGAGGAAGCGCTCCACCAAGGTCCGTTCGGCTGCTCCGGCATCCTCCAATGCAGCATGGATGCGGCGTGACTGTGGCCGCGCCAGCGCCAGCGCCAGCGCACGGCCCTTGGCTGTCGGATAAAGCTCACGCTGGCGGCGGTCGCGCGGACCTTGCAATTGCACCACATGGTCGGTGTCGATCAACTGCTTGAGAACGCGCGCGAGGCTCTGCTTGGTGATCTTCAGCACATCGAGCAGTTCCGCCACCGTCAGCCCCGGCCGGCGATTGACGAAATGCAGCACCCGGTGATGGGCGCGACCGAAACCGTAGTCGGCTAGGATCTGGTCCGGATCGGAGGTAAAGTCACGATAGGCGAAGAAGAACAGTTCGATGATTGCGAAGTCGATCCCGTCTTCGACTGACATCGCGGTCCTGATCGGTTTCCCGGCTGCGTGGCTTGGATCCGTCATCATGTCTCCGTGGAAAAGGGACATTATGTCAGTACTATTGACGTAATTTTCCCGCAATGGTAATTTTTGACAAGCTTTTGGGCGGATTGCGAACGAAAAGGCAAGGGGAGACGGGTTTTCCGGAACTTCCTGAGTTTGCCAGAACCTTGCTATCCTCCTACGCTCGGGCAGCGGCTGGCCTCGAAATCCGTGGCGTGTCCGACGAGAAGCGAGCAACGACAAAACGATGTGCGGGCAGCGGCCCGCGGGAGGTACCATGGCATCCGTTCCCTTCGACCAACTGGACGGCTTCATCTGGATGAATGGCGAGTTCGTCCCATGGGGCGACGCCAAGATCCACGTGCTGACCCACGGCCTGCACTACGCCAGCGCGGTGTTCGAGGGCGAGCGTGCCTATGGCGGCGAGATCTTCAAGCTCAACGAGCACACCGAACGCCTGCATGAATCGGCGGGCCTGCTCGGCTTCAAGATTCCCTACTCCGTAGCCGAACTCAATGACGCGTCCAGCACGCTCTTGAAGAAGCAGGGTTTTCAGGACGCCTATGTCAGGCCGATCGCCTGGCGGGGCAGCGAACAGATGGGTGTCTCTGCGCAGAACAACCGCATAAACTGCGCCATCGCCATCTGGCAGTGGCCGAGCTATTTCGACCCGGCGCAGAAACTGAAAGGCATCCGACTCGACATGGCGGAATGGCGCCGGCCCGACCCGCGCACGGCGCCGTCGAAGTCGAAGGCCGCCGGTCTCTACATGATCTGCACCATGTCCAAGCATGCCGCCGAGGCCAAGGGCTATGCCGACGCCGTGATGCTCGACTGGCGTGGACAGGTGGCGGAAGCGACCGGGGCGAACATCTTCTTCGTCAAGGAGGGCAAGATCCATACGCCCAAGCCCGACTGTTTCCTCGACGGCATCACGCGCCGCACGGTCATCGGCCTCGCCGGGGATCGCGGTCTGGAGGTGATCGAACGCGCCATCATGCCGGAAGAACTGGAAGGCTTCGAACAGTGCTTCCTCACCGGAACGGCAGCGGAAGTAACGCCGGTTTCAGAGATCGGACCGTACCGATTCGAGGTTGGTGAGATCGCCAAGAACCTGATGAACGACTATTCCGCGGCCGTTCAGCCCAAGCACGCGATCGCCGCGGAGTAAAAGCCAAGGCTTTTCAAGCAAGCAGGGGCGGTTTTGGCGCCGCCCCTTTGTTTCGATGTTTGTGCATTTGACTTTCCTCCAGTTCGGCGTCTCATGATGCTGTCGGCCCGGGAGGCTGGCATCAAGGAGGGACAGAAAATATGGACATGAACACGCTTCTTGCGATCATTGTACAGGTGATTGCGGGCATCATCGGTGGCCAGGCGGTCGGCGCCGCGCTCAAGCAGGCAGCTTTGGGTCAGCTTCCAAAGATCCTTGGCGGCGCCATTGGCGGCGTCGGCGGCGCGGCGATCCTGGGCAGCCTGCTCGGCGGTGGCACGGTCGATCCGGCGGCCGCCGCGGCAGCGGCGAGCGGTCTCGGGAGTGCCTTGAATCTCAACAATATCGTTGGCGGCGCCGGCGGCGGCGCCATCCTGACCGGCATCATCGGCGCCGTGATGGGCGCGATGAAGAGGTAGGCGCGACGGGATCTCGGGTTCGTTCGAATGGGCGGCTTCGGCCGCCCATTTCCGTTATCGGGACAACGGATTCCCTGTACCGGGACAACGGACTGTTCGTTATTCGGGGAGTGGACGCCTTTCACCCGCGTCTCTACATCTCGGCCGAGGCAGCGAAAGGAAGATCATGGGTCAGCTCAATGCCGGTATCGTGCCGGTTACACCGTTCCAGCAGAACTGCACCATCCTGTTCGACATGGACGACAAGCACGGCGTCGTCGTCGATCCGGGCGGCGATATCGACAAGGTGCTGGGGGTGCTGAAGGACAATGCCATCATCGCCGAGGCGATCTGGATAACCCACGGCCATATCGACCATGCCGGCGGCGCCATGGAACTCAAGGAAGCGCTCGGCGTCGACATCATCGGCCCGCATGAAGCCGACAGGCTATTGCTCGACAATCTGGAAAACCAGGGCCGGCGCTATGGCATCGCCGGCGCGCGCAACTGCGTGCCCGACCGGTTCCTCACCGAAGGCGAGACCGTGTCGTTCGGCGGCCACGTGTTCGAGGTGTTGCATTGCCCCGGCCACGCGCCCGGCCATGTCGTCTACTACAATCGCGCGGCCAAGTTCGCCCATGTCGGCGATGTGCTGTTTCGCGGCTCGGTAGGTCGTACCGACCTGCCGGGCGGCGACCATGCGGCATTGATCGCCTCGATCAAGGACAAGCTACTGCCGCTCGGCGACGATATCGGCTTCATCTGCGGCCATGGTCCGGGCGGGCGCTTTGGTGAGGAGCGCATGACCAACCCATTCCTGGTGTAGGGATTGCCAGGCGTTGCCGCTGGTCGAAATCGCGCGCTCGATACCAAAGAGCGCTGGCCTTGCGGTCAGCGCTCCATGGTCGGGCCGGAGGCCTCAATTGGCGGTGCAGAAATGCTGTTCGCCGTCATTGCCGGTGAAGGTACCGGTGCGGGCGTTGAAGGTGCGGTAGCGGTCGGAGCAGTATTCATACCAGCCGCGCGTCCAGGGCTCGGCGTAGCCTTCATTGTAGACGACCCGGGGCTGTGAATAATATCTAGGCTCCGCATAGTAATGGCGGACCGGGGCCGGACGCGGCCTGACGTCGCGGTCATAGTAGCCGTCATCGTAGTCATCGGGCGGCGGCTGCTGATTGTTCAATGCGCCAACGATCAGCGCGCCGGCCGCAAGCCCGAGCACGCCGGCCGCAATGGCGTCGCCATGGCCACCACCGCCGTTGCGGTGGTGATGCCAGCGGCCCCAGTCATCGGCGTTGGCGGCGGGCAAGGTGGCGAGGGTGGTGGCGAGCACGGCGGCTGACAGCACCGCGGCCTTGAAAATTCGGTTCATCTTGGTCTCCTTGTACCGGCCCCGGGCAGTTTCGGGGATGCGGTCCGGCCTTACCCAAGATTAATAGGCGACGATGGCTGAACGGGGGCTGAACGGAGATCAGGCTTCGATCCAACTCACGCGACGCGTATTGCAGGCTCTCGATGGCGCCGAACCGCCGTGGACGGTGGGAGCCCGGCTCAGCCGACCGACAGGTTGACGGCCTTGGGACCCTTGCCACGCTTGTCCGGTTCGGTATCGAAGGATACTTTCTGCCCATCCTCGAGGCCGGGAAGTCCCGACGCCTGCACGGCTGAAATATGGACGAAAACATCCTTCGCGCCATCATCGGGCGTGATGAAGCCGAAGCCCTTGGCATGGTTAAAGAATTTGACGGTGCCGGTCTGCGGCATGGGAAGCTCCTTTGATCCCATAAAGTCCAGTCTCGGGCCGGCAAATGCCCGAATGGAAATTTGTCCTTTATTTTAGCGCTATCGGCAAGAGAAAGTTTCGCGGGCACCGGGTCCGTACGCACGGTACGAAAAAGGCGCGACGTAAACGCCGCGCCTTGAATTCGAATTGCTCTCCAAGCCAAGGCATTGGAGCCTCCACCGCGCGTCCGTGGACGTGCGGCGCGCCGATGCCTCAGGCAGCGCGGAGGTTGACGGCCTTGGGGCCCTTGCCCATGCGGTCCGGCTCGACGTCGAAGGTGACCTTCTGTCCATCGACGAGCGTGCGCAGGCCGGAGGCCTCGATCGCGGAGATATGGACAAATACATCCTTGGCGCCGTCATCGGGCGTGATGAAGCCGAAGCCTTTGGTCGCGTTGAAGAATTTAACGGTGCCGGTCTGGGCCATTGGGGAAACTCCTTCACCCGTTCAGTCTGATGGTCCTGCCCGCCGCCTGGCGCGATGGGCAAGTCCCGGTGGTTGCTTCGGCAGTCATGCATTCCCGCATGGTCAAACCCCCCGCCGAAAACGGGGCCGTCAGAGATTCACAGTATCGGGGAAAGGTCGTCCAAAACGTTCCGCTCTCCGGGTCGCAAATGCCCGAACACGGAATTTATCGCACGGAAACGTGAACGTTGCAAGATACTGCCGCGGGCCGCCACATTGGGCGCATCCCGACGCATGGACCGACTGAACGGAGCATCGATGCGGCCCGGCATAGGCCCGGTTGCCGGCCTGGTCATCGGCCAGAGCCCGGGTCCCGAATAGGCCAGATGTCGGGCGTGGCGGAGAGGCGCGCCGTCCCAGGAATGAGTTTCGAAGCGGCCTGCGGACGGCACGCGCGAAAAAGCCTTGCCTTCGGCGATGGAATGGCAAGGATCAATCAACAGGTGAGGGATCGCGGTCAATCTGCCGGATCGAGGAGGATCACGATGAAAGTTCTGGCGGCACTGTTTTCGCGGCAAGGTCTTGTCATGTTGTTGCTGTCGGCACTTCTGGCCGCCTGCACCGTCGTCGTCGATGACGGACCCGGCCCGAGGCCGCCGCGCCCGCCACGGCCGGAACCGCAATATTGCAGCCGGCAGTACGAACCGGTGTGCGCCCGACGTGGCGGAGACCGCCAGACCTTCGCCAATGCCTGCCTTGCCGACCGGGCCGGCTACCGCATCGTGCGCGATGGCCCGTGCCGGGACAGCGGTGACGGTGGCCAGCAGGCATTCTGCACCCGGGAATATGCCCCGGTCTGCGCCCGTCGCGGCGGCGAATTGCGCAGCTTCCCCAATGCCTGCGAGGCGCGCGCGGCGGACTATCGTATCGTTGGCGACGGGCCGTGCTGAGAGAAGGGTTACAGCGCTATTCGTCCACGCCGATATAGGGCTTGCCCCTGAGCAGTGAGGCGAGATGCGCGGCGTTCGACGCGGCCATTTCGAGCATGCCGGAGACTGCTTCCGGAATCTCGGGCATGTCGACATAGTTGACGTCGCCCATGGCCTCGCCGACCCAATAGACACCGCCATTGGCCGGGATGGTGAAGCCGACATCGTTGAGCGCCTGGAAGCATTCGGCGTGGCAATGATGCGCGCCGTCCTCGTTGCCCACAATCGCGACCAGGGCCACCTTGCCGGCGGCGGGCATGCGACCCCTGTCGTCGGTTTCCTCGAGAAACGCATCCATGCGCTCCATGACGCGCTTGGCGACACTCGATGGCTGGCCCATCCAGATCGGCAGGCCGAGGATGAAGATATCGGCGGCGACGATCTTGGCGCGCAGCTTGGGCCAGTCATCGCCTTTGCCCATGTCGGAGAGCACGCCGGGCTTGATGTCGTGGTCGAGGGCCCTGATGACCTCACCCTTCACGCCGTGCGGTTTCAGGGCGGACAGCAAATCGGCGATGATCTTGTCGGTGGAGGATTTCTCCTTGTCGCCGGAGGCTTTCAGCGAGCAATTGATGGCAAGGGCGGTGAGCGACATGTCGAGACTCCTGCAAACTGGTTGTGCGGGCTCAACGTCGCGAGGCGGCGGCGGTTGCGTGCAGATGTCATAGTCGGCGGGGCACGCGAGGGTTATCGCTGGACGCCGCGCATTTCAATCGCCAGCCGGATACGCCCCATCGGCAGGGCCGGCGTAGAGCTCGCTGCCGTGCTCGTCGGAAATGCGCAGGCGGTCCGGGACCTGCGGCATGGCCAAGCTGTGGAACAGCGCCGTCGCACCCTGCAGGGCGGCGCGCAGGTTCGGTGCTTCCAGCGACACCTTGTCGAGCGTGGCTTCGTCTGCGTCACGCGACCGGTAGAATTCGATGACGAAGTTCAAGCAGGCCTCCGTTGCAGGGCGTTGCACGAGCTGTTGCGTCAGTGCGCCGCTACAAGCAGCGGGCGACGGAAGGGGCGCACGGGACGCGCCCCCTTTCCCATCAGCCCTTCGACTTCGGCTTCAAGTTGCTTTCCGCCTGCTTCACCGACGAGCCGAACGGAGAGGCGGGCTTGGCCACGACCTTGTCCTTCTTCGGCTTGCGCGTTTCGCGGTTGCTTCGCTGTTGACCCTTGGACATGGACTTCTCCCGCTGAAGTGTTGACTGGGCATTTCTGGAAACTCAGACGGCCGGATTTTCGGCCGCTTCGAGATTGTCTTCGGTCGTCACCCGTTCATGGGTCTCTTGCTCGCTGCGGATGCGGTATTGCGGCGAGCCATCCTTGACCGGCAGCCTGCTCTTGATCTGGAACAGTTCCGCGGTCTTCTGGACCAGCCCGGTGCGGCTCTTCATGCGCACCGTCTGGCCGATGGCGAAGAGATGCGAGGGCGTGTCGTTGCGCGGGCGCGCATTCTGCTGGAAACGGATCATGCTGCGTTCTCCCGGTCGCGCTTCAGCGCAGTTTCGAGTTCAAGGTAATCGATGGCGACAAGCTGGCTGGTCGCCGCGTTGCTCACCGCCCGTGCCGGCAGATGGATGAAGGTGGCGACGCGTCGCCAGGCAAGCCGCGACATGCCCTCGATCACATCCTCGTCGTGATCGATGTCATAGTCGCCGGCCGGCAACTGTCCTTCCAATCCGCCAAGCATGAAAGGTGCCTCGAAGTGGGCAATGGAGTGGGTAGTGCGGTCCGGCATGTCCTAAACCTTGATGCTAGCCTGCCCCGGTGGATCCACCGACGCGGAAGCGGCCGGTGCGAAGCGTTGTCCCTAGACCAAAAAAAGCGGGGTCAAGCCCCGCTTTCCTATTCCCGGCAATCGCTGGAAATAGACCGGATTCGGGCGCTGCCAGTACATCCGTGGTCAGCGCTCATCGAATTCGGCTGGATCAGATCAATTACAGAGCGGCGACGCGCCGGCATGGACGAGAAAGTCCGTCCCGCCATCGTCGTACTCAACGGAGCCAAAGCCCTTCTCGCCATTGTGGACCTTCACGGCTCCGGTTTTGATGCGCGGAATCTCTCTCGAACAATAATGGTCGCAAAGCGAATAGCCGCGCGCCCGGTAACGATGATTTGGAATGAGATTGGCGGGTCGAGAACCTCTGACGCCGCGAGATGCCAATTCTGGCCCAAACGATATGTTTTATGTAGCCCGTCCAGCCGGGTTTTTCAAGAAGATTCCAGAAGCCCGTTCGCTTTTGGGAAAAAATAGATCGCTACAACTATTTAAGAAACCTGCTATGGTGCGGCGGTTTTCTAAAAGAATGTTTTAGGTCAGGCTGGGGCGATCGTTCCGGCACTTGCATCTGTTTGTTCATGAAAGGACCAAGCCATGGTTTCCGTCAAAACCCCGAGAGGCACGACCGTAGCGATCAAGCCCATAATCACGCCAGTCACCATACACGCGATTGCCGTTGGCCCGAACGGCAAGCCGACGATGGTGAAGTCGGCGCGGCTGACCATCAGAAGCGACGAGGCGGCAAGGCGCACGATCGCCGATACGGATGGCACCGTCAGGCGGGCCAGACAGGTGGCCGAGATCAACCGCCTGATTTGAGCGGTTTCTCCTGACGCGAGGTCGCAAGGCCAAGCGAAGACTTGAACCGGCCGCGCCAATGGCCTAGATCGCCACAGGCGTACAAACACGGCAGGTTTCCCATTAACAGAGATCAGAGAAGAGCGGCGGGTTCGGGGGCCAGGTCAGGCGCTGGAGGACAGCCGCCGCTGGGCCTTGACCAGTATGTGCAGCAAGCGCTGCAATTGCATCAGGCCGGGCGCCGTCAGGAAGCCGAGGCGCTCTATCGCCAGGTGCTGGCGCGCAAGCCCAATCACGCGGCCGCCGCGCATTTCCTCGGGCTGCTGCTGCACCAGACCGGGCGCAGCGCCGAGGGAATGGATCTTCTCGAACAGTCGGTGCAGCTGCAGCCGACCAATGCCGATTTCCTCAACAATCTCGGCACGGTGATGCGTGACGTCGGTCGCGTCGCGGCCGCTATCGATTTCTTTCGTGGGGCGGTGGACCTGCGGCCCGAACAGCTTGCCGCTCGCGACAATCTCGCCTCGTCGCTGAAGCAGGTCGGCCAGTTCGAGGAGGCCGAGGACATCTATCGCGGTACGATCGCGCGCAACCCGTTCCATGTCCGTGCGCTCATCGGACTTGCCGAAACATTGCAGGAGGCGGGGCGTCTCGACGAGGCGCTGAGCGTGTTCCGCGAAGCGTTGAACATGCGCCCGAAGGATGCCGACCTGCTGCATGGGCTCGGCGTCGGGCTGATGGAAAAGGGCAAGCTCGACGAAGCGGCCGACCTGTTCCGGCAGGCGGTGGCCGTGAGCCCCGGCATGGCGAGGGCCTGGCTGATGCTGACGCAGGTCAAGCGTCAGAAGGAGCGCGACGCGGAACTGGCCGGCATGGAGAGCCAGCACGCCAAGGCGCCACAGGACAGCCTGGCGCGCATGCAGCTGTCTTTCGGCCTCGGCAAGGCCAATGACGACCTCAAGGATTATGGCAAGGCTTTCGACTATTTCGCCGAAGGCAATGCGATCCGGCGCAAGGGCATCGACTACGATCCCGCCAGGACCCGCGCCGAATTCGACGCGATGAAAACGGTGTTCGATGCCGGCTTCTTCGAAAGGCACAAGCCAAGCGCCATCACCGATGACGCGCCGATCTTCATCGTCGGCATGCCGCGCTCGGGCACGACGCTGGTCGAACAGATCATCGCCAGCCACCCTCAAGTCTATGGCGCCGGCGAGCTGGGCATCTTGAAAAAGGCGGTCGGCAAGCAGTTTCCGTCGACCATGCCCGGCGGCTTTCCCTGGGGCGTTTCCGACGTGGACGACGCGGATTTCGCCGAGGCGGGCCAAGCCTATCTCGACATGCTGCATGCCCGCTATCCGAACATGCGTCATGTCACCGACAAGATGCCCGGCAACTTCCTGCTCGTCGGCTTCATCCACATGATGCTGCCGAAGGCCAGGATCATCCATTGCGCCCGCGACGCGGCAGCAACCTGCCTGTCGATCTACAAGGTGCATTTCCGGGGCGACAGCCATCGCTACGGCTATGATCTCGGCGAGCTCGCCGATTTCCACAATCTCTACACCGACATCATGGCGCATTGGCACAAGGTGCTGCCCGGCGTCGTGCACGACGTGCGCTACGAGGATTTCGTCGCCGACCAGGACGGGCAGAGCCGCGCGCTGATCGACTATCTCGGCCTGCCGTGGGACGACGCCGTGCTGTCGTTCCACGAGACCGACCGACCCGTTCGTACGGCCTCCGCCGCGCAGGTGCGCCAGCCGATGTACCAGGGCTCGGTCGATCTGTGGAAGCGCTATGGAGACCGGCTGAAGCCGCTGCTCGACAAGCTGGGCTGATGTTGGAGTGAGGTCGGCCTGACCTCAATCCCAACTTTCTTGGAGCAGAGGATTCAAAGCTCCATGAAAGGCTGGAAGCCGCCGAAGATCATGCGCTTGCCGTCGAAAGGCATCGTTGCCCAGTCCTGTTTCAGGCGTGGATCGGCCATCACCTTGGCCATGATCGCATCGCGGCTTTGCCTGGATTCGTAGATGATCCAGGAGAACACGACGACCTCATCGTCCTTGGCCAGCACGGCACGCGGGAACGAAGTCATCTCGCCATAGGGCACGTCATCGCCGACGCATTCGACATAGGCGAGCGCTCCATGCTCCTTCCAGACAAGGCCGGCAATGTTGGCCAGCTTCTTGTAGTCGTCGAGCTTGGCCTTGGGCACGGCAATCACGAAACCATCGACATAAGACATGGCAGTCTCCTCTGCTAAAAAACGAATGCTGGGCGGGCCGGATACGATCCAGCGCGGTGAGCGCCTCAGCCCTGCTTTGGCGTGCGATGCCCGCGACGCTACTTGACCGGCGCGTTCATGGCCCAGGCGACGCCGAAGGGGTCGCGGACCTGGCCCCAGCGATCGCCCCAGAACATCACCTGCACCGGTGTCATGATTTCACAGCCAGCATCGACGGCGCGCTGCCACCAGGCGTCAATGTCGCTATCGGCGAGATGCAGCTGCAACGTATAGCCCTGCGGGTCCTTGTGCGGGTGGCCATGTTCGGGGAAGGCGTCGCCCAGCATGAGCGTCGAGCCATTGACGTGGAGATGGATGTGCATAGTGCGGCCCTTCTCGTCGGGCGGATAAGCAAACACCTGTTCCGCGCCGAAGGCCTTGCCGTAGAACGCGGCTGCCTTGAAGGCGCCGTCCACCTGCAGATAGGGGGTCAATCCGCCAAGCACTTCCGCCCTTGGCTGAACGGGGGTCTGGTCGTTCATGTCTTGCTCCTTGTGTTGACTGGCGTTGCCGATCAAAGGACGAAGGAGACGGCAGCGATCCTACATGGTTGCCAGTTTTTTGCGGAGCGGGCGCGGACCGAAGCAATCGACAGGCTTGAACCAGGGGGGGTACGCAGGCGCAGGTGGCTTCGCGCCAGCCGGCACCGATAGCCTTTGCATTGCCAAGATCCGGCTGGAGTCTAGGCAACCTTAAGGGTTGGGATCGCCGAAACATCAACTTCACGCTCGGCGTGCCAGGCATCGAAGGCAGCCTGCATCCGAAGCCAGATCGCGGCACCGTCGCCGAACAGCTTTCCAAGGCGAGCGGCCACAGCTGGCGAAACCGGCTTCCTTTCGCGGATGATGTCATAAAGCTGCTGCCGGGAGATTCCGAGCAGATTTGCAATCTCTACCTTCGTCTTTCCCGTTGCCGGGATAATGTCCTCAAGCAGCGCCCCCGGGTGGGAGGGACAACGCTCGATCGGGCGCGTCGGCTCGTACACAGTCATAAGTCGAACTTCTCCAATCTGGCCACCTCAGTGATATTGCTCGAA
>NZ_JBAZUD010000084.1:0-22449 GCF_041661565.1 Mesorhizobium sp.
GGGCGAAGGCGTGCAGCAGGCGCTGCTGAAGATCATGGAAGGCACCGTCGCCTCCGTGCCGCCACAGGGCGGCCGCAAGCATCCGCAGCAGGAGTTCCTGCAGGTCGACACCGCCAACATCCTGTTCATCTGCGGCGGCGCCTTCGCCGGCCTGGACAAGATCATCTCGGATCGCGGCAGGAAGACCTCGATCGGCTTCGGCGCCATCGTCGCCTCGCCCGAGGATCGCCGCACCGGCGATGTCTTTCGTCTGGTCGAGCCCGAAGATCTGTTGAAGTTCGGCCTCATTCCGGAGTTCGTCGGCCGTCTGCCAGTGTTGGCGACGCTGGAGGACCTCGACGAGCCGGCGTTGATCCAGATCCTGACCGAGCCGAAGAACGCCTTGGTCAAGCAGTATCAGCGACTGTTCGAGATGGAGAATGTCGACCTGACCTTCCACGAGAATGCCTTGTCGGCGATCGCCAAGCGCGCCATCGAGCGCAAGACCGGCGCGCGCGGACTGCGCTCGATCATGGAAGCGATCCTGCTCGATACGATGTTCGAACTGCCGGCGCTCGAAGGCGTGCGTGAGGTGGTGATTTCGGAGGAAGTGGTGACCGGCAGCGCCCGGCCGCTCTACATCTATTCCGAACAGAAGGAAAAGAAGGGCAATGTCAGCGCCTGACATGAGCCCACAGCGGAATTCTGAAACGGCGCCGCAAGGCGCCGTTTTGCTGTCGGCCAATGATTTGTGGGCCAGCGCGGTCTGGCCGTCGCAAATGTGTCACGCGCGGGCAAGTTGGGGGAGGCGGATTTGGCGTTGCCCCTTGATCTTTGTGGGTAGTGCATCCAACTAATTGGGGAAGGCCGAGGTGCCCGATTTCTGTGCTGTAAAACTCCCGTCACAAACGGTGGTAGGCGGAACGATCCCCGGTCGTTAATATGAGAATCGCGGTTGGCTGTTTGGCGGCCGCGACATGAAAGGTTGGACAATGGCCAAAGTATCCAAGGCTCCCAGCGACGGCGTTTTCGCAGTTCTCCCATTGCGCGACATCGTGGTGTTCCCGCACATGATCGTTCCGCTCTTTGTCGGACGCGAAAAGTCGATCAAGGCGCTGGAAGAGGTGATGGGTCAGGAAAAGCAGATCCTGCTCGCCACCCAGATGAACGCGGCGGACGACGATCCCGAACCCGATGCCATATTCGACATCGGCACGCTCGCCAATGTGCTGCAATTGCTGAAGCTTCCCGACGGCACCGTCAAGGTTCTGGTCGAGGGGGCCTCGCGTGCCAAGATCATTGCGTTCACCGACCGTCCCGACTTCCACGAGGCCAGCGCCGCGGCACTGGTCGAGCCGGAAGAGGAGGAGGTCGAGGTTGAAGCGTTGGCTCGTTCGGTCGTCACCGACTTCGAGAACTACGTCAAGCTGAACAAGAAGATCTCGCCCGAAGTGGTGGGCGCGGCCAGCCAGATCGACGACTATTCCAAGCTCGCCGACACCGTGGCCTCGCATCTCGCCATCAAGATCCCCGAGAAGCAGGAGATGCTGGCGACGCTCTCGGTCAAGGAGCGGCTGGAAAAGGCCATGGGCTTCATGGAAGCCGAAATCTCCGTCCTGCAGGTGGAGAAGCGCATCCGCTCGCGCGTCAAGCGCCAGATGGAGAAAACCCAGCGTGAATACTACCTCAACGAGCAGATGAAGGCGATCCAGAAGGAGCTCGGCGAAGGCGAGGACGGCCGCGACGAGGCCGCCGAGATCGAGGCGCGCATTAAAAAGACCAAGCTCTCCAAGGAGGCCCGCGAAAAGGCGGAAGCCGAGTTGAAGAAGCTCCGGACGATGTCGCCGATGTCGGCTGAATCAACGGTCGTGCGCAACTATCTCGACTGGATCCTGTCGATACCGTGGGGCAAGAACTCCAAGGTCAAGCAGGATCTCGCCTTCGCGCAGAACGTGCTCGACACCGACCATTTCGGTCTCGACAAGGTGAAGGACCGCATCGTCGAGTATCTCGCCGTGCAAAGCCGCCAGAAGAAGCTGAAGGGGCCGATCCTGTGCCTCGTCGGCCCTCCCGGCGTCGGCAAGACTTCGCTCGGCAAGTCGATCGCCAAGGCGACCGGTCGCGAATTCATCCGCATGGCGCTTGGCGGCGTGCGTGACGAGGCGGAGATCCGCGGCCATCGGCGCACCTATATCGGCTCGATGCCCGGCAAGGTCATCCAGTCGATGAAGAAGGCGAAGAAGTCCAACCCGCTCTTCCTGCTCGACGAGATCGACAAGATGGGCCAGGACTTCCGTGGCGATCCGTCGTCGGCTCTGCTTGAGGTGCTCGATCCGGAACAGAACTCGACGTTCATGGACCATTACCTCGAGGTCGAATACGACCTGTCGAGCGTGATGTTCGTGACGACGGCGAACACGCTGAACATCCCGGCGCCCTTGATGGACCGCATGGAGATCATTCGTATCGCCGGCTACACCGAGGACGAGAAGATCGAAATCGCCAAGCGGCACCTGATGCCGAAGGTGGTGCGCGACCATGCCCTGCAGCCGAAGGAGTTCTCCGTCGGCGAGGACGCGATCCGCGCCATCATCCAGACCTACACCCGTGAAGCGGGCGTCAGAAGCCTGGAGCGCGAACTGATGAAACTCGGCCGCAAGGCGGTGACCGAGATCCTGAAGACGAAGACGAAGACGGTCAACATCACGGCGGCGAACCTCGCCGACTACCTGGGTGTCCCGCGCTTCCGCTTCGGTCAGGTCGAGGCCGACGATCAGGTCGGTGTGGTGACCGGGCTTGCCTGGACGGAAGTCGGCGGCGAACTGCTGACGGTCGAAGGTGTCATGATGCCCGGCAAGGGCCGCATGACGGTGACCGGCAATCTGCGCGACGTGATGAAGGAATCGATTTCGGCGGCGGCTTCCTATGTCCGCTCGCGCGCCATCGATTTCGGCATCGAGCCGCCGCTGTTCGACAAGCGTGACATCCACGTCCACGTGCCGGAAGGCGCCACGCCGAAGGACGGACCGTCGGCCGGCGTTGCGATGGCGACCGCCATCGTCTCCGTACTGACCGGCATCCCGGTCAAGGCGGACGTTGCGATGACGGGCGAGATCACGCTGCGTGGGCGGGTGCTGCCGATCGGCGGTTTGAAGGAGAAGCTGCTTGCCGCCTTGCGCGGCGGCATCAAGAAGGTGCTGATCCCGGAAGACAATGCCAAGGATCTGGCGGAGATTCCGGACAACGTGAAGAACGGGATGGAAATCATCCCGGTCGCACGGGTCGGTGAGGTGTTGCGCCATGCCTTGGTGCGCATGCCGGAGCCAATTGAATGGGTCGAGCCTGTCAATCCTCCGGCCACGACCGATGCAGCGGACGACGCCAGCAAGACGCTTGCGCATTAGTAGTAACTAATGTTGCTATGCACAAAGAGAGAGCCGGGCTTCACGCCCGGCTTTTTCATGTGAGAAACCCAGCATTTCCGGGCTTTTTCCGCTTTTTCTAAGGCATTTGGACTTGGTTGCGGGAACGCTTCTTTCTAAAGTCCGTTTCCTGCCGGATGAGTCTATCGTTCCGGTGTTCTCATGGAAGGGAATTTTTATGAACAAGAACGAACTGGTGTCCGCTGTCGCTGAAGCCGCGAGCATTTCGAAGGGTGACGCGCAGTCGGCGGTCGATGCGGTGTTTTCCGTTATCTCCGGCGAACTGAAGAAGGGCGGCGATGTCCGGCTTGTGGGCTTTGGCAATTTCACGGTGTCAAAGCGTGCTGCTTCCACCGGCCGCAATCCGCAGACTGGTGCCGAAGTGCAGATTCCTGCGCGCACCGTGCCGAAGTTCTCGGCCGGCAAAGGCCTCAAGGACGCAGTCAACTAAGTACTTTTTGCATAGACCAGAAAAGCCGGGCTCGCCCGGCTTTTCTTTTTTGCCCCGAACCGATGGCCTTCCGGCCGCCGCAGCTTACGCGGTCGGCGCGTCGGGACGCATCAGGCCTTCCTGCTTGAGGTCGGCCCAGAGGGCGGCGGGAAGGTTTGCATCCAGCAGTGAGCGGTTGCTTTCGACTTCGCCCGGCCTCTGACCGCCGGGGATCACGGAGACGACCGACGGGTGCAGCAGCGGAAACTGCAACGCCGCCTCGATCAAGCGCACGCCATGCCGCTTGCAGACCGCCTCGATGCGCGTGACGCGGTCGATGACGTCTTGTGGCGCTTCACTGTAGTTGTAATAGGCGCCCGGCTTCGGTCCTGTTGCAAGAATGCCGGAATTGTATGGTCCGCCGAGAACGATGCCGATGCCGCGCGCCTGGCAGAGCGGCAGGAAGGATGCCAGCGCGTCCTGTTCGAGCAATGTGTAGCGGCCGGCGAGCAGGAACAGGTCGAAATCGCCGCGCTCCGCCAGCGTCTGGGCGACCTGCCATTCATTGATGCCACCACCGAACGCCTTGATGACGCCCTGGTCGCGCAGGGAGAGCAAGCCGTAATAGCCGGAGCGCATGAATTCCTCGATGCGCTGGTCGGACGCCTCCTTGCTGCCATGGGTGAAGATGTCGACATCATGGACGAAGAGGATGTCGACGCGGTCGACGCCAAGGCGCTCCAGGGAGGCTTCGAACGAGCGCATGACGCCGTCATAGCTGTAGTCGTAGACCTCCCGGCGCGAAGGCGTGTCGAAGAACTTGCCGATCCCCGTTCGCTCTTCCGGCGGGCAGGCGCGCATGATGCGGCCGACCTTGCTCGACAGCACATAGTCGTCGCGGCTCTTGCCGCGAAGGAAGGGGTTGAGCCGCGTTTCCGACAGGCCAAGCCCGTAGAGCGGCGCGGTATCGTAGTAACGGCAGCCGCTCGCCCAGGCTGCCTCGAGCGTGGCGTTGGCCTCCTGGTCCGGTACCGCACGGTAGAGATTGCCGAGCGGCGCCGTGCCGAAGCCGAGTTCGGTGAAGGTGATGCCGCCATTGCCGATGCGGTCGAAATGCCGTGTCTTCATGTCCTGTTGCCTCACTCGATTTGTCTGACATGACACTATCATGCCTGTGGCGCGGCAAAAGCATCGCGCAGCGTTGGACACGCATTTTCGCGGTTGATAGCATGAACGAAATCAAGCTGTTCGTGGACATTCGAGGGTGCGGTGAGCGACAAGAACGGAACCGTGTTTGAAACCGCGCTTGCCGAACTTGGCGCCGTGCTGGCGCGCGTTGATGAAGGCCGCATCGACGCCGCCTGCAAGCTATTGGTCGAAGCCAAACGGATCGTCGTCTATGGCTGCGGCCGCGAGGCCTTGCAGGTCAAGGGTTTCGCCATGCGGCTCCATCATCTCGGCCTGCCGGTCTCGGTGGTCGGCGACATGACCACGCCGCCCGTTGGGCCGGGCGACGTCTTCCTGGCCAGCTCCGGGCCCGGCGAGACATCGACCGTGCTGACACTGATGCGGGTTGCCCATGACGCAGGCGCAACCAACCTCCTCTTGACTGCTCAGGCTGAAGGCACTGCGGCAGGACGCGCCGATTTCACGCTGCTCATCCCGGCGCAGACGATGGCCGATGACCAGGGTTCGCGAAAGAAATCCGTCCTGCCGATGGGTTCGGTGTTCGAAGGCGCGCTGTTCCTGTTGTTCGAAGTGATGGTGCTGAAGCTCAGGGATCTGATCGGCGCGTCGCCCGAGGCGATGCGCGCCCGCCACACCAACATGGAATAGATCATGCGCTATGAACTGATGCTCCCACACCAGATCCGCAGGGCAATAGCCGAGAACTGGCCGGTGGTACTGCCGCTCGGCGTGCTGGAATACCACGGCGAGCACATGGCCGTAGGCATGGACACGCTGGTCGTCGTCAAGACGCTGGAACTGTTGGAGAAGGAGAGGGACATAGTCATCCTGCCGCCCTTCTACTACGGCGCGGCTAGCTATGCCGTGGCGCCGCCGGAAGGCAGCGGTTCGGTGCAGGTCGGCGGCAATGCCTTGGCTCCGTTCGGCGAGGAGCTGTTCTACAGCCTGCTGCGCATCGGCTTCCGCAACATCCATGCCTTCATCCACCACCAGACCGAGAACTTCGCTGCCGGCATGCCGACCGATCTGGCGTTCAAGACCGCCGGCCGGCAAGCGATCTTCCGCTTCCTGGAAAAGCAGCGCGGCGAGGGCTGGTGGGGCTCCGAGACGATGGCGGACTACTATGACGGGCACGCCGCCGGGGAGAATTTCTTCAACTGGGTGCGGGTGCATCCGCTGATGCCGGCCACGATGAACGGCAAATACCCGTTCGACCATGCCGGCATAGGCGAGACATCGCTGATGCTGGCACTATGTCCCGAGGCTGTCGATGCTGCTCACTTCGTCGACAACACCGGCTGGTACACGGCGAGCGCCAAGGAGGCGTCGGCGGAACTCGGGCAACAGGGCGTCGCCATGATCATGGATAATTTGCGCGCCACGCTCTCGGCGTAGGCTATTTCACCGCGCCGGCCGTCATCCCCATGATCAAATAGCGTTCGAGCGCGATGCCGATGACGGCGAGCGGCGCGATGGCCGCGGTCGCAAGGGCTGCCATCGACCACCAGTTGATGCCTTGGGAGCCTGTCTGGCTCGCCACCATGACGGGAATTGTCTTGGCGTCGGTCGATGTCAGAAGCGCGGCGAAGAAATACTCGTTCCAGCACAGCACCATGGCCAGGATGAAGGCGGCGACCATGCCCGGTAGCGCGATCGGGATGACGATTCGCAGGAAAGCGCCCCAGATCGACAGCCCGTCGACGAGCGCCGCTTCCTCGAGCTCGACCGGGATCGAGTTGAACTGGTCGCGCATGATCCAGATGACGATCGGCAGCACCATCAGCGTATAGAGCAGGATCAGACCGACACGCGTATCGAGCAGGCCGACTTCCCGGTAGAGCACCAGGAAGGGCAGGGCGAGGACCACCGGCGGCAGGATCAGCTGCGACAGGAAGAAGAACGAGATGTCCTCGTTCCTGAACCAGGCGAACTGGTAGCGGTAGCGGGTGAGCCCGTAGGCCGCCAGGCTGCCGATGACGATGGCGAGGCTCGATGCACCGACCGATGTGATGACCGAATTCATGAAGCGCTTGAGGAACTCCTCTCGCACCGTCGAGGTCTGGAAGATCGAATCCGGCGACAGGCCGAGCGAGCGCCAGCCTTTCCAGTCCGGCTGGAAATCGACGAAGGGAATGAGATGGCCCTGGGTGACGTCGACCGCCGTCTTGAATGAGGTCGTCACCGTCCAGTAGATCGGGAACAAGCAGATGAAGGCCCAGACTGTCAGGGCGCCATAGATGAAGAGGCGGCTGGCGAAGAAACTCGCCGGCGAGCGGATCTCCGAAGCGACATAGTCGGTGGTCTGAACGCTCATCTCTACCTAATTCACGTTGCGGACGAAACGGTTGGCGAACTTCAACAGCCAGGTGACGAACACGACGATGATGACCAGATAGGCCATCGCCAGCATGGTTCCGTAGCCGACATTCGAGCGGTCGCGATATTCGCGGTAGATGAAGCTAGACACGGAATCGGTGGCGCCGCCAGGGCCGCCAGACGTCACCGTGATGATGATGTCGGCGAGCTTCAACTTGAAGATGATGCGCAGGATCACCGCCGTCACCGATACCGGCAGCATCAGCGGGAAGGTGACCTGCCAGAAGGTCTGCCACGCATTGGCGCCGTCGACCCGGGCGGCTTCAAGCACCTCCCTCGACATGGCCTGCAGCCCCGCCAGCAGCATGATCATCATGAACGGAATGAACGTCCAGGCGTCCAGGATCATGATCGATATGCGTGCGATGATCGGGTCCGAGAAAAAGGCTGGGTTTTCCCAACCGAGATGGCGCGCCAGCGTCGCGGCCGGCCCGAACCGGTACTCCATGAGCGACTTGCCGATCATCCACGACACCGCGACCGGCGACAGCATCAGCGGCATCAGAAACACCACCCGGAAAAATTTCCGCGCGCGGATCTGTGCGTTGAGCAGCAGCGCCAGGCCAAAGGCAATGACATATTCGACCGAAACCGCCAGCACGTAGAGCACCATGTTGAACAGCGCGTTGCGGTAGTAGGGGTCGGCCAGCATCTGCCAGAAATTGTCGAGCCCGTTGAACTTTCGGCCGCTGAAGGAGGAGAGGTTCCAATCGGTCAGCGCGATGTAGAATCCAAACAGCGTCGGGAAGATGACCATGGCGATGGTGAATAGCAGCGCCGGCAGCAGGAACAGCGCGCGCTGGCCGTCCTCGCCGCGCGTCAGCACCTGGCCGGCGCCAATGGCCACGCCCCACAGCACATAGGCATAGACGGCCGGGCGCCAGGTGTCGGCGTCGGCCTTGTAGAAAAGCTCGATCACGATGGTCGCCAGCAGGCCAAGCGTCGCGGCCGCCATCAGCCCCCGGCCAAGGCGTTTGCGGCCCGGCGGGATCAGGTCGGAAGGGACGGCGTCTGCCGGCCACTGGCTTGCGGTCGAAGTCTGGTCAGCCACAAATCTCGCCCGTTTGAAGGCTCATCGATGAGCCGGAGCCGGTCGGCTGTGGTCCGGCGCTGCCGCCGGACCACGGTTCATAGCCCAGCCTACACGCCCAGCGAGGCCTTGTAGAGCTTGATCTGGTTGTCGCGGCCGATCTGGTCGGTCAGCTTCTCCCAGGCCGCGGCAATGGCGTCGGCGCCTTCCTGCGCCTTCATCTTGCCGGCGAAGGTGTTGGCCAGGATATCCTCGGCGGCGCTGTAATATTGAAAGATGCCGGGGATGCGCGGCTCGATCGCCGCGTTGGGGTGGTTGTAGCTGTCGGACTCCGACTTGAGGTAGGAGGTGATGAAGGCCTCGTCATAACCGGCCGCCACCCATTCCGGGATGTCGAAATGCGAGTTGCGGTAGGGCTGGAAGCCCGATGGATACATCGCCGTCCAGATCGACAAGTCCTTGCCGCCGAGATGGGCCGCGGCCGACCAGGCCGCCTTCTTCTTTTTCTCGTCGCTGTCGACCCGGGCCATGACATAGACGCCCCAGCCGAGATAGGCGCAGTTGGGGGCATAGTTCGGGCCGCTGGCGAGCTTGTCCCATTGGCCCGTCTTCGAATTGTAGACGTCGTCGGAGCCCGGCAGGATCGAGAAGCCCGTGACGTCGCCGATGACCGAGGTGTCGTTGGTCTTGACGTTGGAGCCGACGTCGCCCCACCAGGTGACCATCGAGCCGGTGCCGGCCAGGAACTGCTGGAAGGCGGTGGTGTTCGGATCGGCGTTGATCTGGTCGGCGGGTTCGGATGGCAACGCGTCGATGACGTCCTGGATGGCGCGCACCCAGGCCGGGTTGTTGATGCGCGGCTTCATCGTGTCGGCGTCGAACAGCCAGGCCTTGTCGTCGGGATGCTTGGCATAGGCGGTGGCGCGGCTGCCAAGGAAGTAGAAGCCGAAACCGCCCCACGGCTTGGGCGCATCGAGATAGCCGTAGACGTCCTGGTCCTTGAGCTTCTTACCCTTCAGGAACTTGGTCACGGCCTGGACCTGCTGCCAGGTCTTCGGCACGCCCCATTCGCCTTCACCGCCGCCGTCCTTCCAGGCCTTGGCAAGGTCGGGATCGGCGAACACGTCGCTGCGGTAATTGAAGTTGTGGGCGTCGCCGTCGACGGTGACGCGATACTGCTTGCCGTCCCAGGTGCCGACGGGCGGCTTGAGGTAGCTGACCAGATCGTCGAAATCGATCTGCTTCTTGACCCAGTCCGGCATTTCGGAGGTCAGGCCCTTGCCGCAGACATCGCCTTCGAACGGCGCGCCCATCTCGATGATGTCGAAATCGACGGTGCCGGTGGCGATCGACTGCTGCAGGCGCGCGTTGTAGTCGGCCTGGGCCAGGTCGATCCAGTTGATCTTGGCGCCCGTATAGGTTTCCCATGGCTTCAGGAAGCCGCGGAACAGGACATTGTGCAGGTTCTGATTGTTGAGGCCCATGAAGGTCAGCTCGACACCGGCGAACTCGCCTTCCTTGACGTTGGCCTTGGTTGCCTCGAGGCAGAGTTCACCGACTTTCTGGAAGTCTGCGTCCGTCGGCTGGCCCTTGCCGACGCCGGGGATCTGCAGGATCTTGGTGCGCAGTTCGCTTGCCGCCGACGCGGGGCGCGTCAAGGCACCAAGCCCGGCTCCCGACGCAGCAGCGATGGCGGCCATGCTGGCCGCGCCTTTCAATATGTCGCGCCTCGTGGCGCCGGCTTTGACCAGTTTTTCGTAAAGACCTGTTCTCATCGACTATTCCTCCCGGATCATCAGTGTGAATGGATGTGCCCAACGTCGGACGCTGGAGCGCCAGCGTTTCTCCCAGCCGTAAACGAATTATGCAGGACCCCACCTGCTCAATCTAAGTTCCGATAGCGGATCGGCTCCGACATTTGGATCAGCGCTGTTACTATTCTCACAACCAAACGCCGTGTCAACGTAAACGGGTTTTTATCTATAAGAGACCGACTTGCCCTGACAGGTCGCGTTGGGTAGCTTCGGCGTCCACGGCACTGGGAGCCGGAAGGGGAGTTCATGGCGCAAGTCGCGATCAGCAAGGTGGCCAAGGCGTTCGGAACCGTCAAGGTGCTGCACGAAGTCAGCGTCGACATCGCTGATGGACAGTTCGTGGTGTTGGTCGGGCCTTCCGGTTGCGGCAAGTCCACGTTGCTGAGGATGGTGGCCGGCCTGGAAACCGTCTCCGGAGGCACGATCACCATCGGCGACCGCGTCGTCAATCACCTGCCGCCGGCCAAGCGCGACATCGCCATGGTGTTCCAGAACTATGCACTCTATCCGCACAAGACGGTCGAGCAGAACATGGCGTTTGCCCTCAAGCTACGGAAGACCGATCCGGCCATCGTCGCGGAGCGGGTCAAGCGCGCCGCCGACATCCTCGACCTCAATCCCTATCTGAAGCGCTATCCCCGCCAGCTCTCGGGCGGCCAGCGCCAGCGCGTCGCGATGGGCCGCGCCATCGTGCGCAATCCGCAAGTCTTCCTCTTCGACGAGCCGCTGTCCAATTTGGACGCCAAGCTGCGCGTTCAGATGCGCACCGAGATCAAGGAACTGCACCAGCGGCTGAAGACGACGACCATCTATGTCACCCATGACCAGATCGAGGCCATGACCATGGCCGACAAGATCGTCGTCATGCGCGACGGTCGCATCGAGCAGGTCGGCGCGCCGCTGGAACTGTTCGACCGGCCGGCCAATCTGTTCGTCGCCGGCTTCATAGGCTCGCCTTCGATGAATCTGCTCAAGGGCGTCATGCGCAAGGGCGAAAAGAACGGCGTCGAAATCGCCGGGACATTGTTCCCGGTCGCCGCCGACAATGCCGCGCGGGACGGCCAGGCCGTTGTCTATGGTATCCGGCCGGAGCATCTCGAAATCCAGGCCGATGGCGTGCCGGCGAAGATTTCGGTGGTCGAGCCGACCGGCTCGGAAACGCTGGTGTTCCTGCGCTTCGGCGAGGGCGAGATGGTGGCGTTGTTTCGCGAGCGCCACGACTTCAAGCCCGGCGACACGCTGACATTAAAGCCGAGGCTCGACCAGATTCACCTGTTCGACGCGGAAACCGGCCGCCGTCTCTGACCTCCAACAGCCTGAGGACCGTAATGCTTAAAGGGATCAATCCGCTGCTCAACGCCGACGTGCTCCAGGCATTGCGGGCGATGGGACATGGCGATGACCTGATCATCGCCGACACCAACTTTCCAGCCGATTCGGTGGCGAAGCAGACGGTGCACGGCAAGCTGCTGCGCATCGATGCGCCGGCGTCCGAGGTGGTGAAGGCCGTGCTGTCGCTCTACCCGCTGGACACGTTCGTCGACGATGCAGCGGCGCGCATGGAGATCGTCGGCAAGCCCGATGAGATCCCCCCGGTGCAGACGGAAGTCCAGAAAGAAATCGACAAGGCCGAGGGCAAGGCCTGGCCGATGATATCCGTGGAGCGCTACGCCTTCTACGAGCGCGCCAAGCAGGCCTATTGCGTCATCCAGACCGGCGAGCGCCGCTTCTATGGCTGTTTCGCCTTCCGCAAGGGCGTCGTCCCGCCGGACGCGGAGTAGAGGCATGACCGCTGGAAAGCCTGTCGTCGTCCTCGGCGTCTTCGTGGCCGACACCGCCTATCGCGCCGACCGCCAGCCGCGCATCGGCGAGACGATCCTCGGCAATTCGTTCAAGCTCGGGCCGGGCGGCAAGGGCTCGAACCAGGCGGTGGCCGCCGGCAAGCTGGGCGCCGATGTCACTTTCCTTACCCGTCTCGGCGTCGATCCTTTCGCCGATATGGCCCGACGGACCTGGGCGGATGCGGGGGTGAAAAATGCCGTTATCGACACGCCGGAAAGCTACACCGGGGCGGCCTATATCTTTGTCGAGGAGACAACCGGCAACAACGCCATCATCGTCAGCCCGGGCGCTGCCATGCTGATCACGCCAGCCGATATCGAGGCCAACGGCGAACTGATCCGCTCGGCCGGCGTCTTTGTCACGCAGCTTGAACAGCCGATCGATGCCGCGCTGCGGGCCCTGGAGATCGCGCGCGGGGCAGGGGTGACGACCATCCTCAATCCCGCACCCGCCGCGACGCTTCCCGACCGCATCTACGCGTTGTGCGACTATCTCACCCCCAATGAGACCGAGACGGAGGAACTGACCGGAATGAAGGTTTCGTCCGTCGACGAGGCCCGTCGCGCCGCCGACAGTCTGCTGGGCAAGGGCGTCGGGACTGTCATCGTCACCCTGGGTGACAAGGGTGCGCTTCTGCATTCGAAGAGCCGCTCAGACCATGTCCCCGCCGTCAATGCAGGACCCGTGGTCGAGACCACCGGGGCCGGTGACGCGTTCAATGGCGGCCTGGCGGCGGCCTTGTCTCGGGGTGTCGAGCCGCTGCAAGCGGTTCGCTTCGCTTGCGCTGTCGCCGGCATCTCGGTGACCCGGCCCGGAACAGCGCCGTCGATGCCGACGCTGCAGGAGGTCGACGCCTTGCTGGCCAGCGGGTGACCGCCCGTCAGGCCCGCCCTGATCCCAAGACAGGGATTTCATATCGGAACATTAAGGGTTCGTCGGCGATGGGTAAGACCGCGGCGCGCAGCCTAGACAACGCCGGCAAGCCTATCGTGCGAGACGAACCTGCTGCAAGGAGTCTCCGATGCCCTGGAAGGCGGCGGCGAGCTTAGCGGCGTCGGAGGCATCGTAGAAATGCGTTGCATCCGTGGCGCAGTCGGTGAGCATCTTTCTCGATGCATCATTGTCCACCATGAACGCCACCGTGAAGACCTCGATATTGTGCGATTTTATGTAGGTGCAGATCGAGACGGTGTCCGTGTTGACCTGCGTTGTCTGTGTAGCGGCCGTCGCTGCCGTGCCGCTCAAGGCGACGTGCTTGCCATCCGACTGGTTGAAACGAAGCGTGTTTTCACCATCCGTCATCAGCACGAGCACTTTGCGCGGATTTGTATTCTTGGCATCATATGCTGCGCCCTCGGTGAACGGCTCGGTGGGCGACAACATGTTCTGGCCCCAGATTAGCCCGGCGGGGATGTAGGTGTTTGGCTTGTAGCCAGTACCGATGTTGATGATCATGCTGTTGATGGCCGTAAGGATCGACTGCTTGTCCTTCGAAAGAGGCGCGATCGGGTTAAGGCACTTCTGTGACGTGTCGAGGTAGCCCGGGTACTTGCTGGACGGGTTGTTGTCGTTGAGACGGTCGGCGACTTTGGCGGTCGTGGTCGTGCGCGACCCGACGCAGCCGAACCACTTGTAGTTTGTCGGCGAACCGCCGCCGGTGCAGGACTGGTAAGGGGCAACGGTCTGGGTCTCGTACGTGCAGACGCCGCCGCAGGTCGCCGGCTCGACCACGCCGTCGATGGTCTTGGTGCAGGCATAGGTGGGCGTCTTGGAGACGCAGACACTCTTGGTGGTCAAGGTCTGGCAGGTTTTGGGAGCGGGGGTGGTGCTGTAGTCGGCCGGGACGTTGAGCCAGCTTGCCGACCGGTTCGCGACGCCGACATTGACATAGTCGGCATAGGGGACCAGCGCCACTTTGACATTGGCATCGCTGCTGGCGAGGAGTTGATTGACCAGGCTGCTGGCAGCGCTTTTGAGCGTAGCGATCTTGGAAACGCCGGAACTGTCCGTTTCGGACATCGACCAGGTGTTGTCCAACACCAAAGCGAGTTCGAAACTGCCAGTCACTGCGCGCATGGCCAAGGCCGAAACGCCCACATTCATCGTATCCAGACGCGCTATACGCATGAATGTCAGCGGGACATCGGCGGTGAGAGCGATATCGACCTTGCCGTCGTTGGCGGCGAGCGATGCAATCTGGGTGTTCTCCACCGACGGGTCGGTCTGGTTGGCCGCGACATAGGCCTCGGCCATTGTCCGCATGCGCCCCTGGTCCGTTTCCTTGGAACTGGCGACGGCCAGCGCCGCGGCATCGGCAACCGTTTGCAGCCGGCTACGAGCCGCGGCCAGGCGCGTGTAGTCTACCGCCATGCCCATGGTCAGGATCAATGGCACCATGCACAGCGCGCCAAGGATTGCCAGATTGCCGCGTTCGGATCTGAAAAATGCATTCAACATCTACGAGCCCACCCCATCTATTTCACTACATTCTAAAGGACGGCCGTTGAATATCGGTTTCTTTTTAGAGTTGACTATTGGTAAACCGGGGACAAATACCTAAAACTGTACACAATGCGGCACGCGGCATCCGGCATGATCTTGGCTAGGCAAGGCGGCAATTCATCCGACGCCCATGTCGCTTGCAAGCACCTGAAGTCGCCAATCCGGCGATCGACGATCTGGTAGCCTCGGCCGCCAACCTCCGGCAATGTCAGTTTAACCTCGCGGATTGATTGGACACGCTGCGGGGAAGGGCATAGCGTGCCGGCTCGCCAGAACAGCCCTCCTGAAAGGAGCGCGCGATGCCAGGCAGATATAACGTCTTCGTACATCTCGAAAACATCAAGAACTTCGAAAAGAAGCTTGAGACGGAAAAGGATTCAGCAAATCGCGAAATACTCATGCGCTTGCTTGCGGAAGCAAAGGCCGGAAGATTCTCGGCACCATCCAGTGAGAGTTAAAGCCGTTCTTGTGTGGTCCGCGCGCTTTTGCTGTTCCGTGTCGTTGGCCTCGATTCGCGCCACCAAGCGATTGGTATCGCGCGGGCCGGCGACGGTCCGCTGGAGGCTTGGGCAGCCACCTTCAGCGTTTCTTCTTGACTTCCCTGCTATGGGGGGGAAGCTTGTATTTGTGCACCGCACAAACAAGGATATCCGCGATGAGAATCCGTATCCCGCTTTCGGGAGGCGCGCTCACGGTCAAGACCTATCAAGCGTTGAATCGCGATGAGCGCGACAATGCAGGACGACTGGTAAGTTTCGTTGGCCTTTACTTTCTATGGCACAAAAACAAGAAACCCCGGTGGTTTGACGAACCTTAACCGGAAGATGCTCGACTGTGTCGACTGGACCTATGGGACGTGGGGTTTCTCGAGACCCAAATTGCGGCGCTGAGCGCCCGTTCGGCGACAACGTTCAGAACGACAGCTGGCGAGTCGGGTACCGCCGCCGACGGCGCCCTGAACCTGACTGAGGGTCAGTGGCGGATGCCAGTTGACAGTCCGAATTCCGAAGAGTGGGAACGGGGTGGAAGTCCATTGGCCCGCGAAGGGCCCCGTGCAGGCCGCACGCTCTTCGGAGCAAAAGCGGAAGAAGTCTGAATTGCCGTTTGGCATTCAGACTTTTGGCCATTTCCAACCATCCAAGTGATTGAAAATGGCGCGAGTGACGGGGCTCGAACCCGCGACCTCCGGCGTGACAGGCCGGCACTCTAACCAACTGAGCTACACCCGCGCATTGACGAGCACGTGTCAGCCGTGTTCGTCGTTGGGGCGCTGGATAAGGGGTTCGCCACCGGGTGTCAAGCGCGGTGGGACAGCATAACGGCAAACAGGAGAAGGTTTTTTGACAGCCGGCGTTTTATCGGCAAATCCGTCATTTAACCGCCTCGGCCGGCGCTCATTTTGTCTTGCGAAGGAGACCCCGACCGCTTAAAGGTCCGGCCGGAGCGGGCGATTAGCTCAGTTGGTAGAGCGCTTCGTTTACACCGAAGATGTCGGCGGTTCGAGCCCGTCATCGCCCACCATTCAACGTGCTGACAACCGGCGTTTTCCGTACAGTCGAATGACCCGGGGTTGTCTTGTAAAAGAGGGCTCCGGCAGATCGTCCGGATCGCCGCTGGCAGACAGCTGGATCATGCACGACAACCCTTCTCTCGTGATTGAAGAATTCGTTTCCCGCCAGGTTCGCGACAAGCGGATTCCGTCGATATCCTATGCGTTGACGGACCGGGACGGAACGCTCGCCGCGGGTCATGTCACCCATCCAGACGCCACGCGTCAGCTCGACGACCGCACGCTGTTTCGGATCGGCTCGCTGACGAAAATGTTCACCGCCATCGGCATCATGCAGTTGGCCGAACGGGGCATTGTGGACATCGACGCTCCCGTTTCGCGATACATTCCAGGTTTCGACCCGGAGAACCCGTTCCGGGTGCAGGAAGGGCCGACTTCGGAGCCCGACATCACGCTGCGCAAGCTGATGAGCCACACTGCCGGCATGGTCAGGGAGGCGGAGGCCGGTCATTATCTCGATGACAGCAATCCGCCCCTCGCGCTCACGGTGGACGGTCTGAAAACCTCGGTGCTGAAGGCCGACCCGCATGCCGGCGTAATGCATTATTCCAATGCGGGCATCGCCGTCGCCGGCGCGGTGATAGAGCGCGTCAGCGGTCTGGCCTATGCCGACTATGTGAGCGCGAATATCCTGCTGCCGCTTGGCATGGACGATACGCACTTTTCCCTGTCGGCGGATGTGAGGGACAGGCTCGCGCCGGCCTCGATGTGGACCATCTCCGGCGATCTGCCGGCGCCGATCTTCGATCTCGGCGGCGTGCCCGCCGGCAACGTCTATTCGACCGTTTCCGACATGGCGAGATTCGCGATCTGTCTCCTGCGCGGCGGGTTCGCATCCGACGGCAATTGCGTGGTGTCGCCGGGCTCTCTGGAGACGATGTGGAAGCCGGTCGGCCGGCGGCCGGCGGGCTATACAGGCAGCCTCGCGGGTTACGGCCTGGGCTTTGGCACCGGCAATGTCGATGGCTGGAAATCGATCGGCCATGGCGGCGCCGTCTATGGCTATGCCACGCAGCTTCTCGTTCTGCCGCATGCGGGGCTGGCCGCGCTGGTGTTCTCGACCCTCGATTTCAGCAACCAGATAGCCGACCGGCTGGCGCGTCGCGCCTTGCAGGTTGGTCTAGCAGCGCGGAAAATGGGGACGATGCCCAAGCAGGAGGCTTCGTACCTGCCTTTGTCAGAAGCCCATCTGAAGGTCATGCCCGGTCTGTATCAAGCGGCCGGTCTCGCCGAAACGGCGGAGCTGCGCGCAAGCGGTGTGCGTCTCTATCTGATGGGCGAGGGAGTGCCGCTGGAGGTCAGGTATAGCGGCGGCGACAGTTTCGTCATCGACGGCCGCGTCTACGGGCCGGAAGCGGATTACCCCTACCTTGATCTCTCCTACGATCTCGCGGCCGAGACCCTGACCTGGAAGGGTAAGGACTGGACGCGCCGGGTGGCGTCCGGGCAGCCGGTTCCGGCAACGCTGCAACCCCATCTCGGCGTTTACGGCCCTGCATTCAACCCGACCTATCTTTCCTACGCCGACGGTCGCCTCAACTGCCTGATCGAATATTTCTGCTCGCACCATTGCGAGCCGTTGGCGGATGGCACCTACCGGATGCACGGCCTGCTCTACGAGGGCGAGACGCTGGAACTCGGCGCGGTCGACGCAACCGGCAGGACCGGCATCCGCGTCGGGCCGATGTTCCTGGCGCGGACAATGCCTGAACAGGTGTGAGTGCCGCCGAAACGAAGTGCCTGCCTCAGAAGTAGGTCTTCACCGCGCCTGTTATGCCGTAGGCATCGTTCACGAGAAGCAGTACATCCCATTTGTCGAATGTGGTGCAAGGATGCGAGATGCCCAGTCCGATGCGGTCGCCGATCTTGACCGCGGCCGTTTGCGGATAGCGCATATAGGCGTGCTGGTCATTGCTGGCGAAGACCTCGCAACCTCCCAATGTTTCTGGCATTGCGCCGTCGCGCGAAATCAGGAGGGGAACCGGCAGGCCGGAATCGGTGCCGAAATCGCGCTTGCCGGCGGTCAGTATCGCCAGGCCCGGCTCCGGGCATGATTGCACATGGGTCCAGATTTCCAGCGCATTGATCAACCCGACAGGCTCGCCGGTCGCCGCCAGGATGCGCTGCTGCTCGGCCTGGTAGATGCCGGAATCGTGGCTGACATAGCAACCGCTGCGCGTGACGACCTGGGCGCCAGTGCCGGCCAGACCGTCCACCACGATGTCATAGAAGGATGAGCCACCCGCCGTGACCATCGGCGTTGAGCGTTCGAACAGAGCTTCTGTCGCACAGCTGTGAAAAAGCGCTACGATCTCATCGACGAAGGCGGCGACCGCATCCGCGGGGCCACCGTTCTTCGGTTTTAGCAGGCCCTCGAAGGCTTCGACGCCGCAAAGCTTCAGTTCCGGGGCCGCGTGGGCCGCGCGCGCGATTGCGAGGGCCTTTTCGTTGTCACGGCATCCTGTCCTGCCGCCCTGGTATCCGCGCTCGACCAGGACCTGGATGGGACGAGCCTTTGCTCCAGCGCGCCGCACTGCTTCGCTTGCCGCCTGGACGCCTTCCAGGCTGTCCACAAGCATGAAGAAATCCAGGCCCGGCGATGCACTCAGTTCTGCCACCAGGGCGTCGAGTTCGAGCCTGCCGACGAGTTGGTTGGCCAGCACAATTCGCTCGATGCCGAAACGGCGACAGACCTTCAGCTGATGCAGCGTGGCGACGGTCACGCCCCAGGCACCGTCACGAAGCTGCCTCTCCATGATCTGGGGCGCCATCGTGGTCTTCACGTGCGGTGCAATCACCGCGTTTCGCTTGGCAACAAAATCCTGCATCCAGCGCGAATTGTGATCGAGCGCGGATTCGCGGAGCACGGCCGCTGGAAGCGGGACATCGCCCCGCATCAGGTTCCAGCCCATGCTTCCGACGTCGAGCAGGCGGGCTGAGATCCCCGGCGGAATGCCTTTCGTGGCCTCGTCGAGGATCAGGTCGTTCAGGGGATCGAGGTTCATGGGCGTCTGCTTCCATCATGAATCGCCGTCGGCGTGGACTGTGGCGCGACATGGTCGATGCCGCGTTTTCCACCCGCATGGCGCTTGCATGAACCATAGAATGGTTTGATGATAAGAAAAGATTTTTCTTAAACGAAACACCGTCAAAGAGGGCACGATGCGAATTTTCATGGCGGGCATGGATACCGAGACCAACACCTTCGCGCCCATCCCCACGGGCTACCACAGCTTCGAGGAGATGGGCATTGCCCGCGGCGACGCCACCACCAAGGCGCTCAACGAACCGTCGTGCCAGCTCTATGTCTGGCGCCAGCGCGGCGAGGCGGACGGGCACGAGATCATCGAAAGCCTTTGCGTCTGTGCCGAGCCGGGCGGCATCACCATCGGCAACGTCTACGAGCAGTTCCGCGACGAAATCATCAGCGAACTCAAGGCGGCCATGCCCGTCGACTGCGTGCTGCTCGCCTTGCACGGTGCCTTCGTCGCGGAGGGCTATGACGACACGGAGGGCGACCTGCTGGCGCGTGTTCGCGCAATTGTCGGCCCGGACATTCCGGTCGGCGCGGAACTTGACCTGCATTGCCACACGACCCGCAAGATGGTCGACAACGCCACGGCGATCATCGCCTACAAGGAATATCCCCACACCGACATCATGGATCGCGCCGGCGAACTCTACCGGATCATCGTCGACACGGTGGAAGGCAAGGTCCGGCCCGTGATGGCGCTGTACGACTGCCGCATGATCAGCACCTTTCGCGTGCAGGAGCAGCCGATGCGCGGCTTTGTCGACAGCATGACCGCGGCCGAAAGCAAGGATGGCATCCTGTCGGTTTCGCTTGGCCATGGCTTTCCCCATGGCGATGTCGAAGATGTCGGCGCCCGGATGCTGGTGGTCACCGATGGCGACAAGCCGCTGGCCGAGAGCACGGCGGAGAATTTTGGCAGACAGCTCTTTGCCCTTCGACATGAGCTCACCCCGAAGTTCCTCGGCATCGACGAGGCGCTGGATCTCGCACTCGCCGAGCCGGAAGGGCCGGTGGTGATAGCCGATGTGTCCGACAATGCCGGAGGTGGCGCGCCGGGCGATTCAACCTATATCCTGCGGCGGTTGGTCGAGCGTGGCATTACGAATGTCGCCAGCGCGATGTACTGGGATCCGATCGCTTATCGCTTCTGTGTCGAGGCAGGCGTCGGCGGGACCATCGATCTTCGCGTCGGCGGCAAATGCGGCGTCTTTTCCGGCATGCCGATGGACCTGCGCGTCACCGTGAACGGCCTCGGCCGTGATCTGACGCAGCGCTTCGGCACCATGCCCTGGCCGCTGGGCGACGCTGCCTGGGTCACCACCGACAGCGGCATCGACTTGATCATCAACACCGTGCGCACGCAGGTCTTTCATCCCGATTGCATGACCGCGCTCGGCCTTGATCCGGCCGGCAAACGCATCATCGTCGTCAAGTCCAACTACCATTTCCAGGCGGGCTTTGCGCCGATCGCCAACCGCATCCTTTTTTGTGCCCCGCCCGGCGCAACCCAACCCAACTTCGCTTCGATCCCCTACACGAAGCTCAAGAACTCCTATTGGCCGAAGGTGGAAGACCCATTCGCCGCCGATGCGGCTTAAGCGGTTGCGTCGTTCGATAAGAATGAGGTCGATAGTGGCGCCGGGCGCGGGAGCGTTGTCTCGTTCACGCGCGTGACCAGGTGACAGCGAACCGCTCGCAAGCCGTCGGCGGGCACCAGGACCTGCGGCAGTTCGCAGCCGGTCGTCGCGGAGGGGCAGCGCTCTCGGAAAAAGCAACCGGTCGGCAGCGTCCGGTTGCTCGGCAACTCGCCGGCGCGGGGTGCGATCGAGGCCAGCGGCCGATCGAAACTCGGAACGGCATCGAGCAGCGTTCTGGTATAGGGATGCTTCGGCGCGTCAAGCACGTCGAGCGTCGGGCCTTCTTCGACGATCTGGCCGAGATACATGACCGCGACGCGATCGGCCACGTGGCGCACCAGCGACACGTCATGGGAAATGAGCACATAGGATAGTCTTCGCTCCGCCTGCAGCGACAGCAGCAGGTTGACGATCTGTGCCTGCACCGAAACGTCCAGGGCCGAAGTCGGCTCGTCGAGCACCAGCAGCGCCGGCTCGACCGCGAGCGCCCTGGCAATCGCGATGCGCTGGCGCTGACCACCCGAGAATTCGTGCGGATAGCGGTCGACATGTTCCGGTCGCAGGCCGACCGAAACCGCCAGTTCGGTCGCGCGATCGATGAGTTCCTTGCGTGTATGGCCGCCGCGAATATGCAGGGGTTCGGTGATCAGGCGCCAAACGGGGAGGCGGGGATCGAGCGACGACTGCGGATCCTGGAAGATGATCTGCATGTGAGTGCGCCGTGAATGGTCGCGCTCGGTTCCCCGCAGCTTGATCGAGCCCGCTGCAATGCTGGTCAAGCCGAGGATCGCCTGGCCGAGTGTGGACTTTCCGCAGCCCGATTCGCCGACGATGCCGATGGTCTCGGCTTCGGCCACGCTGAAGGAGACGCCGTTGACGGCATGGACATCGGCCCCGCCGAACCAGCCCGAGGTCACGCGATAGCGGACTTCGACGTCTTCGACGGAGAGGAGAGGGGGCTCGGTCGTCACGCGGCTTGCGTCTCCTCGATGCGGCGCCAGCATGCAGCGCGCCGGGCGGGCTCTATGGTGGCGAGCGGCGGCACCGCGACGCAGCGGTCATTGGCCTCGCGGCAGCGGGCCCGAAACAGGCATCCGGCGGGCGGATCGAGCAGGTCCGGCAAGGTGCCGGGGATCTGCTCCAGCATCTGCTTGGGTGGCGCAAGGCCGGGCAGGCAGCGTATCAGCGCGCGCGTGTAGGGATGGGCTGGCGCCGCCAGCACCGAGGCGGTCGTGCCCGCTTCCGCCACCCGTCCGGCGTAGAGCACATAGAGCCGGTCGCAAAGCTGCGACACCACCGCCATGTCGTGCGATATGAAGACGACGGCCGTGCCGGTGCTGCGCGCCTTTTGCTTGATCAGGCTCAGGATCAGCGCCTGCACCGTCACATCGAGCGCGGTCGTTGGTTCGTCGGCGATGATGAGCTTGGGTTCGCAGGAGAAGGCCATGGCAATCAGCACGCGCTGCCGCATGCCCCCGGAGAGCTCGAACGGATAAGCCTGCATGATCCGTTCCGGCTCGCTGATCAGCATGTCGCGCAGCAGGCCCGCGGCCTTGCTGGTGGCAGCCACCTTGTCGAGACGCTGGTGGCGGCGGATGACCTCGACCACCTGCTCGCCGATACGT
>NZ_JBAZUD010000085.1:0-22429 GCF_041661565.1 Mesorhizobium sp.
GCCATTGGTCTATGGCAAGCGTGGCCAAAGCGATGACGCGGACTTCGCCAATCCGCATTTCATCGCCAGCGGCAGGGCAGGGGCCGGATCAGTCGACGCCGGCTGACCGGTGTTACTCGGCGGCGGCCCGCGTGGAGTTCGAGCCGATATAGTTTCGGATCGTCTCCATGATGCGGTCCTGGTCGGCTTCGCTCAGATAGGCATGCATGGGCAGGCAAAGGATCCGGTTCGGCAGTTCCTCCGAAACGGCGAGGCCGTTGGGGGTGCGCGGGTAGTCGCGGTAAGCGACCTGGGCATGCAGCGGCTTGACGTAGTAGATGACGGATGGAATGCCCTTTTCGCCCAGATGCGCTTTCAGCCCGTCGCGCTTTGGCGTCTCGATCGCGTATTGCGCCCATGCGGAACGGCCGCCCTGCAAATTGCGGGCCGCCGTGACGATATCGCCGAGGCCTTCGGCATAACGGTTCGCCACCACCTGACGGGCAACCATTTCGTCCTCGAGGATGGCCAGCTTCTCGATCAGGATCGCTGCCTGGATGGTGTCGAGGCGCGAATTGATGCCGATGCGGACATTGTCGTATTGCGTTTCGCCTTTGCCGTGGAAAGCGAAGGATCGGAGCTGTTCGGCCAGCGCGTCGTCATTGGTGAACATGGCGCCGCCATCGCCGTAGCAGCCAAGCGGCTTTGCCGGATAGAAGCTGGTCGAGCCCACATGGCCGAATGAGCCGCACATCTTGTCATCGGCCGATCCGCCCATCGACTGGGCGGCGTCCTCGATCACCATCAGCCCTTCGCGGTCGGCAATCGCCATGAGGGAATCGTAGTCGGCGGCAAGTCCGAACAGGTCGACGGGAATGATCGCCTTCGGCTTCAGCCGGCCTTCCTTCTTGATCATGGCGATGGCCGCCTCAAGGCTGGCAATGTCGATGTTGTAGGTCACCGGATCGACATCGACGAAGACCGGCTCCGCCTTGGCCAACGCCACCACTTCTGCGGTGGCCGCAAACGTGAAGCTCGGCACGAACACGGCGTCGCCGGGACCGATGCCGGCCGCAAACAGCGGCAGCAGCAGCGCATCGGTGCCGTTGGCGCAGGCAACGACATGTTTGGTGCCGACATAGGCGGCGAGCTTGTTTTCGAACTCGGTGACCTGCGGGCCGAGAATGTAGCGGCCCTCGTCGACCACGCGGTCGATAGCGGCCTTCAGCCGATCGCGGATTCGTTCGCGCTGTGCGCCAAGATCGATGAACTGCATGTCGGCCTCGAAGGTTGTGACCAAGGATAGGGCGGTTTAGCCAGATAGTGGTCCGCTGGTACCAGAGTTGCGCGTGCCGAGAAAGTCGCAGGGCCGGCGCCGCGCATTGCCATGATGGCGCGGTCTGTTACCGATAGGTCCAGCGATCTTCCGCGAGATGCCGGAAATCCGGGCTCAATCGCGCACTATCCCACACTTATAGTCTGATGGCCTCAGCCTGCGAAACATAAAGTGATCGACCGGCTCAACTTATGGTGACGGCCTCGTTCAGGCGATTTCGTGTCGCCAGGGCGGGTTGGCGCCGGCTCGCGAAACCGTCACCGCCGCCGCCTTGGTGCCAAGCTCCAGCGCCTTGCGGATGGCATCCTGCGAAAGCCCGGCGATAGCCGTCTTGGTCAGCAGGCCTTGCTCATGCAGCGAGGCGAGAATGCCGGCGTTGAACGTATCGCCCGCGCCAACCGTGTCGACCACTTCGACCTTGTCGGGCATGACCGTCACGGCATGATCCTTGCTGTAGCCGACCGCGCCTTCGCTGCCGTGCGTGACGACGATCAGCTTGGGCCCGCGGTCGAGCCAGTTGCGGATGACGTCCTCGTGCGAGCCCGCCTCGCCGAACCAGAGCAGGTCTTCGTCCGATAGTTTCACGATATCCGCCATTGCCATCATCGTGCGGATGCGCCGGAGGTGCCTGGCCTTGTCCGGGATGAAGTTCGGCCGGATGTTGGGGTCGAGCATCATGACGCGGCTTTCATGCTCGCGCTTCATGAAGGCCTCGTAGGCACTGCCGGCGGGCTCGGAGATCAGGCTGATGGCCCCAAACAGCATGGCTTCGATCTCGCCGCCGAGCTCCGGCAGGTCGTCGGTGGTCAGCATGCGTCCGGCGGTGTTCTCGTCATAGAATGTGTAGGTCGCCTGGCCGTTGTTCAGCCGTACGAAGGCCAGCGTGGTTGGCCGGGGCGACGTGTGCGCATAGGTGGAACTGACCTTGCTGGCCCCTAGCGCGTCCCGCAACTCGCCGCCGAACAGGTCCGACGACAGGCCGGAAAAGAAACCCGCCGGCGCCCCCAGCCGGCCAAGCGCGATCGCCGTGTTGAAGACCGCGCCGCCGACATAGGGCGCGAAGGCCGGCTCGCCATTGGTCGCTATACGCGGCAGCATGTCGATGAGGGCTTCGCCGCAGCAAAGGATCATGGCTTTCTGGTCTCCGGCGGATGGATCACGCCCTTGCGGATGATGATATTGGCGTAGAGCCTGGGCTCGCTTGTCGCGACGATGGCAAACGCCGATTTGACCCGTGCATAGAAGTCGCCGCCGGCCAGCGCAACCACCTTGCGGCCCGGCGCGCGTCTGGCGCAGATCGCCTCCATCTCGTGATGGACAGGATCGGCCAGCGAAGGATCGCCTTTCACAGATGCGCGAAACAGGGCTTCCGGCACGGCGTCGTCCACCGGCAGGATGCTCAAAATCGCGTCAAGCACTGGGATGAGGTCGTGACCGTCGGCCCGCACCAGCCGGGTTGCCTGGTTTTCGGCCGGATAATTTCCGTCGACCAGGGCGATTTCGTCGCCATGGCCCATGGCGCGCAACGTCGCCAGAAGCTCCGGACCGAGCAGCGGCGGGATCCCGATCAGCATTCAGATGCTCCTGGAAATGGTCGTCGAGCCGATCAGAAACCGTTCCGACAGAGGCAGGCTGGCGCCGCCGAGCGCGCGGGCGTGAATGCCGACGGTGCCTTCGCGAACGGTCGGCAGCTTGAGGCCCTCGCCATCGATCTTGGCAATCGCTTCGATGATGGCATCGACCAGACGGCGTCGCACCGCCTTAGGCATCCATCCGTCGATCACCGCCGCCTCGAAGTCGATGACCGAGGATGCCGAGACGATGGCATAGGCCAGCGCTTTCGCGGCACTCGCGATCCAGCCGTCGAGTTCGGGACCGATGTCGCCCCAGTCTTCCGGCGACGTCCACAAATGCGAGGCCTCGACGCCACGCGCGTTGAGCGCCTTTTCCAGCATGGCGATGGATGCGACGTCGATCAATTGGGCCGGCTTTCCATCCGGCCCGGGCACGGGCATGGAGCCGAGCGCGCCGGCATTGCCGGTTGGCCCGCCGAACAGGCGGCCATTCAAGACGATGCCGCCGCCGGCGAAGGCGCCGATGTAGAAATAGACAAAGTCACGCGCCGCGCCCGCCTGGCCGAAGACGAGTTCGGCGCCGCAGGCCGAGGTCGCATCGTTCTGCAGGTAGACTGGAAAGTCGCATTGCGCCTGGATCTCGGCGCGGATGTCGCGGTGGCGCCATTCGTCCATGACGTCGCGCGGGGCGCCGGCGGTATCGGCCCAGTTCCACAATTCGAACGGCATGGCGATGCCGACGCCGGCGATGCGCTTGTCCTGCGCCGGCGTCAGCTCGCCGCGCATTTGCCGCATGCCGCTGGTGACGAATTCCACGGTCTCGCGCGGCGCCGGGTAGCGGTAGGAATGCTGCAGCATCGACCGGACATTGCCCAGGAAATCGATCAGCACGAGTTCGGCGCTGCGGCGGCCGATCTTCAGGCCGATGAAGAAGGCGCCCTCCGGGTTGAGCGCCATCGGAATGGAAGGCTGGCCGATCTTGCCGCGCAACGGCGCCTGGCGCAGCAGCAGGCTTTCTTCCTCCAGCTCGCGCATGATGACCGAGACCGTCTGCGCCGAGAGCCCAGTCATGCGGGCGATGTCGGATTTCGCCAGGCTGCCATGCTGCCGCACCAGGGAGAGCACCAGCCGCTCATTGTGGTCGCGCATGCCGCTCTGATTGGTGCCGCGGTGAATAAGGCTGTCATTCGCTTCGGGCGAACCGTGCCTCGCAATGGCGGTTTCCACCCTGTTTCCTCCCGTCGTTCCCCTCGATGCTTTTGGGCCAGAATGGGTGAACGATGCAATGCTGTCAATAATAAATAAGAGTGATTTAATTATTGACAGAGGCTCCGGCGTGGTATCTTTTGAGGCGGCGTCCATACTGGGAGAACTTCGTTGGATGCGCTGCGGATGTCGGTTGGCCGGCATCCTGGATGTTCACTGGGAGGAAGTCATGGGTAAGTGGAATATTCTAAAGGCGGCCGTTGCCGGTCTTGCCTTTTATGGCGCGATGGCCTCGACCTCGCACGCGGCCGATATTGTCGGCCTGATCACCAAGACCGAAGGCAATCCGTTCTTCGTCAAGATGCGCGAGGGCGCACAGGCCAAGGCGAAGGAACTCGGCCTTACCCTGCAGACCTTCGCGGGCAAGTTCGATGGCGACAATGACAGCCAGGTCGCCGCGATCGAGAACCTAATTTCAGCCGGCGCCAAGGGCTTTGCCATCGTGCCGAGCGATTCCAGCGCCATCGTGCCGACGATCAAGAAGGCGCGCGATGCCGGCCTGCTGGTCATCGTGCTCGACACGCCGCTCGACCCGATCGACGCGGCCGACGCGACGTTCGCGACCGACAACTTCAAGGCAGGCGAACTGATCGGCGAGTGGGCCAAGGGGACGCTGGGCGACAAGGCATCGAGCGCCAAGATTGCCTTCCTCGACCTCGCCACCAACCAGCCGACCGTCGACTATCTGCGCGACCAGGGCTTCATGAAAGGCTTTGGCATCGACATCAAGGATCCGAAGAAATACGGCGACGAGGCCGATGAGCGTATCTGCGGGCATGAAATGACTGGCGGCGCCGAGGATGGCGGACGCACCGCCATGGAAACCCTGCTGCAGAAATGCCCGGACGTGAACATCATGTACACAATCAATGAACCGGCGGCGGCTGGCGGCTACCAGGCGCTCAAGGCCGCCGGCAAGGACGATGGCTCGGTGCTGGTGGTGTCGATCGACGGCGGCTGCCCGGGCGTCAAGAACGTAGAAGCCGGCGTCATCGGCGCAACCTCGCAGCAATACCCGCTGAAGATGGCGGCGCTGGCTATGGAAGCGATCGAGAAATTCGCCAAGACCGGCGAAAAGCCAAAGCCCACCCCCGGCAAGGACTTCTTCGACACCGGTGCGACGCTGATTACCGACAAGCCGGTCAAGGGCGTCGAATCCATCGATACCAAGAAGGGCCTCGAACTCTGCTGGGGCTGAGACCTTCCTAAGACCCGAAAGAAGGGTTTACACTTCGACGGAAAGGGCGGCCCCGGCCGCTCTTTCCAAAACATGCGATCCTTGGGAGGGGACTGGACATGAGTGACGACACAAGCGGTTCGGCCACAGCCGAACGCGGCCTCCAGGGCAGTGATCAGACGGTGGCAAGCTTCGAGGAGGACGGCCGCTCGGGCCTGAAGAGCCTCCAGAGGTTCCTGCACGAATATCCGACAGCAATTCCCTTCATCGTGCTTGTCGTCGGCATCCTGATTTTCTCGGTGGCGGCCGGCGGCCGGTTCTTTGCGCCGTTCAATCTGTCGCTCGTCCTGCAGCAGGTCACCATCATCGCCTTTCTGGGCATCGCGCAGACCCTGGTCATCCTCACCGCCGGCATCGATCTGTCGGTTGGCGCGATGATGGTGCTGTCGTCCATCGTCATGGGCAGGTTGACCGTCACTTACGGTGTTCCGGTCGAAATCGCCTTTGTTCTGGGCATGCTGACGGGCTTGCTGTGCGGCCTCATCAATGGCGTCCTCGTCGCCATCATCAAGCTGCCGCCCTTTATCGTCACGCTTGGAACCTGGAGCGTCTATGGCGCCATGGTCATCTATGTCTCGCACTCCGAAACCGTGAGGGCGCAGGACATCGAGACGATGGGACCGTGGCTTCAGTGGCTCGGACATACGATCAGGCTGGGTGGCGGCGCGGTGCTGACCTATGGCACCATCGCGATGATCCTGACGGCCCTCATTGTCTGGTACGCGCTCAATCGGACGGCCTTCGGGCGCCACGTCTATGCGACCGGCGATGACGCGGAATCGGCACGGCTTGCCGGCATCAACACACGCGGCACGCTGATTGCCGTCTATACATTGGCCGGCTTGATCTGCGCGGTCGCCAGCTGGGCGCTCATCGGCCGCATCGGCGCCGCCAGTCCGCTAGGCAACCAGACCGCCAATCTCGACGCCATCACCGCCGTGGTCATCGGCGGCACGTCGTTGTTTGGCGGGCGCGGCTCGATTCTGGGGACATTGTTCGGCGCCTTGATCGTCGGCGTGTTCCGCAACGGCCTGGCGCTGGCGGGCGTCGACTCGCTCTGGCAGGAATTCACCGTCGGTATCCTCATCATCCTTGCTGTCACCATCGATCAGTGGATCAGGAAGATTTCAGCATGAGCACCCAGCCCATTCTCCAGGCTAAAGGCCTCAACAAGCGCTATGGCAGGGTGGTGGCCCTCGACAATGCCGATTTCGACCTGATGCCCGGTGAAATCCTTGCCGTCATCGGCGACAACGGCGCCGGCAAATCGACACTGGTCAAGGCGCTGTGCGGTGCCGTGATCCCGGATGCCGGCGCGATAGAACTCGACGGCAAGGTGGTGCATTTCCGCTCGCCCATCGAGGCACGCTTGGCCGGTATCGAAACCGTCTACCAGAACCTGGCCCTGTCGCCAGCGCTCTCCATCGCCGACAACATGTTCCTTGGCCGGGAAATCCGCAAGCCAGGCTTCGTCGGGCAATGGCTGCGCATGCTCGACCGGTCGGCGATGCAGAAGAAAGCGCGCGAGAAGCTTTCCGAACTCGGCCTGATGACCATCCAGAACATCAACCAGTCGGTCGAGACGCTGTCGGGCGGCCAGCGCCAGGGCGTGGCGGTGGCGCGCGCCGCGGCCTTCGGCAGCCGTGTCGTGATCATGGACGAGCCGACCGCCGCGCTGGGCGTCAAGGAGAGCCGCCGGGTCCTGGAACTGATGCTCGACGTGAAGCGGCGCGGCCTGCCGATCGTGCTGATCTCGCACAACATGCCGCATGTCTTCGAGGTGGCGGACCGCATTCACATCCATCGGCTGGGCCGTCGTCTCGCCGTCATCGATCCCAAGCAATATACGATGTCGGATGCCGTCGCCTTCATGACCGGGGCCAAGGTTCCACCGGAGGCCGCGCTGGCGGCTTGACGGCGGCCGGCGCCGGCGGGCGACTGCTGGCAAATTGCCGCAGGGCTGGCTGGTGGTCGGAGATCTAAATCGATTGAGCAATTAAGGGATTGCGCTAGCATGGGCTGGGAGGAATGGTGAAAGCCGGTATGATCGTGGCAACCCTACAAGAGGCAGCATGACGCGCGCGATGACATCTCAAGCTCCCCGACCCGAACTCGAAAACCCCGATCCAAAAACGCTCGCGGCCGAGGTCTTGAGTGCTCTCAAATACAGGGTCGGCAAGGACACCACGGTCGCGACCCAGTATGACTGGCTCACCGCCTCGATCATGGTGGTGCGCGACCGCATCGTCGATCATTGGATGCAGGCGACGAAGGAAGCCTACGAGCAGCAGGAAAAGCGCGTCTACTATTTGTCGCTGGAGTTCCTCATCGGCCGCCTGATGCGCGATGCCTTTTCCAATCTGGGCCTGATGGACAATATGCGCGACGCCTTGTCGTCGCTCGGCGTCGACCTCGACCTTATCGCCGCGCTCGAACCCGATGCAGCGCTTGGCAATGGCGGCCTGGGCCGGCTTGCCGCCTGCTTCATGGAAAGCATGGCGACGGTCGACATTCCCGCGCATGGCTACGGCATCCGCTACGCCAACGGCATGTTCAGGCAGGAGATCCATGACGGCTGGCAGGTCGAACTGCCCGAGACCTGGCTCGATCACGGCAACCCCTGGGAGTTCGAGCGGCGCGAACGTTCTTTCGATGTCGGGTTCGGCGGGTCGGTGGAATCGATCACTGCCAAGGATGGCCGGTTGGAGCGTCATGTCTGGAAACCGATCGAGCATGTCATTGCCGTCGCCTACGACACGCCGGTCGTCGGCTGGCGGGCTAACCGTGTCAACACGCTGCGGCTGTGGTCGGGCATGCCGATCGATCCGATCCTGCTCAGCAAGTTCAATGCCGGCGACCACATCGGCGCGCTGGCCGAAAGCAACAAGGCGGATGCGTTGTCGCGGGTGCTTTATCCCGCCGATTCCCACGTGGCGGGGCAGGAACTCAGGCTGCGGCAGGAGTATTTCTTTTCCACCGCCTCGCTGCAGGACATATTGCAGCGCCATCTCAGCCAATATGGCAATCTGCAGTCCTTGCCAGACAAGGCGGCGATCCATCTCAACGACACCCACCCGGCCATCGCGGTACCGGAGCTGATGCGGCTGTTGATGGATGTCCACGGCATGGATTTCGACCTCGCCTGGGATATCACCAAGCGCACCTTCGGCTATACCAATCACACGCTGCTGCCCGAAGCCCTGGAAAGCTGGCCGGTGCCGCTGTTCGAACGGCTGCTGCCGCGTCACATGCAAATCGTCTACGCCATCAACGCGCAGGTGCTTCTCGAGGCACGCGCCACCAACCACTTCTCCGACGAGCAGATCAGCCGCATCTCGCTGATCCAGGAAAATGGCGATCGCCGGGTACGCATGGGCAATCTCGCATTTGTCGGCTCCCACTCGATCAACGGCGTCTCGGCGCTGCACACGGAGCTGATGAAGGAAACGGTGTTCGCCGACCTTCACGAGCTCTATCCCGACCGCATCAACAACAAGACCAACGGCATCACGCCGCGGCGCTGGCTGATTCAGTGCAATCCTGGTCTGACAACGCTCGCCCGCGAGGCGATCGGCGACCGCTTCCTTGATGACATCGACGCCATCAAGGATCTCGATGCCTTCGCCGACGATGCCCTGTTTCGCGACAAGTTCGCCGCCGTCAAGCGGGAGAACAAGGTGCGGCTGGCCAATCTTGTCGCCGATCGGCTCGGCATCAAGGTCGATCCCTCGGCGCTGTTCGATATCCAGATCAAGCGCATCCATGAATACAAGCGCCAGCTTCTGAATATCCTCGAGGCGATCTCGCTCTACGACCAGATCCGCTCGCATCCCGAGCGCGACTGGATGCCGCGCGTGAAATTCTTCGGCGGCAAGGCGGCTCCCAGCTACCACAATGCCAAGCTGATCATCAAACTCGCCAATGACGTCGCCAAGGTCATCAATCGCGACCCGGCCGTGCGTGGCCTGCTGAAGGTCGTGTTCGTGCCGAACTACAATGTCAGCCTGGCCGAGATCATGATGCCGGCCGCCGACCTGTCGGAGCAGATCTCGACCGCCGGCATGGAGGCGTCCGGTACCGGCAACATGAAGTTCGCGCTGAACGGGGCGCTCACCATCGGTACGCTGGACGGCGCCAATGTCGAGATCAAGGAATGCGTCGGCGACGACAACATCTTCATCTTCGGCCTGACCACCGCCGAGGTCGCCGAACGGCGCAACAACGGCTACAATCCCCGCGCGGTGATCGAAGGCTCGCCGGAACTTTCACAAGCGGTCGCCGCGGTTTCGTCGGGCGTTTTCTCGCCGGACGATCCGGAGCGGTATCGCGAGCTCATCAACGGTCTCTTCGACAGCGACTGGTTCATGGTCGCCGCGGATTTCGATGCCTATTCGGATGCACAGCGCGAGGTGGATGCGGTCTGGCGCAACAGTCCCGACTGGTATGCCAGGGCGATCCGCAACGTGGCGCGTGTCGGCTGGTTCTCTTCCGATCGCACGATCCGTCAATACGCGAAAGAAATCTGGAACGTGCCTGTCTGATGTGATTGCATGAGGCCATGAACGATGTGGTGCGTGCGGGAACTCGCCCGAGCGCGTTGCGGTTAATGGCAATGACATGCACAAAACAAGCATTTGGTGCCCGAGGAGGGACACTGCCTTATGAGGAAGCCGAGCGTGACCGCTGCGACAGGCGGGCCGGACGGACTGGCGGCCGCCAGCGATGTTGCGGCGATTGTCGCCGGCACGCACGGAGATCCCTTCGCGGTCCTCGGCGTCCATGAGGTCGGCAAGGGTCTGTTTGCGCGTTGCTTTGTTCCACACGCCGAGTTCGTCACCGCCTATACGCTGGACGGCAGCGTCGCGGGTGAACTGTCAAGACGCGACGACGGCGGATTTTTCGAAGGCAGGCTGTCGATCCGCAAGCGTCAGCCGCTGCGCTATCATGCCAGGAACGCTGGCGGAGACTGGTGGCTGACGGACCCCTATTCATTCGGTCCGGTGCTCGGCCCGATGGACGATTACTACATTGCCGAAGGTTCGCATCTGAGGTTGTTCGACAAGCTTGGGGCGCATGTCATCGAGCACGAGGGTGCCTCCGGCGTGCATTTCGCCGTCTGGGCTCCCAATGCAAGGCGCGTCTCGGTGGTCGGCGACTTCAATGAATGGGACGGTCGCCGGCACTCCATGCGCGACCGTCGCGACACCGGCATCTGGGAAGTCTTCATTCCCGATATCGGCGCCGGCCATCCCTACAAATACGAGATCATCGGCCCGGATGGCGTCAGGTTGCCGTTGAAGGCCGATCCGTTCGCCTTCAAGTCCGAATTGCGTCCGGCGACGGCCTCCGTCGTTGCCATGCCGCCGGCGCATGAATGGGGCGACGAGGCGCACCGCAATTACTGGCGCAATGCCGATCCCCGGCGCGAAGCCATCTCGATCTACGAGGTCCATGCCGGCTCCTGGCAGCTTCGCGACGACGGAACCTTCCTGTCCTGGGACGAGATGGCCGACAGGTTGATCCCCTATGTGGTCGAAACCGGCTTCACCCACATCGAGTTCATGCCGATCTCCGAACACCCCTACGATCCGTCCTGGGGGTATCAGACGACCGGTCTCTACGCGCCGTCGGCCCGCTTTGGCGATCCGGACGGTTTTGCCCGCTTCGTCGACGGCGCCCATCGCGCCGGCCTCGGTGTCATACTGGACTGGGTGCCGGCGCATTTTCCGGTCGACGAGCACGGCCTGGCGCATTTCGACGGCACCGCGCTCTATGAGCATGCCGATCCGCGCCAGGGTTTCCATCCCGACTGGAACACAGCGATCTACAATTTCGGGCGGCGCGAGGTGGTGTCGTTCCTGGTCAACAACGCGCTGTTCTGGGCCGAAAAATATCATGTCGACGGTCTGCGCGTCGATGCGGTCGCCTCGATGCTTTACCTCGACTATTCCCGCAAGGCCGGCGAATGGATCCCCAATGAAAAAGGCGGCCGCGAAAACCTCGAGGCGGTCAGCTTCCTGCGGAAGATGAACAAGGAGGTCTACGGCCACCATCCGGGCGTCATCACCATAGCCGAGGAATCGACTTCATGGCCAAAGGTCTCGGCGCCGGTGCATGAAGGCGGGCTGGGGTTCGGCTTCAAGTGGAACATGGGCTTCATGCACGACACGCTGGAGTATTTCGCCAGGGAGCCGATCTACCGCAAGCACCACCACAACGACCTCACATTCGGCCTGGTCTACGCCTATTCGGAAAACTTCGTCCTGCCGCTCTCGCATGACGAGGTCGTTCACGGCAAAGGAACGTTGCTTGCCAAGATGGCCGGCGACGACTGGCAGAAATTCGCGACCTTGCGCGCCTACTATGCCTTCATGTGGGGTTATCCCGGCAAGAAACTGTTGTTCATGGGGCAGGAGTTCGCGCAGCGGCGCGAGTGGAGCGAGGCACGCGCGCTCGACTGGAACCTGCTCGATTCGCCACAGCATCGCGGCGTCTGGCAGACGGTGCGCGACCTCAACTACCTCTACCGCTCGCGTCCGGCGCTGCATGGGCGCGACTGCGAGCCGGAAGGGTTCTCCTGGCTGATCGCCGATGACAGCCAGAACTCGGTTTTCGCCTGGCTGCGCAGTGCGCCTGGCGGCAATCCGGTGGCCGTCATCTCCAACTTCACGCCCGTGCCGCGCGACGACTATCGCGTGCCTTTGCCGAAAGCGGGAAAGTGGCGCGAGATCATGAACACCGACGGTGCCGACTACGGCGGTTCCGGCAAGGGCAATGGCGGCACGGTCGAAGCGGTTGAGCAGGGCGGCGGCGTCTCTGCAACAATGCTTTTGCCGCCGCTGGCGACGATCATGCTTGAACTTGTCGCCGACTGAGCCATTTCGGGATTGAATGAATTTGGGAGGGTGAGATGGCAGAAACGAAACGAACCCAGCCGCTGGCGCGCGATGCGATGGCCTATGTATTGGCCGGCGGCCGCGGCAGCCGCCTCAGGGAACTGACCGACCGCCGCGCCAAGCCTGCCGTCTATTTCGGCGGCAAGACGCGCATCATCGACTTCGCCCTGTCCAACGCGCTCAACTCCGGCATCCGCCGTCTTGGCGTCGCCACCCAGTACAAGGCGCATTCGCTGATCCGCCACCTGCAGCGTGGCTGGAACTTCCTGCGGCCGGAGCGAAACGAGAGCTTCGACATCCTGCCGGCCAGCCAGCGCGTGTCGGAGACGCAGTGGTACGAGGGCACGGCCGACGCCGTCTACCAGAACATCGACATCATCGAGGCCTATGGCCCGGAATACATGGTGATCCTCGCTGGCGACCATATCTACAAGATGGATTACGAGTTGATGCTGCGCCAGCATGTCGACGCCAATGCCGACGTCACGGTCGGCTGCCTCGAAGTGCCGCGCATGGAAGCAACCGGCTTCGGTGTCATGCATGTCGATGACAAGGACAACATCATTTCCTTCATCGAGAAGCCGGCCGATCCTCCGGGCATTCCCGGCCAGCCTGAACTCGCGCTGGCTTCCATGGGCATCTATGTCTTCAAGACTACGTTCCTGATGGATCAGTTGCGCCGCGACGCCGCCGAACCGGGGTCGAGCCGCGACTTCGGCAAGGACATCATTCCCTATATCGTCGAGCACGGGAAGGCGGTCGCACACCGCTTCGCCAAATCCTGCGTCCGCTCGACTGCCGAAAACGAAGCCTACTGGCGCGACGTGGGAACCGTCGACGCCTATTGGGAAGCCAATATCGACCTGACCGATATCACCCCCGAGCTCGACCTTTACGACCGTGACTGGCCGATCTGGACCTATGCAGAGTTGAAGCCACCGGCAAAGTTCGTTCATGACGAGGATGGCCGCCGCGGTTCGGCCGTGTCGTCGCTGGTGTCGGGCGACTGCATCGTGTCCGGAGCGTCGCTGAAGAGAAGCCTGATCTTCACCGGCGCGCGCATCAATTCCTATTCGACGCTGGAAGAAGTCGTCATGCTGCCCGACGTTCACGTTGGCCGGAACGCGAAGTTGAAGCGCGTGGTCATCGACCACGGTGTAAGGATACCGGAAGGGCTGGTGGTTGGCGAAGACCCCATCCTCGACGCCAAGCGCTTCCGCCTATCCGAAAAGGGCATCTGCCTGGTCACTCAGGACATGATCGACAAGCTAGGTCTCTGACGCATGCAGGTTCTGTCGGTCACGCCCGAAATCTTCCCGCTGATCAAGACCGGCGGGCTTGCCGACGTGACCGGAGCACTGCCGATCGCTCTCGCCGCCAAGGGCGTGACCATGCGCACGCTCATTCCTGGTTTTCCGAGCGTGATGGCTGCCTTCAAGAAAAAGAAGCCGGTCCTGCAGTATCCGCTGCTGCAAGGCGGGAAGGCCTCGGTCCATGCGGTGCGGCTTGCCGGGCTCGATCTGTTGGTGCTCGACGCGCCGCATCTGTTTGATCGTCCCGGCGGCCCCTATGGCAACCCGTCGGGAGCCGACTGGCCGGACAATTGGCGGCGCTTCGCGGCGCTGAGCCAGGTCGGCGGCGATATCGCCGGCGGCGCCATTGCACGCTACCAGCCCGATATCGTCCATGCCCATGACTGGCAGTCGGCGATGACGCTTGCCTATATGCGTTACGGCAAGGCGGTCGGCGTCCCGTCCATGATGACTGTCCACAACCTCGCCTTCCAGGGCCAGTTCGGCGCCGGCATTTTCGGCGAGCTAGCCCTGCCGGCCGCGGCGATGGCTCTTGACGGCGTCGAATATTATGGCGGCGTCGGCTTCCTCAAGGCCGGCCTGCAGGCCGCCTGGGCAATCACCACCGTCAGCCCGACCTACGCGCAGGAGATCCGCTCACCGGAATTCGGCATGGGTCTCGACGGCCTCATCAACATGCGCTCCAACGATCTTCACGGCATTGTCAACGGCATCGACACCGGCATCTGGAATCCGGAAACCGACAAGCATCTGGTTTCGACCTTCGCGGCCAAGACCCTGAAGGCGCGCGCGCCCAACAGGGCGGCCGTCGAGGAGCGCTTCAACCTCGATCGCGACGAGAGCCCGATCGTCTGCGTCATCAGCCGCCTGACCTGGCAAAAAGGCATGGACATTCTGGCGACGGTGGTCGACGGCATTGTCGCAACGGGCGTGCGCCTTGCCGTCCTGGGGGCGGGCGATGCGGGTCTGGAAGGCGCGCTGCTCGCCGCCGCGGCTCGGCATCGCGGCCGCGTCGGGGTCGTTGTCGGCTATGACGAGGGGCTCTCGCACATCATGCAAGGCGGGTGCGACGCGATCGTCATCCCGTCGCGCTTCGAACCCTGCGGGCTGACACAACTCTACGGCCTGCGCTACGGCTGCGTTCCGGTGGTCGCCCGCACGGGTGGCCTGGCCGATACGGTCATCGATGCCAATGAAGCCGCGGTCTCGGCCGGTGTCGCCACCGGTTTCCAGTTCGCCCCCAACAATGCCGGCGCCTTGCTGCACGCGATGCGCCGTCTTGTCGACGCTTATAATGCTCCGGCTGTGTGGGAGGCCTTACAGCGCCAAGGCATGAAGGCCGATGTGTCGTGGGACAAGAGCGCGGAGAAATACATTGAACTTTATCGTTCGCTGCTTTCGAGAGGGGCTGCCTGAAGCATGATCCGAACCGTCCCCACCAAACCCTATTCCGACCAGAAGCCCGGCACGTCGGGCCTGCGCAAGAAGGTGCCGGTGTTCCAGCAGGAGCACTATGCCGAGAACTTCATCCAGTCGATCTTCGATGCGCTGGAGGGCTTCGAGGGCAAGACGCTGGTGATCGGCGGCGATGGCCGCTTCTACAACCGCGAGGTCATCCAGAAGGCGATCGCCATGGCGGCGGCCAACGGCTTCGGCAAGGTGATGGTCGGGCAGGGTGGCATCCTGTCGACGCCCGCCGCCTCGCATGTCATCCGCAAGTATCAGACCTTCGGCGGCATCATCCTGTCGGCCAGCCACAATCCGGGTGGACCGCATGAGGATTTCGGCATCAAGTACAATGCCGGCAATGGCGGCCCGGCGCCTGAAAAGCTCACCGACGCGATCTTCGAGAAGACCAAGTCGATTTCGAGTTTCAAGACCGCCGATATCGATCCGATCGACATCGACAGTATCGGCACGGTCCAGGCCGCCGGCATGACGGTCGAGATCATCGACCCGGTCGCCGACTATGCCGGACTGATGGAAAGCCTGTTCGACTTCGACGCGCTGCGCAAACTGTTCAAGTCGGGTTTCCGCATGCGCTTCGATGCGATGCATGCGGTGACCGGTCCCTACGCCAAGGAGATCCTCGAGAACCGGCTCGGCGCGCCGGACGGCACCTGCCGCAATTTCAAGCCGCTGCCGGATTTCGGTGGCCACCATCCCGACCCGAACCTCGTTCATGCCAAGCATCTCTATGACGAGATGATGGGTCCGGACGCGCCGGATTTCGGCGCTGCTTCCGACGGCGACGGCGATCGCAACCTGATCATCGGCAAGGGCATCTTCGTCACCCCGTCGGATTCGGTAGCCATGCTGGCCGCCAACGCCCATCTGGCGCCCGGCTACAAGGACGGCCTGAAGGGCATCGCCCGTTCGATGCCGACCAGCGGCGCCGCCGACCGCGTGGCCGACAAACTCGGCATCGGACTCTATGAAACCCCGACCGGCTGGAAGTTCTTCGGCAATCTCCTCGATGCCGGCATGGCAACGATCTGCGGCGAGGAAAGCGCAGGCACAGGCTCCAACCATGTGCGCGAAAAGGACGGCCTGTGGGCCGTGCTGTTGTGGCTCAACATCCTTGCCGCGCGCGCCGAAAGCTGCAAGCAGATTGTCACCGAGCACTGGGCGACCTATGGGCGCAACTATTATTCGCGCCACGACTATGAGGAGGTCGAAAGCGACCGCGCCAACGCGCTGGTCGACGAACTCCGCGCCAAGCTCGGTTCGCTGCCGGGCACCAGCGTGCGCGGCATGACCATCGCCAGCGCCGATGACTTCGCCTATCACGACCCGGTCGACGGTTCGACCAGCGAGCATCAGGGCATCAGGGTGCTGTTCGAAGGCGGCTCGCGCGTCGTCTTTCGGCTCTCCGGCACCGGCACTTCGGGCGCGACCTTGCGCGTCTACATCGAGCGCTACGAGCCGGACAAGTCGAAGCACGATCTGGACACCCAGGTCGCCCTTGCCGACCTGATTGCCGCCGCCGATGATATCGCCGAAATCCACAGCCACACCGGCCGCCCCAAGCCGAGCGTGATTACTTGAGGGTGACGCTGGGTTTCCGTAGCTCACGCACAGCGCCGTCTGAGACAATAAGGGGTCTGTGGCGCTGTGCCACCCGAGGGGTGCTTCGCGCTAGCCTGGGCGATGTTTTCCAGTGACCAAACTCGGCGCCACCATCACCCAAGCGGGCATCCGCTTCGCTGCCTGGTCCTCGTCGGCCCGTCGCCTCTGGGTCTCGATCTTCGACGAGCATGGGGCACGTGAACTCGATCGGTTGGAACTGCAGTCCGAAGGCGATGGGGTCCACGCGCTGTTCGCCGCCGGCCTTGGACCCGGAACCCGCTACGGATTTCGCGCCGATGGCGACTACGCGCCGGAGCGGGGCCGGTGGTTCGACCCGGACAAGCTGCTGATCGATCCCTACGCCATCGAAATCGACAGGCCCTACGCCCACGATTGGCGGCTTGCCCAGCGACGTAGCCAGGGGGCCGACACCGCACCCCTGATGCCAAAGGCAATCGTGGTCGCGTTGCCAGAGCCGGTGGCGCCTCTACCGCCCGTCTTCCAGCCCGGCGGCCTGATCTACGAGCTCAACGTCCGCGCCTTCACCAAGCTACATCCGGACATCCCGGAAGTGCAGCGCGGTACGATCGCGGCGCTTGCCCACCCTGCTATCATCGAGCATCTCACAAAGCTCGGCGTCTCCGCCGTCGAACTGATGCCGGTAACTGCGTCGATCGACGAGCGGCATCTGCCGCCGCTCGGGCTGCGCAATGCCTGGGGCTATAATCCGGTGACGTTCATGGCGCTCGATCCGCGCCTGGCGCCGGGCGGCATTGTCGAATTGCGGGACACGGTCGCCGCCCTGCGCAAAGCCGGTATCGGCACCATCCTCGACCTCGTCTTCAACCACACCGGCGAGAGCGACTGGCTCGGGCCGACGCTGTCGCTGCGCGGCCTCGACAATCAGGCCTATTACAGGCATGAGCCCGACGGCACGCTGGCCAACGACACCGGCACCGGCAACACGGTTGCCTGCGATCACCCGGTCGTCGCGGAATTGATCCTCGACACGCTTCGCCACTTTGTCCGCCGCGCGGGGGTGGATGGCTTCCGCTTCGACCTGGCGTCCATACTCGGGCGGGTCGACGGCAGGTTCGACGCTGACGCGCCATTGCTGAGGGCGATGCGCAACGATGCGCTATTGGCCGAACGCGTGCTCATCGCCGAGCCTTGGGACATCGGCTATCACGGTTATCAGCTCGGCAATTTTCCGCCGCCCTTCCTCGAATGGAACGACAAGTACCGCGACGATATCAGGCGCTTCTGGCGTGGCGACGCCGGCATTGTGGGCGCATTGGCGACCCGGCTTGCCGGTTCGTCCGATGTCTTTGGCAAGTCAGGACAACAGGCCAGCCGCACCGTCAACTTCATCGCCGCCCATGACGGCATGACGCTGGCCGATATCGTGCGTTATGAACACAAGCACAATGAAGCCAATGGCGAGCACAATCGCGACGGCCACGATGAAAACCTGTCGTGGAACAACGGTATCGAGGGCGATGCTGACGACCCCTCAGTCGCGGCGGCTCGCCTGCGCGACCAATACGCGCTGCTGGCCACGCTGTTTGCCTCGCGCGGCACCATCATGCTGACGGCCGGCGATGAGTTCGGCCGTACCCAGCAAGGCAACAACAACGCCTATGCACAGGACAACGCCATCACCTGGCTCGACTGGGCCGGGCGCAACCAGGCGCTGGAGCACCACACCGCGCTGTTCGCCGCGATGCGCCGCAAGGTGGCGGCGCTGTCGGATTCGAGCTTCCTGACCGGTCGGCCACCGGCTGGTTCGGAGATACCGGATGTGGCCTGGTTGACAGAGACAGGGGCGCCGCTCGATGAGCAGGACTGGCAGGATCCGCGGCGGCACCGGCTGGTCATGATCACGGGTGGCCCGGCCGACGGAGAACGTTTCGCTACTGTCATCAACGGAGATCGTCGGGCCTGCATGTTCACGCTGCCCGAGCGCGCGGACTTTGCCTGGGTACCGGCCATCGAAGAAGGCGGGAACATCTCGCAACCGGTTCCGGGACGCCAAGTTATGTTCATGATCGAGCGAAACGTCGCGCGGGTCAGACCAAAGGAGAACCGCCATGGCGGAAAGTGACAATGCGCCGTGGTGGCGCGGGTGCGTCATCTATCAGATCTATCCGCGTTCCTTTCAGGACACGACAGGCGACGGCAGCGGCGACCTGCGTGGCGTGACATCGAGGCTGGCCCATGTCGCCTCGCTTGGCGTCGATGCCATCTGGCTGTCGCCCTTCTTCAAGTCGCCAATGGCCGACATGGGCTACGACGTATCGGATTATCGCGCGGTCGACCCGATGTTCGGCACTTTGGACGACTTCGATGCGATGGTCGCCGAGGCGCACCGGCTCGGCCTGAAGGTCATCATCGACCAGGTGCTGTCGCATTCATCCGAAAGCCACGACTGGTTCTTCGAGAGCCGGGCCAGCAGGACCAACCCCAAGGCCGACTGGTATGTCTGGGCCGATGCCAGGCCCGATGGCAACGCCCCAAACAACTGGCTTTCCGTCTTCGGTGGCCCGGCATGGGAGTGGGATTCGACCCGCCGGCAATACTATCTGCACAATTTCCTCGCCTCGCAGCCCGACCTGAATTTCCACAATCTGGAGGTCCAGGACGCGCTGCTGGACACGGTCCGCTTCTGGCTTGATCGTGGCGTCGACGGCTTCCGGCTGGATACGGTCAATTACTACGTTCACGACCGCTGGCTGCGCAGCAATCCGCCCCTGGCATCGAGCGTTGCCGGCACCAACACCGAGGCCAGCACCTACCTCTACCAAGAGCATCTGTTCGACAAGACACAGCCGGAAAACCTGGCATTCCTCACGCGCTTCCGCGCAATGCTCGATGAGTATGACGATCGGGCCGTGGTTGGCGAGATCGGCGACGAAGGCCGCTCGCTGCAGACGTTGGCCGCCTACACCACGGGCGGCGACAAACTCCATATGTGCTACACGTTCGATCTGCTGGGGCCGGAGTTTTCCGCGGCGCATGTGCGCGCTTGCGTCGAGGCTTTCGAAACGTCCGTATCCGATGGCTGGGTCTGCTGGGCGTTCTCCAATCATGACGTGGTTCGCCATGTCAGTCGCTGGACAAGACCGGGCGGCGATCCCGACGCGGTCGCGAGGTTCTCGATCCTGCTGTTGTGTTGCTTGCGCGGCTCGATCTGCCTTTACGAAGGTGAGGAACTGGGCCTTGAGGAGGCGGTGCTGAACTATGAGGACCTGCGCGATCCCGTCGGCATCCGCTTCTGGCCTGGCCTGAAGGGCAGGGACGGTTGCCGCACGCCGATGGTATGGCAGGCCGGCGCCGAAAATGCGGGCTTTTCAACGGGGAGACCCTGGTTACCGGTACCCGCCAGCCATGAAGTCCGTGCGGTCGATGTCCAGAATGCCGACAATTCCTCGGTGCTTGCGTTCTATCGGGCCGCGCTGGCCATGCGCAGGGACCATGAGGCGCTGGTGACGGGCTCGATCCGCTTACTCGACGCGGAGGGCGACGTGCTTGCCTTCATCCGCGTGGGCGTCGGCGAGAAGCTGCTCTGTGTGTTCAATTTCAGCGCGTCGGCGGCCGTTTGGCGCTTGCCCGGCGAGATCGGCGCGCTCACCAGGCTGGACGGCGAGGCCGAAGTCGTCGGGCAGACCGAGCTTTCACTGTCGGCGCTTGGTTGCTTCGTCGGGCGGTTCGACTGGCTGAGCGTTGATACGCCCACGGAAGGTCCAGACTATTCTTGAAACCCGTGCGTCTTCGGTCGATTCTTTGTGTTTCACGCCAAGTGTTACTCACGGGTGCGACGCATTCGTTCGGTAAATCGTTCGCAAGGCAGCGAAAAGCAGCCGGGCATCCTTGAGGCTGCGCCGGCACATTGCCGACGAGCCGACCTCGCCCCCACAATCTTGTGGAAATCCGCATCGAAATGAAGAAATCAAGTCAAGCTTCTGATTTCGGCGGTTGTTTGCGACCGCGCGGCACAGCTTTCGTCGCGCCTTACTTTGGGTGACCCAGAGAGTCTGTTGAAATAAAAACTCACCGCGTTAGTGTTTGGGCACCAGCCGCGGGAAGGGAACCGGCGGCGCGCTCGAAGGACCAGGCATCGGATCCGGGGCGTCAACACTCAAGGCTCGCCGGTGGCGTCGCCGACAGGGAGAACTTCATGCTGAAAAACATGCTGAAGGCGACAGTGTTCGCCACGACCATGACTTTGGCGGTCGGCGCGTTCCATGCGCCGGCCTTCGCCGAGACCGTCTACAACAGGGGCACCGCCGCCGAGTCGGAATCGGTCGACCCGCACAAGACCTCGACGGTCTATGAAGCGAATGTCTTGCGTGACCTGTTCCAGGGCCTGATCATGCAGGACGAGAAGGCGAACATCATTCCGGGCGCGGCCGAAAGCTGGACGGTTTCGGACGACGGCACCGTCTATACGTTCAAGCTGCGCAAGGACGGCATGTGGTCGGATGGCAGCCCGGTGACGGCGGATGATTTCGTCTACGCTTTCCGTCGGCTGGAGGATCCCGCGACCGGCGCCGAATACGCTTCCATGCTCTATCCCATCAAGAATGCCGAGGAAGTGAACACCAAGAAGGGCAAGGTGGAGGACATGGGTGTCAAGGCGATCGACGCCGGCACTCTGGAGGTGACGCTCAAGGCGCCGACGCCCTATTTCCTCGAAATGCTGACGCACCAGGCGACCTATCCCGTCAGCAAGGCGTCCATTGAGAAACTTGGCGCCGACTGGATCAAGCCGGGCAATCTGGTTTCGAACGGTGCCTACACATTGGCTGAGTGGGTTCCTAACGACCATATGAAGCTGGTCAAGAATCCGAAATTCTGGGATGCCGGGAGCGTCAAGTTCGACGTGGTCAACTATATCCCGACCGAAGATCGCTCGTCGGCGATGAAGCGCTTCGAGGCAGGCGAACTGGACAGCTATGACGACCTTCCGACCGAACAGCTCGCTGACCTGAAGACCAAGTTCGGCGATCAGATCCGCGTCGGACCTCAGCTCGGCACCTATTATTATGCGATCAAGACCGACAAGGCGCCCTGGGACAATCCGGAATTGCGCAATGCCATTTCGATGGCGATCGACCGCGACTTCCTGGCGGAGAAGGTCTGGCAGAACGCCATGCTGCCCGGCTACTCGATGGTGCCTCCCGGCATCGAGGGCTACACACCGGCGATGGCCAAATTCGCCGACATGTCCCAGATCGACCGCGAGGATGCGGCCAAGAAAATCCTTGAGAAGCTCGGCTATACTCCCGAGAAACCCCTGAAGATGGAAATCCGCTACAACACTTCGGAAAATCACAAGAACACGGCGGTCGCCATCCAAGAGCAATTGAAGCCGCTCGGCGTCGACGTCACGCTGCTCAACACCGACACCAAGACCCACTATTCCTTCCTTGAGCAGAAAGGCGATTATGACGTGGCGCGCGCCGCCTGGATCGCCGATTACAAGGATCCGGAAACCTTCCTCGGCATCTCGCGCAAGGCGAGCGGCAACAACTACTCGGACTACAATAGCCCGAAATACGAGGAGGCCATGGACAAGGCCGCCGCCGCCGGCGGCAAGCCGGAAGATCGCATGAAGGACCTCTCCGATGCCGAGCGGGTCCTCATCGACGAGGTCGGCCAGATCCCGCTCCTCTACTACAGCTACCACGACATCGTGTCCTCGAAGCTGCATGGCTTCACCGACAATGTGATGGACATCCATCCGTCTCGCTTCATCT
>NZ_JBAZUD010000086.1:0-22145 GCF_041661565.1 Mesorhizobium sp.
GCCTTCGTGCACGACACGCTGTTCATGCCCGACAGCGGCAGTGCCCGGACTGACTTTCCGGGCGGCAGTGCCGCGCGGCTCTGGCGCTCGATCCAGGACATCGTGGCCCTGCCTGACGCGACGCGCGTCTTCGTCGGCCATGACTATCAGGCCGGCGGCGGCCGCGAGCCCATGTGGGAGAGCACAATCGCGGCGCAGAAGCGCGACAATATCCACCTCGTCGCCGCGCGGAGCGAGGCCGATTTCGTCGCCTTGCGACAGGCTCGCGACGCGACGCTGCCGATGCCAAGGCTGATCCTGCACGCGCTGCAGGTCAACATGAATGGCGGGCGCCTGCCCGACCCGGAATCCAACGGCAAGCGGTATCTGAAGTTTCCGCTGGATGCGTTGTAGGGTTGGTAGGCGGAGGGCGTGCTGTAGATCAGTTCACCGTTTCACGGAAAACGGCGAACTGATCTAAATCTTTGACGCAATTCCGGACGGAAAACCGCACACATTTTTGCTGGAATTGCTCTAGTGAACTTCCACCGCGGATACCAACTGGTGAACCCGGCGCTCGAGGAAGGACGAGAAATCCTGCAACAGGCGGGATTGTCGATGAAGCCGCGGTCTAAGTAGCCAGATCCTGAACGAGATTTCGGGTGTAAAAGGCAGCGCGACAATGCGTTCATCCCTGTATTCGGAGATTGTCAGGCGATCGACGATGGACATTCCGCAACCCTGCGCGACAAAGCTGCAGGCGGTGTCGGACTGGGTCGTTTCTATCTGAACCCGCCTGCGCACGCCGAGGCCCTCGAAGATCTTGTCGATCGCCACCCGCGACTGGTCGTTTTTCCCAAGCGAAATGAACCGTTCGCCTTCCAGATCGCCAGCCTGGATGCTCGTGGAACCGGCCAGGCGATGGGCGCGGGGCATGACACAGACGGCTTGCAGCGTGCTGATCTGGGTTGCTTCGACCTCGTCGCGGTCGCCCGGCAGCACCGACACCGCCATGTCGATCTCCTGGCGCGCTATCAAGTCGGCCATGTTGCGGGACTGGGTCGAGTCCAGCGACACATCAATGTCGGGCTTGTCATTGCTATATTCGGCGACGATCTGCGGCAGCATCCTTCTGCTGATTGCAGGAAAGCCCGAAAGGCGCAGGCTTCCGTATCGATTGAAGCGAAGCCCCTCCGCGACCAACTCGATTTTCTTGACGCCCGCGTATACGCGCTCGGACTCTCCGAACAGAATGTTGGCCTCCGAAGTCGGGAAGACCCTCCCGTTGCGCCGCTGGAACAGCTGAAGGCCGGTCTGGCGCTCCAACTGCCGGATCAACTGGCTTACCGCCGGCTGGGACACCCGCAGCATGTCGGCGGCGCCGACCATGCTGCCGGCGATCATCACCGCGCGGAACGCCTCCAATTGCTTCAGGTTCATTCCTGTTCTCTATAAGTTTTCCTTATCTTATCTCATCGAAATCCGATTGGACATCACCGATTCAAGATGAAAGCATATTCAAACAAGGCCAGAGGGGATGGGAAGCCCCGCAAAACGGCCGAAAATTGGCTGCGATAACACAAAGGGGAATGGCATGATTACAAGATGGAATTGTTATAGGGCTGTGACGGCAGACCTCGTTGCGGGCACTTTCAGGCTGTTGGCCTTGGCCGCGCTGATCGCTGCGACCGCCGTCTCGCCGGGTCTGGCGCAAGACAAGGGCGTCCTTGATGAAGGCACTCTCACCGTAGCCGCGACCGCTTCCTTTCCGCCCATTGTCTCCGTCGATACGAACGGAGCCTATGTCGGGATCGATGCCGACATCGTCGAAGCGATCGCAAAGCAGGCCGGCCTGAAGATCAAGTGGGTCAACATCAAGTTCGACAGCATCATCCCCGGCATCAGCGCCAAGCGTTTCGATGTCGGCATGACCGGCATCACCGACACGGTCGAGCGTGAGAAAGTCATAGACTTCGTCAACTACGCCAATGTCGGCTCGGGGATCATCGTGCAGGCCGGCAATCCCAAGGGCGTGAGCAAGCTCTACGACATCTGCGGCCTGATCGTTGCCTCGCAGACTGGCGATGTCGCGACTACCTACGCCAATACACAGTCAAAGAAGTGCGTTGCCGACGGGCGCAAGCCGGTGGTCGTCAATGAATTTCCGGAGGCGACGCAGTCCATGCTGCAACTGCAAAATGGCCGCGCCGACATCATCATCCATGATTATCCGCTTTCCGCCTATCAGGTCCAGCATTCAGGCGGCAAGCTTCAACTGGCAGGCGGCCAGTTCTCCGAAGCGCCCTACGGCATGGCCATCTACAAGGGCAACACGGCCTTGCGCGAGACCCTGATGAGCGGACTGGACGCCATCATCGCCAATGGCGAGTATCGCAAGATACTCGACAAATATGGCGTGGCGGAAATCGGCATTGAAAAGGCGACATACAACGCGGCATCCAAATAGCGTTCCATCGCGGCGGGCTCGTCGATAACAATCGGCGGTCCGCCTTCCGATGCCAGGCCGAAAGCCATGCCCATGTCAGAGTTCCCGATCGTTCGCCGCCGGCACCCATGGCGCTGGGTCGCCACTGCCGTCCTGGTCCTCTTGGCGGCCATGCTGGCGGCGAAGGTGGCCAGCAACCCGGTCTTCGTGTTCCAGGCAGTGGCGGACTACCTGTTCGAGCCTCGCATCCTGTCGGGCGTCGTCGTCACCCTCTATGTCACCTGCGGTTCGATGGCGATCGGCCTCGTCCTAGGCGTTGTCCTGGCGGTGATGCGGGTTTCCGACAATCCGGTGATCGACCGTGCCGCGCAGCTTTTCGTCTGGTTCTTCCGGGGAACGCCCGTCCTGGTCCAGTTGATCTTCTGGTTCAACATCGGGATCATCTTTCCCGCGCTCACACTTTCGCTGCCCGGGGGCGAGGTGCTCTTTCATCTGTCGACCAACAGCATCATGACGCCCGCGGTAACCGCCTTGCTCGGCCTTGGGCTGAACGAAGGCGCCTACATGTCGGAGATTGTACGCGCCGGCATCCTGAGCGTCGACAATGGACAGCGCGAAGCTGCCAAGGCGCTGGGACTTCCGCCATGGAAAGTGCTGAGCCGCATCGTCCTGCCCCAGGCGCTCAGGGTGATCGTTCCGCCGGCGGGCAACCAGTTCGTTTCGCTCCTGAAGACATCGTCGCTGGTGTCGGTGATCGCTGCGGGAGATCTGTTGACGCAGGCCACACGCATCTACAACGAGAACTTTCACATCCTCGAACTCCTCGTCGTGGCCAGCCTCTGGTACCTGCTGCTGACCACCGTCGCGAACATCGGCCAGTACTACATCGAGCGCCGCTACTCGCGCGGGTTCGTGCAGAGCGGCCGCACGACAGCCTTTGACAGCGTCAGAGGCTTGTTCCGGCGCTCGCGAGATGGCGCGCCCGGCAAGGGGGACCGGCCGGCATGAACAACAAAATCGTTCAGGTCATGGATGTCAGCAAATCCTTCGCCGAGACACGGGTGCTCAAGAATATCAGCCTCGATGTCAGGGATGGCGAGGTCGCCTGCATCATCGGTCCGTCTGGCGCCGGAAAGTCGACGCTGTTGAGATGCATCAACCGGCTTGAAGAGCAGACGAGCGGAATGATTTTCGTTGCCGGAGAGCCGGTGGGATTCGATCTGCGCAATGGACGCTTCCATGAACTCGACGCGGCGGCACTGGCGCGCCAGCGAGCCGGTATCGGCATGGTGTTCCAGCGCTTCAACCTGTTTCCGCACATGACGGTGCTGGAGAACATCATCGAGGCGCCCGTCACGTTGCGGCGGGTCAAGAAAGCCGATGCGATCGCGAGCGCCACGGCGTTGCTGGCTTCGATAGGGCTCGCCGAAAAGCTCCACGATTATCCGGCACAGCTTTCAGGCGGACAGCAACAGCGCGTTGCCATCGTGCGGGCTCTGGCGATGCGCCCGCGCCTGATCCTGTTCGACGAGCCAACCTCGGCCCTCGACCCTGAACTGGTGGGCGAGGTGCTCGCGGTCATGAAAAAACTGGCAAAAGACGGGATGACGATGATCGTGGTGACCCATGAGATTGGCTTCGCAAGGGAAGTGGCCGACACCGTGCATTTCATGGTGGGCGGAGAGATCGTGGAGAGCGGACCAGCCGCGAGCGTTCTTCAGTCGCCCAGGGAAGCGCGCACCCGTACGTTTCTCAGCCGGGTGATGTAGCATGCCCACCTTGCCGAAGTCGGATGCGGCACGCGCCGCGACGGATGTGCTCCGTCGACCTCTTTACAACGACATCATAGAGCTTTCGGGCGGATATGCCTTTCCGCGATTCCTGCCTGACGTGACGCGGGAAGCCGGCATTGCGGCGACGGCGTACCGGCACGAGACCATGCAATATGCCGAGGTGCTGGGACTGGATGATCTGCGCGACCTTATCGTCAGCTTCGCTAGGGCTGACGGCGTTTCCTGCGGGCGCGACAACGTCATGATCGTGAACGGGGCCAAGCATGGCCTCGACTTGATCTGTCGAGCCTTTCTGCAGCCGGGCGATCGGGTGATCGTAACGGCGCCGAGCTACATGACGGCGCTCAGCATCCTGCGGACGCATCAAGTCGAGTTCCTGTCCATTCGGCAGGACGATGACGGGATCGTCGCGGACGATCTCGAAACGCAGCTGGTGAACGATCAGGCCGAGGGGAGGCCGCTTCCCAAGCTGCTCTTCGACGTCCCGGAATTTCACAACCCGACCGGGATCACCACCAGCCTGGCGCGGCGCCGCCAGTTGGTGGAACTGGCCGGCCGCTTCGGGTTTCTCATCATCGAGGACGACCCCTATCGGAGAATTCGATTCGAGGGAGAACCGGTTCCCCCGATCAAAAGCCTCGATGCTCGGGGCGTGGTGATCGGGCTGGGCACGGCCTCGAAGATCGTGGCGCCGGGTCTTCGGATCGGCTGGGCCATAGCCGAGCCCGCGATCATCAGCCGGATGGCAAGTTTCAAGGCCGATGGCGGCACCAACCCATTCAGCCAGCGCATCTTCGCTGAACTGTTGCGGACAAACCAGATCGACGGACTTGTGGCGAAATTGGTCACGGAATTGCGCCTGCACCGGGATGCAATGATCTCGTCGCTGGCAAAGGCGCTGCCTGAGGCGGCGGTCAGGAAGCCACCTGGAGGGTATTTCCTCTGGGCGACTTTCCCGGCCGGGACCGATGTCGATCTGTTATCGGGGCTGGCGCCGTCCTATGGCGTCAGGATCTATCCGGGCAGACTGTCCTATGCCGGCCAGCCATTGCTGCCCGCAATTCGCCTCTGCTATTCCTACGAGGAACCGGAGCGCATCGCCGAAGGCATATCGCGCTTGGGCAGGGCCTATAGGGCGATGAGTTCAACGAGAATGGACGATACTGTGAGGCAGTCCATTGTGGCTACGCTCGGCGAAGCCCCAATTCATTGAGGTCTCCACGGTCAGCTTTCCATACCCCGGCCACATCCCGCACGATGTCATCTTGGCTTGCGGCAGACACCAATGAAAGGCAGTCGGCCGAACCACAAAAGAAAACGGCGGCGCCAGTTTCCTGACGCCGCCGTTCTGGTTAATGCCGCTGCCAGTTTAAGCGGCCGGCTGGGCTTCGATGGTGCGTAGCGCCTGGGTCTGGCGCTTGGCGGCGGCCTTGACCGCATCCTGCACCTTTTCGAAGGCGCGCACCTCGATCTGGCGCACGCGCTCGCGGCTGATGTCGAACTCCGCGGACAGCTCTTCCAGCGTCAACGGCTCCTCGGCAAGGCGACGTGCCTCGAAGATGCGCCGTTCGCGATCGTTGAGCACCGCCAGGGCGCCCGACAGCATGCCGCGCCGGTTTTCCAGTTCGTCCTGCTCGATCAGCATGTCTTCCTGGCTTTCGTGGTCGTCGACCAGCCAGTCCTGCCACTCGCCGGATTCGCCTTCGCTGGCCCGGATCGGAGCATTGAGAGACGCGTCGCCCGACAGGCGGCGGTTCATGGACACCACTTCGGCTTCGGACACGTTCAGCCGCGTCGCGATCTCGGTGATCTGGTCCGGCTTCAGGTCGCCGTCGTCCAGAGCCTGGATCTTGCCCTTCACCTTGCGGAGGTTGAAGAACAGGCGCTTCTGGTTGGCAGTCGTGCCCATCTTGACCAGGCTCCACGAGCGCAGGATGTACTCCTGGATCGAGGCCTTGATCCACCACATGGCATAGGTCGCGAGGCGGAAGCCACGCTCGGGTTCGAATTTCTTGACGGCCTGCATGAGGCCGACATTGCCTTCGGAGATCACTTCGCCGATCGGCAGGCCGTAGCCGCGATAGCCCATGGCGATCTTGGCAACCAGCCGAAGGTGGCTGGTGACGAGCTTGTGCGCGGCGGTCGTGTCTTCATGCTCGGCATATCGCTTGGCGAGCATGTACTCTTCCTGCGGCTGCAGCATGGGAAAGCGGCGGATTTCTTCCAGATAGCGGCTGAGGCCGCCTTCGCCGGAAACGATACTGGGTAATGACTGGGCCATGATAGCGCCCCCTCTCTCTTGGAGTGATGCCCCCGAAACGCGGCGGGCATGTGACGCGAGCACCAGAAGGCTCACCCGCGACAACCGTTATATATAGGAACAAAACCAGAAAAGACAGACTTTTGTTCAACACGAAACAGTGTGTCACGCTGAAGTGAACAATGTCAGTCAGGTTTTCAAAGGTCGGTTTTGAGGCCGATTCGTGAACGGGTTCAAAGGGTGCGAAAGCCGCTTACGAGTTCCTCCATGTCCCCCGGTAAAGGCGCCTCGAACCTCATCGTTAGATGGGTAGTGGGGTGGCGAAATGCAAGCAGCCAGGCATGCAAAGCCTGACGGGAAAATGCCTGCACATCGCTCTTCAGCGGTTCAGGCAGCCGGTTGGCCTTGGTGCGGAAGGCTTGGCCGTAATCCGGATCGCCAATCACCGGATGGCCGATATGGGCCATGTGGACGCGTATCTGATGGGTGCGGCCTGTCTCCAGCCGGCATTCGACCAGGCTTGCGGTGGCGAATTCCTGCTGCCTTTCGCCGAAGCGTTCCCGCACTGCAAAGTGGGTGATGGCGTGACGGGCGTCGTCGCGGCCTTCCGGCACGACGGCGCGGCGCACGCGGTCGGCGGCGCGGCCGAGCGGCGCGTCGACAGTCCCCGTCGGTCTCTGCGGTATGCCCCAGACCAGCGCCAGATAGGCGCGCTCGAGATCGCCGGTCCGTCCATGATCGGCGAAAGCCTCCGACAGTGCCTTGTGGGCGCGATCGGTCTTGGCGACCACCATGACGCCGCTGGTCTCCTTGTCGAGGCGGTGGACGATACCCGGCCGGCGCACGCCGCCAATGCCGGAGAGGCTGTCGCCGCAGTGATGGATCAGCGCATTGACGAGCGTGCCGGTCCAGTTGCCGGCGCCCGGATGCACGACCAGTCCCGCCGGCTTGTTGATGACGATCAGCTCGTCATCCTCATAAAGCACATCGAGTGGTATATTTTCTCCTTGCGGCTCGGCCGGCTCGGGCTCCGGCATGATGACCGATACGCTGTCGCCCATGATCATCTTGCGCTTCGTCTCCTCGACGGGCTTGCCGTCGATACGAACCGCGCCCTGCCTGATCAGCATCTGGACGCGGCTGCGCGACATGACGGGCCCAAGGCTGGCCGCCAACCATTGATCGAGGCGCTGTCCGGCCGCGTCCGCGCCGGCCACCAGCAGGGTGGGTGCTGCTTCCATCGATTGGTCCCCTATCAATTCGGGGGCCTCTTCGTTATGAGCGCTCATCGAAAACCCAATCCGGAATGTTCTGCCATGGCCCGGCCCACCGCCGACAAGGACTCTTTTGCTACCGAAGGCGGGGACAAGCCGCTCGAGCCCGAGGTCGAAAAGATGCGCGGCAAGCTCGTCCGCTTCATGGCCATCAATCTCGGCCTGCTGTTCCTCGCCCTTATGGTGGTGATCGCGGCGATTGTCTACAAAGCCCGCAAGGCGCAGCCGGTGAGTCCGCCGCTGGCCGGCGACATCCAGGTCCCCGCAGGCGAGCCGCTGAGCGGCGACATCGTGCTGCCGGTTGGCGCCAGGGTGGTCAGTCAGTCGCTGTCCGGCAACCGTGTCTCGATCGACGCCGAGCTTGCCGACGGCAGCCGAACGATCTTCGTCTACGACATCGCCGAGCGCCGGCTTATCGGCCAGTTCGCGATCCGCACCAAATAGCGCGGCAACAGCACATGACCGGTTTCGCCGAACATCGCCGTATCGCGACCGTGGCGCTGGTCGTCGCCCACTATGACGAGGCGATTGCCTGGTATGTCGAGCGGCTGGGCTTCCAGCTCGTCGAGGATCTCGATCTCGGCGGCGGCAAGCGCTGGGTCATCGTCGCGCCGGCCAATGGCCAAGGCGCGAGGCTGCTCTTGGCCGAGGCTGCCGACGAGGCGGAGCGGCAAAGCATCGGAAACCAGACCGGCGGGCGGGTCTTTCTGTTCCTCGAGACCGATGATTTTGCCCGCGACCATGCGGCGATGCTGGAGAAGGGCATCGAATTCCGCGAGGCGCCGCGCTACGAGCCTTACGGGACGGTGGCGGTTTTCGCCGATCTGCATGGCAATCTGTGGGACCTGATCGAGCCGAAACGCTAGGCTTGGAGCCGGCTTTTGCCCGATCTGGCAAAGCAGCTCAACCCCAGTTGCTTTTTCCCAGCCGGCGGCCTATATCGCCGGTTCTTGAACGCGCCCATCGTCTAGCGGTCAGGACACCGCCCTCTCACGGCGGGAACAGGGGTTCGATTCCCCTTGGGCGTACCAGGAATTCCTAATAAATTACAATAGCTTGTGCCTAGGCCAACAAACTGCTCCAGCCCGCCGGGCTAACCCTTGGCTAATATGGCTGGCGAGTCGGGTGCGAGGATGCGCTCGACATCGCCGCCTACAGGCGCGCCGTGCTGGACTGGTGGGCGTTCGTGCCAGCGCTTCCCCCGGCCGACCGTTGGCGCGCCGATATTGATAGGAGCGCGCAAACTGCCCCAGCTATCGATGTTGAATATCCGCGCCCGGTGGATCGCCTTTCGTGATCCGTCCGGGACTGACTAAAGGATTTGTTAATCTTGGGTATCATGCCTGTGTAGTCAGACCGTGATTTCCTTTTTGTGCGTGGCGTTGCCTGTAGTGTTCTGATGGGATAGGGTGCTTCGATGAACGATTCGGAGCAAGACCGTTGCCCACAGATTTCAGCCTAGACGATATCCTCGCGATGAAGGTGCTGATCGCGCGCATTCTTCGTTCGGTGGAGACGAAAGCGGCTCTCGAGGAGAAGCAGAAAGCGCTAGCAGCGGAGATTGTCGACGCGGAAAGGCGGCGCCTTTTTGGTATCAATGCGTTCGCTACATTCGGCTTTGATGTAGGCGATCCTGAACTATGGACCCGCGTCAGGGAAGCCATGGGCGAGCAGGCTTACGAAGAGAGCATCAGGTGGGGTACTGCCCGTTATCAAATCGCTGAGACTGGCGCCTCTGGCCAAGGCTCGGACAAAGACGGTCGCCAATCACAGGCCGGAAAGGCAAGCTTGGTTGCGCCAACGCCGGTCGAAGAGAGCATGCCGACCATACGAGAAATGGTAATTGCTCAGCTCGCCTTGGCAGGCGACGCGGGCACAAAGGCGGCCGACATCCGAAAGTTCATCGAGCAAACGTACAAGAAGACTGTCCACGAGAAGACGGTCGGGATGACGCTATATCGCCTGTCGCTGGATGGGCTTGCCCGTCGCGACGGGCGCACATGGTTCTCCGATAAGCCAGAGACTGAAACGGAGAACCCCGGCGTTAGCGCGCCGGGGTCCGAAGAAGGTGTTTCAGCTAACAAAGGAGGTGCGTGATGTGGTTCATCGCCCGGACATTATCGGGAACCTGATTTTCCGGGAAAACAGGGCTTAGGCCCTGCTTTCTCCCGATGCCCCTGTAGCTCAGTTGGACAGAGCACCGGTTTCGTATCCGGCGGTCGCGGGTTCAAATCCTGCCAGGGGTTCTCCCTCTTTAACTGGCCCTAAAGCTAAGGTGATTTGGCGGGTCAGTCAAGTTTCTGGGTATCTCTGGCGCAAGCGAGCGCCTACATAGTCTCTAGTTGTGCGACGAAAGCCGCCGCCTGTAGCGCGAAAAGCATGCACGTCGCCCCAAATGTGCGGGCGGCGCGCGACCAGCACGGGAGGGGAAAGGAGTGCTAGATCGCGTTCTGCTGGATGATGAACATTATCGCGTCTCCATGGGAGTGATGGGAGGTGTCACGGTGCTAGTCAAGCATCGAAATCTCTCCCGTAAGGCACCATCGGAATACGCCACTCACTTGAAACAAACGATCGATGAGCTTCAAAGGCGGGGAGTTCCGATTCGACCTGACTCCCCGATATTGATCGAGCTCTTGGGTGATTTTGCCGAAGCGCTGTTTGCCCCTCATGGGGGTGGTTACTGGTCCACAGCGTTTGGAAAGCTTCCGGCTGACAGAGTGACGGAATTGATAGAAGCCAACACCTAGTGATCAATGCATCGTGCCGATTGCGAACACGGCGACGAGGTAAGAAATTGCGATCATGACGTATGCAATCTGGAGAAAAGTCATCTGGGGCGAATCCCTTGGTTGAAGATGACCTTTCAATTACTCCGAAAAAGGGAATCGGGGGCAAATCTTCGGTTCTTTGCTGTGAAAAACGGCCTCCATGCCCATTTTTCACATCAAACCAGGGTCGATACACAGCTCAGAGACAGCGTTTCTCTAGTTTGCTTGACTTGCTTGACCCGAATCAGTGCTGCCGCTTCAAGCCCGACTGCAGCCGAGTGAAATTGCTTCCGGCGGCGGGGCAGCGGACTTGCGGCGATAGGCTGCCTCCTCGTCGCTCTGCATGAACTGCTGGACGACGCTATCAACCTGGAGAGGCCAAGTGGCGTTTCGGGCGAGTACGGCATAGGCGCCGTCATCTGACGACTTCTCCGCCTCGAACTTGTTCCGCTTCTTTAAGATCGCCATCGCACCATCAACCAGCCCATCGTGCGCGCCAGCTTTGGCAAACGCCAGACGGAGGGTCTCATCGACGGCATTGTCGCGTATTTGCTGCTCCACAGCGGCAAGCTTGGCCGGTCCCTCGACCTGTATCTTCGCTATCTGCGCGTTGAGGGACGCAATCTCAGTCTCGCCGTCGCGAATGACGTCTGCGATGCAGGTCGAAAGCTCGAAGCCCTTGGTGGGGTCTTCTTCCTCGATATAGGCGGCGCGATAGTTTTCAGGGATCACATCGAGACGGCCCGGCGCGATGCGGAGCGGCAAGCACAACAAATTGGGCCGGTCGTGCGTCTGGGGGTTCGATTCCCCTTTGGCGTACCAAGAATTTTGTTGGCGCAGGCCACACCCATTCAAATCGCCAAATATCTAAGTCTTTCATAGCGATGAGCAGCTTCTCGCCGGACCGTACGCGCAGCATTTTTGAATGTCTTGGGAACATCGACGCTCGCCACTTGTTTGGCTCAGTGGCGACGGGCGTTTCAACGATCGCTAGTCATGGGAAACCTCGACTGGGCCTGCGCCACGTGCAGGCGCCAAATCCTTTGGAAGGTATCACTGCGATGACCAAGAACATTTCCGAAAACAGAGCCCGGCAAGGTGGCCTGGGGCGGCCCGTGCTGGCTATATTGCTCGGTGGACTGCTGCTGGCGGTCATAGCCTGGGGTATCGCCGAGACCTATGGCGTGAGCGCGAAGACGGAAGCAACGCAGGAGGGAAGCGGTTCGACCGCTGGTTCCACGGGCTCCAACCCAGGCGAAACCGATCCCACGAAAGCCAAGACCGACACCAACAGCGAACCGGTCGACCAGAACCCCCAGGTCGACAAGAACCCGACGCCGCAATCGAGTACGGGCGGTGATCAGCAGGGGTCGCAGCCAGCGCAACCTGCGACGCCCTAGCCTCTGGGCAGGGCAACCGTCGACGTTAACTTTTCGTTAACCAATAGTCTGTCTACTGGAGGCAATTCGCTTTGGCGCGCGACCACGGATGTACTGGCGCGATGTCGAAGCGAGAGCAAAGGCCGGCGCGTTGCCGGCCTTTTTGCTGTGTTCGCCCAAGAACTTTCTGAGGTGAGCAGCACTATTCCGAGGCGCCAGATGTGGACCTCAAACATGGCTCAGTGATGAGCGCGTCGCCTGTCCTCGGCATGCCGCGCAAGGGCGGGCGTTTCCAGGACGTAGTCGTTCCAGGCGGATTGCGGGACCTGCCCTGCCAGATAGCATTCGAGCAACAGGTTTTGGTCAGGGTTCAACGTCGTCGCGTCCAGCCCCAGCGAATGAAAGATACTTTTCTTCAGTTCCGACACCGTGAAATGCATCGACATCTGCGTTCTCCTTTGCGCATCAACGCCGAAGGCCGGGCGAAGGTTTCAGGCCTCCGAATGTGAAACCGATCTTTCCAGCATGGCCGCGGATGCTCCGCGCGCCGCATCGCGTGGAACGGAGCTTAATGCACGGCGTTGGGTTGGACACCAGCCGGGGAGAAACGCCATGGCCACGTTTAGGGAAATGCGGATACTGGAGATCGTCGAAGACGAGACCCTGTCCACCGAACAGAAAATCGCTGAGCTGCGCGAGATCGAGTCCGAGGCGCGCGGGTTGCAGCGGGCCGCTTCCGAAAGCCCGATGGGCGACGACGACGGCTGGCAGGATGATTTGCGCCAGGTGCGTTTCGCGCTTGATAAGCTCGGAGCGAAGGAGCCAAAGAAAGGCGCCGCCTCGCTCTGAGGCAATTGGCGCCAGCCGGCTATTCGCAGACCATGCGAACCCGTTTGCCTGGTTCGCTCGCATTCCTGCATTGCAACTGCTTCTCGGGCCCGGCATTCGACGACTTCGGCGCCAGCGTTGTCGAATGCCGTCGAACTTTGCCGGAGTCGACCCTGCGCTCGGAGAATAGCTTGGGAGGCTGCGGCGCGACTGGAAAGGCGCCAGCTTCGGGCTGCGCTGCCTCATATTCCACATTCGGCGGCGGCCTGTCCCAGAACCGCCGGACATCGAGCGGCCTTGGAATGATGACGGTGCCGTCATAGGCGCGCGAGCAACCGCTGCCGAAAAGCAGCGCCAGCCCCAGGCAAACAGGCACAATTCGTCCGAACATCAATAATACCCCTGGGACGCTTATATAGCGGCATAGCGCGCGCCGACAACCGGGCGCAACAGCGCAGCCGCTGCCGACGGATTCCGGCATGGACACTTGCCTGTCCAATCGATCGGCTCTCCGGCCCTGATCAGACGTCGAGTGCAGCGCCGGCGGCAGCCAGCTCTGGGGAGAAACGCCGGCGCAGGGTGCCTCGCCCGGCATCCAAGAGAATCATCTTTCGTTGCCGGCGCAAGACCATGGCGCGATCGCACCATATCAAAGGCCGTGTCCAGCCACGACAATACCCATATTCGAATTTCGCCCTTCCCGGTTACGGGCGGGAGCAGCGACCGCCGGCATGGAACAGCGTCGTCCTACCCCAACGGACCTGTTTTCGGCGACGGCCCGGCCACGACCCGCTCTGGCCGCGAGCAACGCGCTCCCGTCCGGATTTTATTCGCCGATCCGCAGACTCCGGAATCGCCAGCCGGTTCCGGTCGCGAATGGCGCAAGTCGCTGATTTCGGAAGCAAAGCCGGGCTTCATCGCGCGCGCCGGCCGACCGGCGTTTCCCCCGCTCCGATGACGCGTTACCGGGGCGACATGAAACTGTCATGCGACTGTTATAATCGAAGTCTATTGGCCTCAGCGGGCGCCGCAAGGAATGGCGCCAAGAGACCATCTTCCGAACAGGAGCAGGCCCCATGAAACATTTCATCCGCTCGGCGGCCGTTGCGATTGCAATGGCCACGGCGTCCACCTTCACCCTTTCCGCGGCTATGGCGGCGGATATCTCCGGCGCTGGCGCAACTTTCCCCTATCCGATCTATGCGAAGTGGGCTGACGCCTACAAGAAGGAGACCGGCAACGGTCTCAATTATCAGTCGATCGGCTCCGGCGGCGGCATCAAGCAGATCAAGGCCAAGACCGTGACCTTCGGCGCTTCCGACGCGCCGATGAAAGGCGAGGATCTCAAGTCGATTGGGCTCGTCCAGTTCCCGATGGTGATGGGTGGCATCGTCCCCGTCGTCAATCTGGAAGGCATCAAGCCCGGCGAACTGGTTCTCGACGGCCCGACCCTCGCCGACATCTTCCTCGGCAAGATCACCCAGTGGGACGACGCCGCGATCAAGAAGCTCAATCCCGATGCCAAGCTGCCTTCGCAGGCGATCGCTGTGGTGCACCGTTCCGATGGTTCGGGTACCACGTTCAACTTCAGCTACTATCTCGCAGACGTTAACGCCGACTGGAAGTCGAAGGTCGGCGTCAACACCGCGCTTGAATGGCCGGTGGGTATCGGCGCGAAGGGGAACGAAGGCGTCGCCAATAACGTCGCACAGACTGGCGGTGCGATCGGCTATGTCGAGTATGCTTATGCAAAGCAGAACAAGCTCACCTATACCGACATGATCAACAAGGATGGCAAGAAGGTTGAACCGACGGCGGCGGCCTTCTCGGCCGCGGCAGCCAATGCCGACTGGAGCTCGCAGCCGGGCTACGGCGTCATTCTCTCCAATCAGGCGGGAGCTGAATCCTGGCCGATGACGGCGGCGACGTGGGTTCTTCTGTACAAGAAGCCCGACGACGCTGCAGCCACGAGTGAAGCTCTCAAGTTCTTCGCCTGGTCCTACGCGAAGGGCGACGATATGGCCGCAGAACTCGACTATGTCCCGATGCCCGACGTGGTGGTCAAGAGCATCGAGGACACCTGGGCCAAGGAAGTTGTCGGCAGCGACGGCAAGCCGCTCTATTCGGCCATGTAATCCTGAATTGGGAGGGCGCTTTCCAGGCGCCCTCCCGTTCATTTCGAGCGAGAGGGCTAGATGACTACCGTTTCCCAAGCCATGCCATCCTCAGCCGCCATGCAGGCCAGGGAAGCGACGGTGCGGCGCTTCGCGCTCACGGATGCGATCTTCCGGGGGGCCACACGCTTCTCCGCCGTTCTCGTCCTGGTGATTCTCGGCGGCGTGGCGATTTCGCTGATCGTCGGATCGTGGCAGGCGATGTCCAAATTTGGGTTTTCGTTTCTGACAACCGAGAGTTGGAATCCGGTGACCGAGAAATTTGGCGCACTGGCGCCGATTTACGGCACTGTCGTCACCGCCGCTATCTCCATCCTGATCGCTGTGCCCATCGGCATCGGCATCGCCATATTCCTCACCGAGCTTTGCCCGCGCCCTCTACGCAGGCCTATTGGCATCGCAGTGGAACTTCTGGCCGGTATCCCCTCGATCATCTACGGCATATGGGGCCTGTTCATCTTCGCCCCGTTCGTGCAGACCACAATCCAGCCTTTTTTCATCAATCTGTTCCACGACGTTCCGGGACTATCGAGCCTGTTCGCCGGCCCGCCCTACGGCATCGGCCTGCTGACCTCGTCGATGATCCTAGCCATCATGGTGCTGCCCTTCATCACCTCGATCACCAAGGACGTCTTCGACACGGTGCCGCCGGTCCTCAAGGAGTCCGCCTACGGCATTGGCTGCACGACCTGGGAAGTGACGCGCCGCGTCGTCATTCCGTACACCCGCGTTGGCATCATGGGCGGTGTCATGCTGGGGTTGGGCAGGGCACTCGGCGAGACCATGGCCGTGACCTTTGTGATCGGCAACGCGCACCGCATCAGCGCCTCGCTGTTCGCGCCCGGCACCACGATTTCGGCGACCATTGCCAATGAATTCACCGAGGCCGATGGCGAGCTTTACACGTCATCGCTGATTGCGCTGGGCCTGATCCTTTTCGTCATCACCTTTCTGATCCTTGCCATCGCACGTTACATGCTGATGCGCATCGACGCCCGCACCGGAGCCTGACCGATGTCGACAGCCCAGTCGCTTCACCGCAGCCGTAAGACCCGGAATTCCGTGATGATGACGCTCTGCCTGGTCGCGGCGGGCATCGGGCTTGCCTGGCTGGCGCTCATTCTCGGCGCTCTTGTCTACAAAGGCGTCGCTGGCCTTTCGTTGTCGGTGTTCACCGAAATGACGCCTCCGCCAGGCGACGCCGGCGGCCTGCTCAATGCCATCTACGGCAGCGTGGTGATGACGGTCATCGCCGTCATCGTCGGGACGCCGATCGGCGTGCTTGCCGGCACCTACATGGCGGAATACGGACGCTTTTCGAAACTCACCACCGTGGTGCGCTTCATCAACGACATCCTGCTGTCGGCTCCTTCGATTATCATCGGCCTGTTCGTCTACGAACTGATGGTGCGGCCGATGGGGCATTTCTCGGCACTTGCCGGTTCTGTCGCTCTCGCCATTCTGGTCATCCCCGTCGTGGTTCGCACCACCGAGGACATGCTCAACCTGGTGCCGAACGCCCTGCGCGAAGCCGGCACCGCGATCGGCGCGCCGCGCTGGGTGGTGATCAAGTCGGTCGCCTACCGCGCCGCCCTGTCGGGCATTGTCACCGGCATATTGCTGTCGATCGCCCGCATCACCGGGGAGACGGCGCCACTGCTCTTCACCGCGCTCAACAATCAGTTCTGGTCGAGCAATCTCAACGCGCCGATGGCCAGCCTGCCTGTGACCATCTTCCAGTTCGCTCTCAGCCCCTACGAGGAATGGCAGCAACTGGCGTGGACCGGCGCACTCATCATCACATTGACGGTTCTCGCGCTCAGCATCTTTGCGCGCAGCATGACCGGACGCAGAGAGGACAAATGAGCCAGATGTTGTCTCCAGACATGACGATCGCCGCCGAGGCAGCCGCCAAGGCCAAGATCGAAGTCAAGAACCTCAACTTCTTCTACGGCCAGAGCAAGGCGTTGAAGGACATCAACCTGTCGCTGCCCGAGCGCAGCGTCACCGCCTTCATCGGGCCTTCTGGCTGCGGGAAGTCGACGCTGCTGCGCGTCTTCAACCGAATCTACGAGCTCTACCCCAGGCAGACGGCCGAGGGCCAGGTCCTGCTCGACGGCCAGAACGTCCTCGACCGCTCGCAGGATCTCAACCTGCTGCGAACCAAGATCGGCATGGTGTTCCAGAAGCCGACTCCGTTCCCGATGTCGATCTATGAGAACATCGCGTTCGGCGTCAGGCTCTATGAGAAGCTCAGCAAGTCGGAAATGGACGGCCGTGTCGAGCAGGCGCTGAAGCGCGCGGCACTGTGGAACGAGGTCAAGGACAAGCTCAATGCCAGCGGGCTCAGCCTCTCCGGCGGCCAGCAGCAGCGGCTCTGCATCGCGCGCACCGTGGCGGTGAAGCCGGAAGTCATCCTGCTCGACGAGCCGGCCTCGGCGCTCGATCCGCTGTCGACCGCCAAGATCGAGGAACTGATCGACGAGTTGCAGGCGGACTACACGATCGTCATCGTCACCCACAACATGCAGCAGGCGGCGCGCGTGTCGAAGCAGACCGCCTTCATGTATCTGGGCGAGCTGGTCGAGTTCGACCGCACCGAAAAGATCTTCACGTCGCCCCGCGAGAAGCGCACGCAGGACTACATCACCGGCCGTTTCGGCTGAGCTCAGGCATACGAGGGACAGGATCATGGGCGAACATACAGTCGCTTCTTTCGACGAGGATCTCGGCCAGATCAGCAGGCTGATCAGCGACATGGGCGATCTCGCCGGCTCGATGGTCGGCGGCGCGACCAAGGCGCTGCTGAATTCGGACAATGCGCTGGCACAGCGCGTGGTCTCCGACGACGCCATCATGGATGCGCGCCAGCGCGAACTCGACGACCGCGCCATCACGTTGATCGCCAGGCGCCAGCCGATGGCTGACGATTTGCGGCATGTCGTCGGTTCGATCCGCATGGCCGGCGACCTCGAGCGCATCGGCGACCTTGCCAAGAACATCGCCAAGCGCGTCGGCACGGTTGGCCTCACCGTCACGCCGCGCGACCTGTCAAACTCCATCGACACGATGGCGCAGCTGGTGCTGATCCAGGTGCAGGGCGTGATCGAGGAATATGCGGCGCATGACGCCGCCGCGCTGGCGAAGCTGCGCGCCGACGACGAGCGCATCGACATCAAGTACACTTCGGTGTTCCGCGAGCTCCTGACCTACATGATGGAGGATCCGCGCAACATCACCGCCTGCACGCATCTGCTGTTCTGCGCCAAGAACCTCGAACGCATTGGCGATCACGTGACCAACATCGCGGAAAATGCGTATTATGTGCTCACCGGCACGCAACTGCCCGCCAACCGTCCGAAGCAGGACGAAACGGCGATGTCCGCGCCGGCGGCATGACCATAAGGGTGACCAGCCGATGATCGCGCCACGCATCATGGTGGTGGAGGACGAGGAGCCGTTGGGCGTTCTGCTGCGCTACAATCTGGAATCCGAGGGTTACCAGGTCGAGGTGGTGACGCGCGGCGACGAAGCCGAGATCCGGCTGCAGGAGAATGTCCCCGACCTTCTGGTGCTCGACTGGATGGTGCCGGCGGTGTCCGGCATCGAACTCTGCCGTCGCCTGCGGATGCGACCCGAGACCGAGCGGCTGCCGATCATCATGCTGACCGCGCGGGGTGAAGAAAGCGACCGTGTACGCGGCCTCTCGACAGGCGCCGACGACTATCTGGTGAAGCCGTTCTCCACGCCGGAGTTCATGGCCCGGGTCAAGGCGCTGCTGCGCCGCGCCAAGCCGGAAGTGCTGTCCAGCGTCCTCAAGGTCGGCGACATCGTGCTCGACCGCGAGTCGCACCGGGTCTATCGCAAGAAGAGCGAGATCCGGCTCGGGCCGACCGAATTCCGCCTGCTCGAATTCATGATGCGTCACCCCGGCCGGGTGTTCTCGCGCAGCCAGTTGCTCGACAATGTCTGGGGCGAGACGATCTATATCGACGAACGCACGGTCGACGTGCATGTCGGCCGGCTGCGCAAGGCCGTCAACAACGGCCGCATGCCCGACGTCATCCGCACCATCCGCGGGGCAGGTTACGCGATCCGCGAAGATTAGGGATATGCTGATATTCAGGTGATGCCGGCCTGCGAATGGCGGCTTCCTGCGCTTCCGGTACTCACGGACCCAAATGTCCGCTCCGTTCCGGTTCTCGCAATCCACCATTCTCGACCCGGCCTGACCTGGATCTCAACACATCCGGCGCTTGATCAGGCAACGTTCTTCCCAGCCGCACCCGCTCTTGCCTGGACACCCGGCGCGAAGATCTGCTGGTCGACGAAGGTGAGCGCGCGCATGGCGCAGCCTTCGCGGATCAGGGGCAGTTCGTTCGGCTCGGTATCGAAAGAAATCGATTTCGAGTGCTGCCCGCCGGCCGTCTGGGCGATGGCCTCGCGCAGCGCGGGCTCGATCAGGTCGAAGGCGGCGGCACTGACGCCGACCATGGCGACGGGTGCGGGATCGATCAGCGCGAACAGGCTGCCCAGGCCGAAGCCGAGCGCTTCGCCCGCCTTGCGGTAGGCTTCGCGTTCCGGCCCGTCCCTTTCGCGTGCCGTGGATGCCAGCACACGCATCTCCGCGTCGCTGACATCGACAGGTTCGGCATCCTCCCCCATCTCCCTGGCGTTGCGCCAGATCGCGTAGTTGCCGGCATAGGCCTCGACGCAGCCACGCCGTCCGCAGCGGCAGAGCGCGCCGTTCGGCCGATGGATCATGTGGCCGAACTCGCCACCCGAGGAATGGGTGCCGGAAAAAAGCTCGCCCTTGAGCACCAGCCCCATGCCGATGCCATGCGACAGCAGGATTGCGATGAAATCGTCGCGATAGCGGCGTGGATCGCGCCAGCGCAGGGCCACCGCCATCATGTTGCAGTCGTTCTCCATGGTGGCGGGGATGCCGAACTCGTCTTCCAGCACATCGGCGAAGGCGATGTCGGTGTGCGGCGTGATCGGCGACCACAGCATGGCTCGGGCATCCGTATCGGTGATGCCCTGGATCGCCAGGGCGATGCGGGCGACGCCGCGTATGTCGAGATCCGGATCCTCGAGGCGGCGCCGCACGATCGCAACGCATTCGCCTATCAGCGCGTCGCGGCTCATCGTCAGCGTGTCCAGCCGGCGTTGTTCCTCGGCGATGACCTGGCCGGCATAGTCGATGACGGCAACTGACAGGAAGTTCAGCGACAGCACCACCGTCATCACCGTCGCCGCCTCGGGATTGAGGCCCAGTCCAACCTGCGGGCGGCCGCGTTTCAGTGAAGCCGGTTCATTGGGCTTGCTTTCGGCCAGGATTCCTTCGTCGATCAGGTCCGCGGAGATGGCCGAGATGGTCGAATGGCTGAGGCCCGTGGTCGCGGCTATTTCGGTGCGGGATGGCTGTGGGGTCCGGCGCACGGCCGCGATCACCATTGCGCGGTTGCGCCGGCGCAGATCGTCGTGGCGGATCCCAACCGACATGTCTCTTCAATCCTCCCGGTCGCAGCGACCTTTCCTGCCTCAAGGTCATCAGCAACATCTGAAACGCCTCGCCCCTGCAGGTTCCCGTTTCGCGCGCCTTTATTCCCGACACGTCCGCGTCCCTTGGGGTCGAAGCCCGTTGCTTTGAAGACACGCGCCGATCAAATACTGTCAGAAGCCCACCACCCTGTCATTATTTATTCCGGGTCTCGAAAAAAACTGGCGAGCCCATCCAGGTCCATCAGAATCGATGTTGACAGTGTCAGGGTGTTGGACCAGTATTTTTTCGAGGCTCGAAAAAATGGGTCTCTGTGCCGGCCTCAGGGTCAGTTTGGTCGCGCCATACGCGGCGCAGGGAGGATATCATGAAAAGATTCACAGCCGCCATCCTGGCGGGGGTCGCCATGTCGCTGACGCTGGCGTCGGTCGCGCACGCGAAGGACAAGGTCGTCGGCGTTTCCTGGTCGAATTTCCAGGAAGAGCGCTGGAAGACAGACGAGGCGGCGATCAAGGCGGCGCTCGAAGCCGCCGGCGACAAGTATATCTCGGCCGACGCGCAGTCCAATCCCGGCAAGCAGCTTACCGATGTCGAGAGCCTGATCTCGCAGGGCGCCAACGCGCTGATCATCCTGGCGCAGGATGCCTCGGCCATCGGTCCCGCCGTACAGAAGGCCCTGGACGAAGGCATCCCGGTCGTCGGCTACGACCGTCTGATCGAAAACAAGGATGTCTTCTACCTGACCTTCGACAACAAGGAAGTGGGCCGCTTGCAGGCCCGCGAAGTGTTCAAGGCCAAGCCTGAAGGCAACTATGTCTTCATCAAGGGTTCCGGCGCCGATCCGAATGCCGATTTCCTGTTCTCGGGCTCGATGGAAGTGCTCAAGGACGCGATGGACAGCGGCAAGATCAAGAATGTCGGCGAGGCCTATACGGATGGCTGGCTGCCCGCCAACGCCCAGAAGAACATGGAACAGTTCCTGACCGCCAACGACAACAAGGTCGACGCGGTGGTCGCGGCCAATGACGGCACCGCCGGCGGCGTCGTGGCGGCGCTCACGGCGCAGGGGCTGGCGGGCACCGTTCCGGTCTCGGGCCAGGACGGCGACCATGCCGCCCTTAACCGCATCGCGCTGGGCACACAGACCGTGTCGGTGTGGAAGGACGCACGCGAACTCGGCAAGAACGCCGCCGAGATCGCCTCGCAGCTTGCCGACGGCAAGAAGCCGGCCGACATCGCCGGCGCCAAGGACTTCACCACGCCGGGCGGCAACACGGTCAAGTCGCTGTTCCTGACCCCGGTCGCCATCACCAAGGACAATCTGAACGTCGTCATCGACGCAGGCTGGATCAAGAAGGACGAGGTCTGCGCGGGCGTCGCAGCCGGCACCATCGCCGTCTGCAATTAAGGCTCCCTGTTCCTCTCCGTTTCGACGCCGCGGCCCAAAGCCGCGGCGTTTTCTCAAGAAGATTTGTGCTTCCGCCTCGTGCGGCTAGCTTCTAGGCTGGTTTACAGCATTCGCATCACAGTGCGAGCCGGTGGAGGACATCATGACCGACACGACGACCAACACGCAGGCCGACACAGCGCGTGCGTCCGAACTCGGCGTCGTCGCCCGGTTCCTGAAGGCGACCGAGATCGATACCCGCATGCTGGGCATGATCGGGGCGCTGCTGATCATCTGGATCGGCCTGCACGTCATTTCCAGCCTGCGTTTGGGTGTCAATCCGCTCGATTT